>JBFFZG010000007.1:0-39745 GCA_041568735.1 Promineifilaceae bacterium (SeqCode)
GGCACCGGCGGCGGCAGCTGGTCGCGCAATGCTCGGCTGGTCCTGCGCTACAGCCCGGAAGCGGCGGGCGAGCGGCCGGTGCACCTGTTCTTAAAACTGGTCGACACTGATACCGGCGACGGCGAATTTTTTCTCCCGGCCGAAGTCACCACCTACACCCGGGACTACCTCGACGTGCCGGACGCGCCCCTGCTCCGCTGCTACGATGCCGCCTACAATGCGGCGATCCACCGCTATCACCTCCTGCTCGAAGATGTGACAGAAACCCACACCGATGCCCGCGATGTGGTGCCGACCCTGGACTTTGGCTTCGCCCTGGCCGAAGGGCTGGCCGCCCTCCACGCCCGCTACTGGGGAGCGGCCGGGCTGGCCGGGCTGGGGGCGGCGATTCACGACCCTGCCCATATACGCCGTTTTGTGGGCATCGGCCGGCCGGGCATCGAGCCGGTGAACATCTATTTTGCCGCCGATCTTGAACCCCACTGGCCCGCCCTGATCGAGGAAATTTTCGACCACCTGCCCGGGCGGCTGGTCAGGCGGGCCGGGGACGACAGTGGATTTACCCTTATCCACTGCGACCCCAATCCCGGAAATATCATGGTCCCACGTGCCGGGATTCGGCCGCTTTATCTGATCGACTGCCAGCCGTTCGATTGGAGCCTGATCCACTGGCTCGCCGCCTACGACCTGGCTTACCTCATGGTCCTCTACTGGGAACCCGACATTCGGCGGAGCCTGGAGCAGCCGTTGCTGCACCGTTATCTCGCCGAGCTCGAGCGCCGCGGCGTCTCCGGCTACAGCCACGAGCAGCTGTTCGACGATTACCGGCTGTGTGCCGCCCTCTGCGTCACCGTCGCCGTCGAATACCTGCGCGGTGGGGGGCAGCCGCAGTGGCCCGAGTTCAACCGCGGCCTCCTGCGCCGCTCGCTGACCGCCTGCGAGGATCTCGACTGCCGGGAGCTCTGGAAAAGGTAAATCCCCGTCGATCCTGGGCCTACACCAGCTCGATGACCGTGGCTTCTCCCTGCCCCACGCCGACGCACAGGGTCGCCAACCCAATATGCATTCGTTTGCCGGCGGCCCGCCGCCGGTGCATCTCGTAAATCAGCGTCGTCAGGATGCGCGCCCCGGAGCAGCCCAGCGGGTGGCCCAGGGCGATGGCGCCGCCGTTGACGTTGGTGATCGCCTCATCCAGATCGAGCTCGCGCAGGACGGCGATCGCCTGGGCGGCGAAGGCCTCGTTCAGCTCCGCCAGGTCGATATCGGCGATCTTCAGACCGCAGCGCTGCAGCGCCTTGCGCGTGGCCTCGACCGGACCGAGGCCCATCACGCGGGGATCGACGCCGGCCGCGGCTGAGCCGAGCCAGCGGGCCAGCGGAGTCAATCCCCGTTCTCTCGCCTTCGCGGCCGACATGAGAACCAGCGCGCAGGCGCCGTCGTTCAGGCCGCTGGCATTCCCGGCCGTGACCGTCCCCCCCTCGCGGAAGGCCGGCCGGAGCTGAGCCAGCCTTTCGAGTGAGGTGGCTAGTTCATAGCCATCTGCCCCTTTTTTCATGAATGGATGCTCGTCGGTGTCGAAAAGGAGCGGCGCCGCCCGCCCCTGGGGAACAGAGACCGGCACGATCTCCCGGGCGAAATACCCCTGGTTGATGGCGTGCACCGCCCGCTCCTGGCTCTGCAGGGCGAAGCGATCCTGTTCGCCCCGGGTGATTTCCCCACCGGCATAGGCCCCGGCGCAGGAGCGCTCGACGATATTTTCAGCCGTCTCCCCCATCGCCTCCAGGGGAAACATCACTTCCATTTTGGGATTGGGATAGCGCCAGCCCAGCGATGTGTCATAGGCCGTCGTGTTGCCGGACGGGCCAAAACCGACCGGATTCTTGGGCAGGGAATAAGGGGCCCGGGTCATACTCTCCACGCCGCCGGCCACGAAGACCTCCCCTTCCCCGGCGCGAATGGCCCGGGCGGCCTGGTTGACGGCGTTCAGGCCGCTGGCGCAGAGGCGGTTAAAAGTGACGGCCGCCACGTGGTGAGGCAGCCCGGCCAGGAGCGCCGCCATGCGGGCCACATTGCGATTGTCCTCCCCCGCCTGGTTGGCGCAGCCCAGATACACTTCTTCGATCAGGCCGGGATCGATGCCGGCCCGCTCGACGGCCGCCTGGATGACGATCGCCGCCAGGTCGTCCGGACGAACCTGGGAGAGCGCTCCCCTGATTTTACCGATCGGTGTGCGCACCGCGCTGACAATCACTACCTCGTTCATGCTCATTCTCCTGTCCTACCGGCGCTTGCTCAACTGACACAGGGGAAAAGGCCCCATGTGGATGCCTCAATTGTACACGCCCGGCACCGGCATTTGACAAATCCTGCCCTTCCGCGAAAGTCCCCCTGTTTTCCCTTCGACCCAAACCCCTCAATCCAATTTTTCACCTGGCCTTCGCCCTCTCTGGCTTGACGCGGACCCGCTCCCTGCCTATGCTAAGGTCAAGCGGATCGGAAAGTGGCGATCCATCATCGTAATCTGCCCACCCCCTCGCTAAATGCCCCAGAAAGGAGATGACCATGAAAAAGTTTATGCTGCTGCACTATGGATTCGAGACCCCCACACCGGAAATTATGGCCGCCTGGGGAAAGTGGTTCGAATCGATTGCCGACCGGCAGCTCGACCAGGGCGGCTTCAATGGCGGGCGGGAAATCTCCGCCGACGGAACGCAGGACCTGCCGTGGGGGCGGGAATCGATCACCGGCTACAATATCATCGAGGCCAAAGACCTTGACGAGGCGGAAAGGATCGCCGCCAAAAACCCGTTTATTGCCAGCATCCGAGTGTACGAACTCCGCTCGATGTGAGCTCCCGGCCGCGGCCGGAATTTGGTGGGGCCGCATTCCATGCGGCCGGTTTTTGGTGGGGCCGCATTCCATACGGCCGGGCCGGTCAAGATCTGATTTTTTCAGGCAGAGTCTCGCGCATGACCCCGGCCACGACAAAGCCGCTGAGCAGGGTCAGCCCCCCGATAGCCGCGATGGCCGCCTCCATTCCCAGAGCATCGGCGATCAGGCCGGCCGTCAGCGCGCCCAGCGCGTAGCCGCCGTCCCGCCACAGCCGGTAGACGCCGACCGCTGAGCCGCGCCACTCTGGGTGGGCGACATCGGAGATCGCCGCCAGCAGCGTCGGGTAGACCATGGCCGTTCCCAGGCCGAGCAGGATCACCCCAGCCAGCCAGAAACCAAACCCCCGGGCGCCGACCAGCAGGCCGATGCCAGCGGCCTGGATCCACATCCCGGCCGCGATCAGCCACTTGCGTCCCAGGCGGTCGCTGAGCGCCCCGGTGAACAGCTGACTGATCCCCCAGACCCCCGGGTAGGTGGCCGCCAGGATGGCGATTCGCTCCAGGGAGGTCCCGAAGCCGGCGAGGAAGAGGGGGAGCAGCCCCCAGATCATCCCGTCGTTGAGGTTATTGACCATCCCGGCCTGGCTGACCGAAAACAGCGTTCTATTTTTCCAGCTGGTCAGCAGCAGAATCTGGGCGAAGGAGGGCTGGTCGCCATCTCCTCCGGTCTGAGCTGCCGCATTCCGAGCTTCCAGCGCGGCGAACGGCCGTGTCTCCCGCACGAAAAAGAGGGAGAATAAGAGGCCCAGCACGGCGAAGGCGATGCCAGGGTAGAAGGGAAAGGGCCGGATGCCGTAGGTCGCCGCCAGGTAGCCCGTCATCAGAGCCGACAGGGAAACAGCCAGGTAGCCGGCAAATTCATTCAACCCCATGGCCAGCCCCCGCTGTTTCGGCCCGACCAGATCGATTTTCATAATGACCGTCGTCGACCAGCACAGCCCCTGATTGATCCCCAGCAGGACATTGGCGAAGACCACCCAGCCCCAGCTGGGGGCCAGGATGATGAGCAGCGGGACCGGCAGCCCCACGAGCCAGCCGGCGATCAGCACCGACTTGCGGCCGATCCGATCTCCCAACCGGCCGGCGAACAGGTTGGCCAGCGCTTTGACCACGCCAAAGCTGATCAGGAAGGAGAGGATCACCGTGCGCGAAACCAGGCCAAATTCCTCCTCGGCGATCAGCGGCACCACCGTCCGCTCCAGCCCCACCATGGCCCCGACAAAGGCGTTGACGAGGACGAGGAGGGTGAACTGCTGCCAGTTTTCTCTGAGGCCCAGGCGAATTCCCGGTTTTTCGCTTACAGTCATGGCAATGTCCCTTCTCCGATAATCTCCAGGGCGATATGAGCCGCCCGCGGCTGTTGGCTGGATTCGCCGACGCGGTACGCGGCGACAGGGAAACGCGGCCAACCCATCCAGCCGCCGGCATGCCCCATTATAGTGAAAAGCCGGTCATCGGCCCCCCGGCCTGCCGAGACAGGGTCCCATTGACAGCTCTCAACCGGATGATAAAATAATCAATATATGAATGTATGTTTGTATATTAACACGTTTAAGAATAGGAGACCGGCAGCCCATGGACCTGGAAGAATCACTGGCCGCTCAAATGGCCGAATTTTTCAACGCTCTGGCCGATATGAGCCGGATCCGCCTTATCGCCATCCTGGCAGAACGGGAGATGAACGTGGGCGAGCTGGCGGCCCGGGTTGGCCTGACTCACTCGGCCGTCTCCCACCACCTGCGGCAGCTGCGCCAGATGCGGCTGGTGCGCACGCGCAAAGACGGCCGCCACGTCTACTACCTCCTCGACGACGAGCATGTGACCGACCTCTTCCGCTGCGGATTGGAGCACGTGCGGCACGGTTAGCACCCCCCGATTCCACCGATAAAAACGCCACACCGGCCGGCGAAACCCCGTTGATTACCCGGCTGAACCATCGAAAATGAGCGAACAGACGATCCAGCTCGATCTGCCGGTCCTGCTGCCGGACCTCGTCGACGCCCGGGATGAATGCCTGGCCCGGCTCGAGCAAATGCTCGAAAACCTCCGCGGAATCCAGCGCGCCCACATCACTCACGACGGTGAACCGGCGCAGCTCTGCCTCCATTACGATCCGAATCTGATCTCGCTGTCGGCCGTGCGGCGGCTGGCCCGCAGCGCCGGCAGTGACTTCACCCACCGCTACCGGCATGAAGCGATCCCCGTCGACGGTCTGACGAATGCCGGCCGGGCCGCTGTACTGGCTGATCGTCTCGGCCGCCTGCCTGGTATGCTGCACGCCGCGGTCAATGCCACCGCCGGCACCGCCGCTATCGCCTACGACGCCACCCGGCTCGAGCGGGCGCGGATCGACCGGACCCTGCGCGAGCTGGGCTATCGACCCGGGAACCCGGCCGCTGACTCACCGGCCGTGGAAGATGCCGGCCTGTTCCGTTGGATTCGGGAGCGGAAGGAACTTCTGCTGGTTGGCGCGGCCGGCCTCTTTTTCCTGGCCGGCTGGCTGGGCGAGCGCTTTCTCGGGCTGCCGGATTTCGTCACCCTCGGACTTTATATCCTGGCCTACCTGGCGGGCGGCCACGACATCGCCACCCAGGCCGTGCCCGGCCTCCTAAGGGGACGTTTTGATACCGACGTCCTCATGCTGGCCGCAGCCGGCGGGGCGGCGCTGCTCGGCGAGTGGGCCGAAGGGGCCTTTCTGCTGTTCCTCTTCAGCCTGGGCCATGCCGGGGAACATTTCGCCCTCGATCGGGCCCGGGGCGCCATCAGCGCCCTGGGTGAAATGATGCCCAAAACGGCGCGCGTCAAAGAAGGCGATCGGATCGTCGAACGGCCGGTTGAACGGGTCCGGATCGGCGATCACGTGGTCGTCCCCCCCGGTGACCGCATCCCGGTCGATGGCGCCATCACCCGCGGCCGCAGCGCCATCGATCAAAGCGCCATCACCGGCGAAAGCCTGCCGGTGACGAGAGGCGAAGGGGAGGCCGTCTTCGCCGGCACGATCAATCAGGAGAATGCCCTTGAAGTCGCCGTGACCCGGCTGGCCGGGGACAATACCCTGAGCCGGGTGATGCAGCTGGTAGCCGAAGCCCAGGAGCAGCAGAGCCCGACCCAGCAGCTGACCCGCCGCTTCACGGTGAAATTCGTACCCGCGGTCCTGATCCTGGTCCTGCTGGTGATTGTCCTGCCGCCGCTGGCCGGCTGGATGACGTGGCCGGACGCCTTCTACCGGGGGCTGCTCCTCCTGGTGGCCGCCTCTCCCTGCGCCCTGGCGATTGGCACCCCGGCGGCCGTTCTCTCCGGCATCGCCCAGGCCGCCCGCAGCGGGGTGCTGATCAAGGGGGGCGTCCACCTGGAAAACCTGGGCGGCTTAAACGCCATCGCCTTCGACAAAACCGGCACGCTGACCGAAGGGAACTTCAAAGTGACCGATGTGATCCCCCTGAACAGCGCCGATCCGGATGAGCTGCTGCGGGTCGCGGCCGCTGTCGAGCAGCAGTCGAACCATCCGCTGGCGCTGGCGGTGGTCCGGGCTGCGCAGGAAAAAGGGCTCGCTTTGCCGGCTGCCAATGGCCTGGAAAATGTCAGCGGCCGCGGCGTCAAAAGCGAGATCGACGGGCAGCCGGTCCTCATCGGTTCGCTGAAGCTGTTCCGAGAGACCGCCGGCCAGGAGCTGGCTGCCGGGCTAGTGCAGATCGTCGAACAATTGGAAAATCAGGGTCGAACGACGATGGTCGTCAGCCGGGCCGGCCGCTTTCTCGGCGTGCTGGCTCTGGCCGACACCCTCCGACCGGGTGTGCAAGAAACCCTCCGGGCCCTGCGCCGCCTGGGCATTGAAAAACTGGTCATGCTGACCGGGGACAACGACGATGTAGCCGCGGAGGTCGGCCGCCAGGCGGGCGTGACGGACGTCCGGGCCAACCTGCTGCCCGAGCAGAAGCTGGCGGCGATCCGCTCGCTGCAGCGGGCTTACGGCCCCATCGCCATGATCGGCGATGGGGTCAACGACGCTCCGGCCCTGGCCAGCGCCACCGTCGGGATCGCCATGGGCGGCGCCGGCACGGCCGTGGCGCTGGAGACGGCCGATGTGGCCCTCATGGGGGACGACCTGGGCAAACTGCCCCTGGCCGTTGGCCTCGGCCGCCGCAGCCGGGCCATCATTCGGCAGAACCTGGCCATCGCCCTCGGTATCATATTTTTGCTGATTCTCACGTCGGTCCTGGGCTGGATTGAGCTGAGCGGTGCCGTCGTCCTGCACGAGGGCAGCACGATCCTGGTGGTTTTGAACGCCCTGCGCCTGCTCCGCTATCGAATCTGACGATCCCACCAGCCGCGGGTCCCCCGTTTTTCCTGGCTGAACCTGATCAGCCACGCCTCCAGCCGAAGCGGGTCGTTCATTTCCCGGTAATCGGGCGGCTCGACAGGCCGAAATCTAGCTGGTTTCCAGATTTGCCTTCAAACTGGCCAGATCCTTCTCCATGTTGCTCCCGGCCTGATTCCGCAGCACTCCGCCCGCCAGGCTGGCCAGCCAACCCGAAATTTCCCCCTCAAAAGACAGGGTGGTAATACACTGCGATTCCGAAATGGGTTGAAATTCCCAGGTGTTCTCACCTGAGACGACTCCCCCCTCAATTTTGATCCGGCAGTGACGACCGGCCTCCAACTCCCTTACTTCGTTTTTGACCTCTACCTCGCGCCCCAGGAATTTGGAGGCTTCAACCCACGTCATGCCGACCGACAAGGAGTCTTCGGAAATATCCTTGTTCACGACGTTCGGCCGCCACAAATTGGTCTTGGAGAGGTCGGTAACAAACTGGTACACAGTCTCCGCCGGCTTGTCGATCTCGACGGATTGGGAAATTTGAAACCTGGCCATGGTTTGCCCTCCTGGCTCCCGGATGAAACAAATCAATTGATCGCTTGCTGAATCAGTGGAAATTAACTTAGAGCCGCTGGGCCGCGATGGGCGCAGACGTCTGTCTGGAGGTACCGCCTCAGAAAAGGCAGGCGAAACAGACCAAAACCGGTTGGGATGTAGGAATGATCGATTGGCCAGACAGATTGGAATCTTCACAAGAGTGTATAGGTAAAGGAGGCGATAGTCCAGATTGTGGAAAATATCACGAAGGTCCGCCCACCATCCATTCTGGGACGGCTGCCAACCTGACTTCAAATCCGAAGATCGTGCGATCAGCCGGGAGGTCGAATAAGGGGGTAGGGATTTTCGCCGGTGATCAGGCGAGCCCCCTGTTTACGGGTGAAATAAGCCCAGGCCCATTGGATGAGCACCTGCAGCTTGTTGTCAAAGCCGATCAGGAAGCTGATGTGGACAAACAGCCAGATCAGCCAGGCGGCAAAGCCGTTCAGATGCAGGGATCCCAGATCGGCCACGGCCGCATTGCGGCCAATGACGGCCATTGTTCCCTTATCTTTATAGCGAAAAGGCGGCAGCGTTTTGTTCCGCAGGCGGGCCAGCACCAGCCGGGCGGCATACACCCCCTGCTGCATGGCCACCTGCGCCACCCCGGGCAGAGCGCCTTCCGGCTGATGGGCGAAATGGGCCAGGTCGCCGATGACAAACAGGGTCGGATAGCCGGGAACTGACAGGTCGGGTTCGACCACCACCCGTCCCATGCGATCCAGGACCGCACCGGTCCGCCGGGCCAGCACCGCCCCCAGCGGGGTCGCCTTCGTGCCGGCCGCCCACAGCACGGTGCGCGCCGCCAGCTGGTTTTCCTCCCCGGTTTCATGGTCCTTCAGGGTGATCTCTTCGCCGGCCAGACCGGTCAGGAAGGTGCCGGTCCGCACCTCGACCCCCTTGCGGACCAGCGCTCGCTCGGCTTTGGCTGACAGTTCCTCCGGGAATGTGCTCAAAACGCGGTCAGCCCCTTCGATGAGGATGATTCGCGCCTCCCGCGGATCGATCCGGCGGAACTCGCCAGCCAGCGTCTCAAAGGCCAGACCGGCGATCGCGCCGGCCAGCTCGACGCCGGTTGGCCCACCCCCGACGATGACAAACGTGAGCCAGGCCCGCTGCCGATCCAGATCCGACTCCCGCTCGCCGGCTTCGAAGGCCAGTAGAATCCTTCTTCGGATGTCAAGGGCCTCCTCGATGGTTTTCAACCCCGGCGCGGCCGCCGCCCAATCCTCCCGGCCAAAGTAGTGGTGGGTCGCCCCGGTGGCCACGATCAAACTATCGTAGGCCAGCTCCCCATCGCCCAGGATGACCCGGCGCTCGTCCGGCAGAATATCCACGACCTCGGCCGCCAGCACGCGGATGTTCTTCGCCCCGGCCACGGCCGCCCGCAGCGGGTAGGCGATATCGCCCGGCGAAATGCCGCCGGTGGCTACCTGGTAGAGGAGGGGCTGAAACAGGTGGAAGTTGCGCCTGTCGACCAGCGTCACGTCGACCGGACGGCCGCGCAGCGCTTTAGCGGCTTTGAGACCACCAAATCCGCCCCCGACGATCACCACTTGATATCTCTTTTCTTCCCGGTTCATTCGATTCCTCTGGATCCGGCTATTGTAGTGTAAATCCATTTCGACGAGAAACCCGGTGCCTGCCGGACCTCCCGGGAGTCAAGATGCGGCCGGCCCGGCTCCACTTACCGGAGCGGCAGAAATCGGCCCTCCTGAACCTTTGCCTGCAAGTCCCATGGTTCCCCGGCCCATGAAGACCCTTTCTCCTTTCCGAAGACTGAGGCCGGAACACGGATAACCTGGCCTGTCAACTTGAAGTCCGAAGGGAGGCTTTCGTGCCTGCTGGTCCCGTTCTAACGGATGGCGAAACGCAAGTGATTCGTTCTTCTAACCGCAAAAATCCGGCACCGGTGAGAGCACTCATCTCTCCGGACAGGCGCAACCATCCACACCACACTCGCACTGCTGCTCCCCATCTGGGGTTGGAAGCCGAGCTTGCCGGTGCTGGTGGGACTGCCCCTTTTTTCGGCCTGGTGGCCCCGGCCGCGGCGCCGGCGGCCGAGGGAGATGGTCGTATTGGGCAGGACGGGGCCGGCCCTGATCTGGATGCCGCTGCGGCCCGGCATCGCCCTGTCATGTGGAAACGGGGTCTCTGATGGCCCTTGCTAGCCGTGTCCAGAGGGTCTGGCTACAATTTACGCGTGAATATTGTCGGCCTGTCCGCGTTTTACCACGAATCAGCCTGCTGCCTGCTGCAGCACGGCCGGCTGATTGCAGCCGCGGCCGAAGAACGATTCAGCCGCCTCAAACACGATGCCCGTCTGCCGACGCGTGCTTTCCGCTACTGCCTGGAAGCGGGGGGTTTGACCCTTGCCGACGTGGATTGTATCGCCTACTACGAGTCACCAGTCAAAAAGCACCAACGCCAGCTCTGGTCCGGTATGCCCCGAACTGATGACGAAGCGATGCGTATAAACCCCGAACGGCCCCTGCGCGACATCCGGGAAAAGCTGGGCTATGATGGCCAGCTCCTGACTTTCGATCACCATCTGTCTCATGCCGCCAGCGCCTTTTACTTCTCCGGTTTTGAGGAAGCGGCCGTCCTGACGGTGGACGGCGTCGGCGAATGGGCGACGACGACCTACGGGCAGGGCCGGGGCAAGTCCCTTGAAATCTTCGAGGAGGTCCAATTCCCCCATTCCCTGGGCCTGCTTTACGCCGCAATCACCGCCTACCTGGGCTTCCACGTCAACAGCGGCGAGTCCAAAGTGATGGGCCTGGCGCCTTACGGCCGTCCCCAATACGTGGAGCCACTGCGCCGCCTGATCCAATCCGGCCCGAACGGCCAGTTTCGGCTGGATATGACCTTCTTTGATTTTGTTCAGGGCGAAAGAATGTTCAGCCCCCGCCTGCCGGCCCTCTTCGACCATCCGCCGCGAGAGCCGGATGCTGCGCTGCAGCCATTTCACCAGGACCTGGCCCGGAGCCTGCAGGTCGTCCTGGAAGAAATTCTGCTTGATAAAGTCGAATACCTGGCCGGCCGTGTCCGGACTCCCAATCTCTGCCTGGCCGGAGGCGTGGCTCTGAACTGCGTGGCCAATGGCCGTATCCGCCGGGAAGGGCCATTTGCCAACCTCTTTATCCAGCCGGCCGCCGGTGACGCCGGGGGTTGTCTGGGGGCGGCCGCTCTGGCCCATATCCAGCTGACTGGAGAGCGGCACGCGCGTGATCCGCTGACCGATGTCTATCTGGGACCCGGGGCAGGGGAAGCGGAAATCTGCCGTTTGCTGTCGGCCGCCGGCATCGTGGCATCTGATTTTCGGGAACGAGAAGAAGCGCTGCTGGCGGCCGTCGCGGACCGCCTGGAACGGAATGAAATTATCGGCTGGTTCCAGGGGCGGATGGAATTTGGGCCGCGGGCGCTCGGCGCGCGAAGCATCCTGGCCAATCCACTCGACCCGACGATGCGCGACCGGCTCAATCAACGGGTCAAGAAGCGGGAAGAATTCCGCCCCTTCGCGCCCGCCGTCCTGGCGGAGCTGGCCAGCACCCACTTCGACCTCGGCCCGGCATCTCCGTTTATGCTGGAAACTTGCCAGGTGATTTCCTCCCTGTCTCTGCCGGCCGTGACGCACGTGGACGGGTCCGCCCGTCCCCAGACGGTGGACGCCGCCGCCAATCCCCGCTTTGCCGCCCTCCTGCGGGCATTTTACCGGCGCACCGGCTGCCCGGTTCTCCTGAACACCTCGCTCAACATACGCGGTGAGCCCATCGCCTGCACACCGGTTGATGCGCTTTTCTGCCTGGTGCGAGCCGATCTCGATGCCCTGGTGCTGGGCGATTTTCTCATTGAACGGACCCGGCTGCCGCCAGACATGGCGGCCCTGGTCGCCGTCTGGGAGACGGCGCCAGCGTTTGCCTTCAGCCGGCACCATTCGGTCGTTCATGAAGGGCTGTATTCCTTTGTATGAGCGAGCGGCAGGCGAGGGGTCGATTCGTACCCTGGTGAGGAGGACTGTTAGACCCTGGCCTGAACCGCCGGTCGGCTCTTCCCGTTTTCACGGCGATCGCTTCAGGGCCGGACCTGCCGTGTTAGGAACTCCCCAATGAAAGATGCCGCCCCCATCAGCATCTGGCGCCCTCGGGAAGAAAACGGCGAACTGGTTTTCACCCGCCCGGAGCCACACCCGTTCGGAGATCACTATGCTGAGCGGCGTTCCATTTCGGCTGTGAAACCCGATGGCTGCAGGCGCATCTGTTTTTTTGGGGAATCGGCCGCGGCCGGATATCTATACGCCCCGCACCTGACCCCGGCCAAAGTGCTGAGCGATCAGCTCGCGGCGGCCCTGGATCGCGTCCTGTTCGAGGTCGTCGATCTGGCCCGCACCAACGAAACGCTCGACTCGCTGGTCGAGACGGTGGCTCAGGCGTTGCAGCTCCAGCCCGATTTGCTCGTCATTTTCACCGGGAACAACTGGAATCTGCTGGAGACGCCAGCCGTGTCGCCCTACTACCCGTCGGCCGCCGGCCGCCGAGCATACGCGGCGGCCTGGCGCCAGGCCGGCGTGATGGGGCCCATCGAGCTGGCAGCCCGACAGCGATTGGAAAAAGCGGGGCGAGCCCTTGCTCAAATCGATGCCCTGGCCCGGCCGGCCGGTATACCGGTGATCCTGGTCATTCCGGAAGTGAACCTGGCCGATTGGGAGACGCGGCAGCCGGTTGTCTGGCTGCCAGGAGATGGCACGCCGCGCTGGCACGCCCTGTACCGGCAGACGGCAGCGGCGCTCGAGCAGCGAGATTGGCCGACGGCCCTGCGCCTCGCGAACCAGATGCTGGATCTGGACGGCGGGAGCTGCGCCTCGACTTTTCGCCTCCTGGCCCGGGTCCAGGAAGGGTTGGGCAGTCTGAAACGGGCGCGTCTGGCCGCTGAAGCCGAAATCAGCAGCAGCAATTACGCCACCATCGGGTTTCTCAGCGCTCCCCAGGCAGCCGTCATGGACCAGGAGGTGCAGCGGCGGGCGGGCGCCGTGTATGGATTCAAAGTCGTCGATCTGCCCGCCGTTTTCGGCCGTTATACCGGTTCTGTCTGGCCGGGCCGGCGCCTGTTCCTGGATTACTGCCACCTGACGGCCGAGGGCATGAAAGTTGCCATGGCCGCCGTGACCGCGGCGGTTCTCGATTTATCCGGGGACGATCTGACGGATATTTCCTGGCCAGATCTGCTCGACCGGCTCCCCGACCCCGGCGTCCCGGACGCCATCGAGGCCGCAACCCGCTTTGGCGCCGCCATTCACACCGCCCACCGGCTGCTGCCGGTTGGCTCCTCAGATGAGATCCTTCGCTACTGGCTCCGCATGGCGCTGGCCGCCGACCCCGGCGTCGAGTCGGCGATGCTCGACCTGGTCGCCGTCCGCGCGGCGCCGGCACCGGCCGTCCTGACGGCCGCCCAGCAGGCCAACCTCGGCTCCCCTTATCCCCTCCAATTTCAGCACGGCTGGCGCTACTGCTACCTGGATTGGGCGCTTCTGAAGGCGATCGGGGACGTATTGGCAGAAAGAGGATCTCGTGCCCGGGAGACGATCCCTCAACTCCTGGAGGCAGGGCGCGGCGCGAACCGGGCCGGGCTCGAACTGGTCTTCCCGCCGGCCTACCTCTGGGAACCGCTGGCGCGCTTCTACCCGGAAACGATGTCGTTTGCCGATCTGACCGAGCGAGCAGCCCTTCGGTCGCCCTGGCCCGTCATCCACCTGGGTTTTGTTAGCGGGGCAGCCGCAGCGATGGTTCTGTCTCTCTCAGCCCGGCTGCCCGGCCTCGGGAACCGGTTTCAGCGCCGGAGGGGATTCCTGGGGGTGATGGTGAACGGCCACCGCATCCAGAGGCTCAACCTCACGGATCGCTGGACAAATCACACCCTGAAGCTGCCTCAGCCCATGCTGCGCCCGGGCATCAACCGCCTGACACTGGCCTGGCCGTCCCTGCCCCCGGCGGGAACGGAAGCCCTGGATGCGGCCCTTTCTCGCCTGGAGCAGGGCTTGGAGGCGGATATTCACCCCGTCTTTGGGGAGCTGTTTTCGGCGAAAGTTGCCCCGGCGCGCTGATTATTTGAGCCGGCGCGCTTCCTCAGCCATCTTATCGTGCAGACTCAGCGGCCGCATATCCGTCCACACCTCTTCTATATAGGCCAGGCACTGCTTCTTCGACCCCCCTTTGCCGACGTCTTTCCAGCCCAGCGGAATTTCGCGGTCGGCCGGCCATATGGAATACTGCTCCTCGTGGTTGATGACGACTTTGTAACTGGTGTTATCATCAAAACTTCTGAACATCTTACGCTCCTTTACCTCATTCAGGCAGTTGGCCGGCGTTGTGCCGGCCATGAAAATAGCCCAGCCCGTAGCCGACCTGGGCAAAATTAACCTCATCAAATCCGCCCACTGAATCATCCATCTGCACCATTGGGGCGATTTTTGCGGCGTAGATTTCCCGATCCCGGACAAACGGTAGATAGGCCTCCGGAATCTGCGCGCCCCCTGCCAGCCAGGCCAGGAATTTGCAGCCCACGGCCGTTTCCCGCTGCAGGTCCAGCGCATGTTCAAATCCACGCCGCGCCTGCCGCCAGAAGGGGGTGTCGTAAACAGAACCTCGGGCGTAGTGCCAGCTGACGAACAGGCCGACGGCCTGGATCGACTCGGCCAGCTCCCGGTTGATCTCGGCCAGGACAGATGGACGGCGTTTCTCCTCTCCAGAAATTCCGACGAACTGATCGCCCAGCCAGTAGCCGGCCACCTGCAGCTGCAGCAGGATCAGGCCGATGGCCGTCGCTTCCAAGGGTTCGAGAAAGGAAGCCGTGTTCCCGATCTTAAACAGAGCGCCATCGAAAAAGGTGCGCTGGCGAAAACAGGGGAAACGGAGGGATCGCTCCGCATCCTGGGGAATAATTTGTTCGGCCCGGAAAAACGCGTCGAAATCCCGCTGCGCCGCGGCCGGGGGGGTCGTCTCCTGGTTGAATACGTACCCGTAGGACGTGTGTCCGGCAAGCGGGATGACGAAGATCCAACCTTCTGGCCGGGCGACCGCCCGTGTGCCGCCCTGAAGCGCTGCAACCGGGCCCCGGCGGATGAGCGCCGCATTGGTCGGAATGCCGGGGATCCTTTCGTGCTCCTCACGGCGCAGCGTTTGCGGAAAACCGCGGGCGTCAAAGGCGAAATCGACTTGCAGTTCCGCCCCTTCCGCAAAGCGAATGGCCACTTCGCGGCCGCTGCTGGCCAGCTCAACCACGCGGCGATCGATCCTGGTGGCCCGAATGCTTTCTTGCAGAACTGCCGGCAGGCCGGCAGCCGAAATGTGATAGGCATAACTGCCGGCGGAAAAATTATGGAAGAAGATCGGATAGGCGCGGCCCCAATTTTCAAAGCGGATGCCCAATTTCAGCGTGGCCTGGCATCGTTCCTGGAGCGCCGGGAAATCCAGCCCGGTGATCGCCTCCAGCCAGGGAGGAAAGCTGGGGATGGTGCCTTCTCCTACCCCAATCGAAGGCAGGTGTGAGTCGTAAATGTGAAAAAGCTCACAATCCGGGAAGAAATGACTCATGTGGGCGGCTGCCAGGAAACCGGCCGTGCCACCCCCTACCACGGCGACCTTCACAATACTGTCCACCCCCTTCGCCTATGCGTCGAAATGAAAATTCAAAGTCACCTGAGGTCAGGCGGGTAAATTGCAGCGGACGATCGCTTGAAGCCGGCCTGCTGCACTCCGCGATTTCTCAACAGGTTCTATCTCCGGTTATTATCTCTCAGGAATCCGCTGCGGCAACTGTCATTCCTGGCAAAATTTGCCGGCAGAACCATCGAGGATCGCGCCAAGGCCAGGCGGCTTCATGCGCTCACGAAAGCCAACACCCGGGAACTCTCGCAAAAAACCTGGTTTGGGATCCACAGCTCTGCCTGGTACGGCAAAGTCGTCTTTTTCTTCCAGGGTGCGAAAAAGGTCAAAACGAGATACGCATCAGCCGGCTTCCGCAACAAGGGGAACCTCGGCTGAGGCACCATGTGGCCGGCCACCTTCGCCCTGAGGTACCCCGATTGGCCAAAGCAAGGCATCAGCGCCCCCGGACTTCCCTCTTCTTCATGAAACCCGAAGGGGCCTTGATAATCTGTAAACTTTCCATCCCAACACGAAATAGAGGATTAGACAGGCAAAATAGCTGCCGGCGCCGATCATCGAGGCGTGATCGACCATTTGGAGAGAAGCAGCCAGGAGGCCGACCACGCCGAGAAACACCGTGACCCCGCCATAGCCCCTGCCGAAATCAGGGGCCCCGAACATCGCCACTCCAAGGGCAGTCAGCCCTGCCGGAACGATAAAGAAACCGACAAAGAGCATCGCATCGAAAATGCCCCAGATCCCCTGCCACAGGAGCGCAAGCGTCGCCTGATCTTCGGGGGTTGCCCCTGAAGCATGATAGAGGTCGGAGAGCGGCGCATGCGCAATGTGTGGGGTTGCGGAGACCATCATCGCCGCGAGGCCTAAAATCCCCAGGACACTGCCAAAGAGCGCCGGGGCGAGGCTGGCCGGCCGCAGCGTCCGATACAGTGCCAGAAAGAGCATGACCTCCAGCATGAGGCCCACCAGGTAGATCCCATTCTCCAAAATACGGGCCGTCTGGATCTCCGGGAACCGGGTGACCCAGCCGGCGAGATCGGCCGGTTCCTCGATCCCCACCGGTCCCGCGATCACCACGACCCAGGTGAGAATGAAGAGCATACCACCCAGCATACCGGCCAGTCCCCCCCAGCGCAGAACGCTTCTTTCCTCTTCAATCATTCGCATGCCATTCATCTGTTATCTCCTTTAAAATCCAACAGGGTTGGGGCGGCCGGCGCCTCCGGGTCCCCGGGAGCTTCCACCAGATCGGCAGAAACCCGGTTGACCGAGAGCAAGGCCATCCCCAAATCGCGCACTTTTCCCAGCAGGCCGTGCAGCGCAGCCTGGTCGAGGACCGGGCCGGTCAGCAGCGTGTCGCCGTCGTCCACCACGGTGATGGACAGCCCACCGAACCATTTCGTCCAGCGGGAGCCCAGATGCCCCTTGACCCTGATTTGATAGATCACCGGTTGGTCTGGTCCAGTCGGAGAGTGAAATTCGCTCGCCATCTTATCGCCTCCATCGGCAGCCTCTGCCTGGTCTCTGCATCAAACAGCGGCCGGCAGGGTGAAAAATACCCCTGAAGAATAATCTCCAGGCGGCCGACCTGTCATACCTCGAAAGAACTAATCAGAGGACTATTTTGGCAAGATTTGGAGGGGAGAATCGGAAGGAACAGCGCCCGGAAAACCGAACAAATTTTTTTATTTCACCTATTGCGGCGGTCTGGCAGGGGGGAGGATCCCCAGGGCTTTTCCTCTGGCGGCCGCCTGGGTGCGATTGCTTACGCCGAGTTTGGCGTAGATATTGCGCGCGTGGGCTTTGACGGTGTGCAGCGAGAGGACCAGCCGGTCGGCCACATCCTGGTTGGTCAGCCCGTCGGCAAGCAGCTGCAGGACTTCGCGTTCGCGTTCACTGAGCGGTTCGACGAATTCGACCCGGTCCAGGGGCGGGATCGCCGGAGCCGGCGGCGCCGCGGCCTGCTCCGAAAAAGCGACCAGCAGCCGGTGCACGTCATCGACCGCCAGGCCCCGGGAAAGGGCTTTTTCGAGCAGGTGAGCCATTGGCGGCCCTTCGTCGAGGAAGATTTGGACGTGGCCTTCCGGCCCTGCCAGGGACAGGGCCTTCTCCAGAGAGGCGAGCGCCCGAAGGTTTTCTCCCCGGCCTCCCTCGGCCAGTGATTGGAGCACCAGGATCTCCAGGACACTTGCCATGCGGCCGTTTTTTTCCGCCTCTTTCAGAAGCCGCCCGAGCAGGGCCATCGCTTCATGCATGAATCGGTCGGCCCCCTCGCGCCGATACCGGGCGATGAGCAGCCTGGCCAGCGTGATGTGCTCGTATTCGCGCCGGTAGCTCAGGTCGTCGTCGACGGACAGCCCCTGCTCGAGCACCCAGGTCCGAGCCTCAACCAGACGACCCTGCCGGATCCACAGCCGTGTCTTCAAAGCGGCGATGGGACGAACAGCGGGCAGCGGGGTCGGGAGACGCCGGCTCTCGGCCTGATCGAGCAGTTCCAGGGCCCCGGGCAGGTCTCCCTGCGCTTCCTTCAAGCGGGCCTGGGCCAGGCGCAGGCGGGACGGCCAGTCGAGCAGCTCCCCCTGCTCCCCCAGCTTTTCACCTTTCTGTAAAAATTGGGAGGCGGCTGCCAGATCGCCCCGTTCGAGGGCCAGCTCGCCGAGCGCCCGATAGAGGTCGGCCGTACCCAGAGGGGCCGGATCGCCGTGATCGGCCGCCAGCCTGAGCGCCTGCTCCAGGTTTCGCTCAACCTCGCGAAGCCTCCCCAGCGCCGTCAGAATCTCCGCCAGGACAAAGGCGGTGCTGATGGCGGCCGGGATGCTGCCCGCAGCCCGCATTTGGGCCTGGAACTCGGCGAAATATCGGGCGGCCGCTTCCAGGTCCCCGCCGGCGTAGCAGGCCCCCCCGAGAAGCGACAGGGCCCCCACTCGCCAGCGGTGATTTTCTTCAGGAAAGACGTCGAGTGCCTGCCGGGCATACCCAATGGCTGGCGCCACATCCCCGGCAGCCAGGGCGCGATAGGCCCGGGCGCTGGCAATCGCGGCCGGCAGCAGCCGAAACTGCTCGTCGTCAGCAACAGCGATCTCAGGCGACAGGCTATCTGGCCTACCCCGCTGGGCCGCCTCTTTCAGCCGCTGTTCCGCCTCCTGCAGCAGGGACTCAACCTCCAGTTCGCCCTGATCCAGGAGCGCCCAGGCGCAGTCGACGGTCAGCACCGGTCGGGTGCGGATCAGCGCTTCCGGCAGCCGCTTTGTCCAACCCAGCCAGGTGGCCGATTGCAGATCGACGTCCATCGCCGGATAAGCCAGTTCGATCAGTTTCGCTGCCCGCTCGAAATCCTCGGCCTCGAGCGCGTGGTGGATCGCATCCGCCCGGTGACCGTTCTGCTCGTGCCAGACGCTCGCCCGTCGATGCAGGGCCGGCACCAGATCGGGATGGTCGCTCATCAAGTGCGCTCGCAGGACATCGGCGAAGAGGTGATGGTAGCGATACCACCGGCGGTTATCATCGAGCGGTACGACAAACAAGTTGGCGCGCTCCAGCACCTCGAGCATCCCCTGACCTGATTCCGACCCGACGGCGAGGCTGTCCGGCCGGGCTTCGCCCAGGCGCACGGCCTCGCACAGGGGACCATGCAGGCGGTCGAGTATAGAAGTCTGCAGCAAAAAGCTCCGAATGGGATCGGGCTGGCGCTGCAGGACCTCCTCGACCAGATAATCGAGGATGATCCGGTGGTCCCCGGCAAACGCCTGGATGAAATCCGAGGCGTCCGCCCGCCCCTGCATCGACAGTGCCGCCAGCTGAAGGCCGGCGATCCAGCCTTCGGTGCGGGTCTCCAGCGAGGCAACCTCTTCGGGTGAGAGGGTCAGGTCCATCACCTGATTGAGAAATGCGGTCGCTTCAGCCGGGGTGAATCGCAGGTCATTGGCCCGCAGTTCGGTCATCAAAGCCCGGCCGCGCAGCCGGGCCAGGGGCAGGTTGGGATCCGCCCGCGCGGCAACAACCAGGTGCAGCTGCGGCGGCAGGTGTTCAATTAAAAAGGCCAGGGCTGTGTCGACGGGCGAAGAGGCGAGGAGATGATAATCGTCCAGGATGTAGATCCAACGGTCGGGGGCGGCCGCCAGTTCGTTTAACAGGGCAGTCAGGATCGTCTCGACCGGCGGCGGCGGCTGAGATTGGAGCATGGCCAGCGCTGCCTGTCCCAGACTGCCTTCTTTCCCCCGGTGCCGGTTCAGGCCGGCGATGAAATAGGTGAGAAAACGGACCGGATCGCTGTCGTTTTCATCCAGCGAGAGCCAGGCGATGCGGCGGCCGGATGGGCTTTCTTCGGCGGCGTCAGGCCGCGGCCCGCTCACCCAGGCACTGACCAGCGTGGTCTTTCCGAAACCGGCCGGTGCGGAAACCAGGGTCAGTTTATGACCGTTTTGGAGACCCTGATTGAGCCGCGTGATGAGATGAGGTCGAGGAACACGGTTCGGCCGGAGCTGTGGCACATAGAGCTTCGTCTGCAGCAGGGTTTCAGACATGCCCACATTATAGGGGAAACTGGTAAATTTCGGGGCGATGTGTGCCCATATTGGGAAGGGGCAGGAAGCGAGAAGCACGACCCCTCGTTCTCCCGCCTGGCTTCCGGTTCAGGTTCGACATCGCAAACCGTCAGGCGTGACAGCACCCCGGGGTTCAGTTACACTCATCGTATGGCCTCCCAGGATAATTTTTTCGCGCTTGTTGCCGATTTGTTCAGGCAAATGGCTCAGGCGCCAGAGGCGGTTCCCACCATTCCAATGGGGGAATGGCCGGCCGGTTCCCAGGAGCAGCAGCTCCTGGAATCGTTCGAGGTGGCCTTAAACGCCTTGCAGATTCATAACCAGCAGCGTCAATCCCTGGTGGAAGCGCGGCTCCGGGAACAATCCACCCTCCTCGAGATTTCCCAAACACTCGCCCGCGCCCTGGAACTCAAACCCGGCTTAATTCTCGATCAGCTTCGCGTTATTATTGAATACAGCCATGCCGCCCTTTTTATCCTGGAAGGATTAACTCTGGTCAGCCTGGCGGTGCGTGGATCCCAGCAGCTAAGTGAGGCCATGCCCTTCGGCATTCGCCTGGAAAAATCAGAGATGGTGGCGCCGCTCATCCATGAACCCCATCCACAACGAATCGCCGACGTCTGGAGTGCTGCTCCAGAGGCGCGGCTTCTCCGGTCTCTGCTGAACGACCAGGCCCCAATTTTGTTACAGGGTATCAGGGCATGGATGTGGGTTCCGCTGGCTGTGAAGGACCGCGTGATTGGCGGGATAGGGGTTGCCCATATCGAACCGGACAGCTTTACAGCCCACCACGCGGACCTGGCGCTGATCGTCGCCAATCAGGCGGCCATTACCCTCGTCAATGCTGAACTGAACGCACAGGCCCAGACGGTCGCAGTCCTAGAAGAACGCCAGCGTTTGGCCCAAAATCTCCATGATGCAGTCAACCAGTCGCTTTTCTCGGCCAACCTGATCACCGAAGTTCTGCCGCGTTTGTGGGAACAAAACCCGGAGGCGGGCCTGCAGTCACTCGAAGATTTACGCCGATTGACGCGCGGTGCGATGGCGGAGATGCGCAACCTGCTGGCCGAGCTGAGACCCCTGGTCCTGACCGATGCTGACCTGGGAGATCTACTGCGCCAGCTGGGAGACGCGCTGATCGGCCGCACGAATATTCCGGTTAACGTGACGATTACGGGGAAAGGGGTCCTCCCGGCGAAGGTGCAGGTGGCGATCTACCGCTTGTGCCAGGAAGGGTTGAATAACATTGCCAAACATGCCCGGGCCAGCCGGGTTGAGATCGATCTGCAATATGGGGAGGGGCAGCTGGAATGTCACATCCGCGACGACGGCTGTGGCTTTAACCCGGCCAGCATTCCTTCCAGTCACCACGGGTTGAGCATCATGCATGAACGAGCCAGGGCGATTGGCGCCACGCTCACCGTGACCAGCCAGGTGGGTCACGGCACCGAAATTGCCATTTATTGGGTCAAATCCCTGGAACAGCAAACGCCATGAACCCTACCCAGCCAATCCGGGTCATGCTCGTTGATGACCACGCGATGGTGCGCCGCGGCCTGGCAACCTTCCTACAGGTTTTCGACGACCTGGAATTGGTCGGCGAAGCGGCCGATGGCGAGGCCGCGGTTCAATTATGTGAACGCATCCTGCCCGATGTCGTGCTCATGGATATGGTCATGCCCAATGTCGATGGGGTGGCCGCGGTGGAAATGATCCGGCGGCGATTTCCCTCGGTGCAGGTCATTGCGCTGACCAGTTTCAAGGAAGGGGACCTGGTGCAGCAGGCGCTGCAGGCTGGAGCCATTGGCTATCTCCTCAAAGACGTGTCTGCCCAAACGTTGGCCGAGGCGATCCGCGGCGCCCATGCCGGCCGCGGCTCACTCTCCCCGGAGGCCGCCCAGGAGCTGGTTCAAACCACCAACCAGCCGCCGTCCCCCGGCCGCAACCTGACCGAGCGCGAGCGCGCCGTTCTTTCCTTGTTGATTGATGGTTTGAGCAACACAGAGATCGCCGAAAAGCTGTTTGTCAGCCCATCCACCATCAAATCCCACGTCAGTCACATCCTGGCCAAGCTGGATGTGGCCAGCAGAACCGAAGCCGTGGCGGTCGCCATTCGCCACAGGCTCGTCGAGTAAACGGCCGCCCCCACCTCCATCGGGTCTCCGATCAAATATCCCCCAAATGGCGGAGGCAGCCTTCCCCTATACAGGCGATGCCGTGGGAAAGGTTAATCGATATATTTAGGGTGGGTACAAATGTCCCCTGCAACCGTCGGGGGAAAATTCCAGTTTCGGGATGAATTTCATGAGGTCGTGACATCAATCTGAATCATTTCGATTGAGGAAGGAAACTTGGCAGAAATTACAGTAACAGTTCACAACAAAGCAGAAATCAAGGTCCTGGCACAAATTTATACGGGATACACACTCGTCAGCAGCTGCCTGGTCGACCCCGGGCAAATTCGCTCCCTCCTGGCCGATTCCCTGCGATTCGATATTTTTTTTAAAGACGGAGCCACGGGTTGGGAAATTGCCCGGAGACTGGATAGTGCCGCGAAATCCTTCAAGTTAAGTGGACAGAAAGGGCGGTATACCATTACCTGATCCCTGTTCGTTTCTCTCTAACTCGTTTTCTATCTATTGGAAAGATGAAAGGGAACTCTTTCGGAAATCGGTTAATCGCTGGCCAGTGAGCAAAGAACAATAGGGGAAAAGAATATTTTAAATTTCGAGAAGTGGCTCAGTGCTCAACAAAATCGAACCGATTCCATTGGTGACCTCGCTCGCCTTCCTCGCATGCAGAATTTTCAACCTAAAGCCTCTCGTTATAAGCCCAACGAACACAA
Organism: Promineifilaceae bacterium (SeqCode); assembly: GCA_041568735.1. Classification (GTDB taxonomy): domain Bacteria; phylum Chloroflexota; class Anaerolineae; order Promineifilales; family Promineifilaceae; genus WTJY01. Next base: position 22,857 of record JBFFZG010000007.1, read on the forward strand.
AACCTGGGTTGAAATCGTCATTGGCCTCGCTGAAACTGGTTATGTCGCTGCATTTAATGCTGCATGGCAAGAATTTCTGCTGGCAAAGCAGGCTTGTGGAGACACCTCGGATTGAAATGGGCTGTTGATCGTCCGCCCGTTTCAATCCCGGGTTCATTTGCCCTTCCCTCCTCTCGACCGCCCCTTACACCGGGGTGTGTCAATTCTCTGCTGTCCGGCCGTAATTTCCAGACAGGGTTTGCTGCAGTATGAATTTATGACTCGAGTATTCGTGGCCGACAGCCAACCTGAAATCCGTTCGGCATGGCGCTTAATGCTGTCGGATATCAACATGCAGGTAGTTGGCGATGCTGATAACTGGGCCGCCACATTGGCCCAGGCCGCTGGAACAAACCCCGATATGATGCTGGTGGAATGGGGTTTGATCCCCTCTAGTAGCTCCCTCCTCGAGCTGCGTTCAACCTGCCCGAAATCGGTGATCATTGTCCTCATCAGCCATTTGGATTCCCGTCAGCAGGCCGCTGTTTCAGCGGGAGCTGATTCCTTTATCAGTAAAGGGGAGACTCCCGATCGGGTGGCTGAGCGCCTGCGAGCCGCAGCCCTACACTTGACATAAATACCCTGGTTGCCGTTTTCGGACCCAGGGAGATTGACTGCCTCAGAGAGAGTTTACGGGTTGTTCTGAAACCCATGTGTCATGGTGATCTGGCTGCTGGTTATTTAGCATGGCGGCTGGTTGATGATGCGTGCGGTGTTTACAAGGAGATGATTGATGCAAACCCAACTAACAAACCTTCGCCACCGGTGGGATAAAGCCAAGCTGACGAAAACAGCCGTTTTCTGGATCGCCATCGCCGTGGTTGTCCTGACGATATTTCTAGGCTTTTCTCAGGGTGGCTGGGTGACGGCCGGAACGGCCAATCGGATGGCTGAAATCAAATCTCAAGATGTTCTGCTCGAACGGCTGGCCCCGATTTGTATGGCCCAGTTTGATGAGGACCCCCAGCGAGCTCAAAAGCTCGATGAATTGACTGCCTTAACCACCTCAGTCCAGCGGACCCGGTATGTTAAAGATCAGACCTGGGCCATTATGCCTGGAGAGGCGGCGGCCGATGACAGGGTTGCGGCTAAATGCGCCGAGCAGCTCACAACCCTTGGCGCACCAGCCCCTTAAACGACCTTCAGCTCCAGATAAAGCAGCGGGTATGCCACGAAGACTGGTCTGAACACAGGTTCTGGCCTAGCGTATGATTCACCAGCCTGTCATGCCGTGTGGTAACCAAAAGAAACAGACGGGAAAAAATGTCATGAAAATGACGGCCTGTACAACCATTTAGAGATGATTACGCAACGACACCCTTCTCAGGCATGGTCGTAAAGGAATATTCGCTGAGGATAAACCAAATCCAGAGCGTTTAGACATAAGGGGAAAACAAACCATGGGCAGCGGAAAGAAAAGTAGAAAGTCGGACAAGACGAAGCCAGCCAAAACAGCCAAGGAAAAAAAGCAGGCTAAAAGAGAGAAAAAAGAGAAAAAGGAAAATCCGATCATTCCTTTTTCTTCTTAAAATAAGTTGATGACCGGCCAAAAGGGAATCCCAAGGCACGATCGGATGGTTCACAGTGTCCGGCGAGCTGGTGGCATTGGTCATCTTTAGTTTTAGGACACAACAACTCCGATCTTTGAACTCCTGAGGCTCATTGGCTCCTGGATTTGAGGTATTGGTCCCAGGGGGCAGGGGAATGTCAAGGACTGCTTCACGCGGCTTCCTGACATTCCCCTGCCTTTTGGCGTCGATTGCCATCACCCGCAACTCAAACAACAGGAAGGTGGAAAAAAACGTATGGTTCGGATTGACGCGATGAATTCATCTATCAAGCGCATTGGATTTATAGGCAACCATCTGCCGCGCCAGTGTGGAATTGCGACCTTTACGACCGATTTATGTGAAGCCATCGCCACAGAATACGGAGAAACGACCTGCATCGCGGTACCTGTTAACGACATAGTCGGTGGTTATTTCTATCCACCCCGTGTCCGCTTTGAACTTGCTGAGCAAGACATCGCCTCCTATCGGCGCGCTGCAGATTTTCTTAATATTAACAATGTCGATCTCGTCAGCTTACAGCATGAGTATGGGATTTATGGGGGGCCGGCCGGAAGTCACATTCTGGCCCTTTTGCGAGACCTAAATATGCCTGCGGTCACCACATTTCACACCATTCTCGAACATCCCAATGCAGATCAACTCCAGGTGCTGCAAGAAGTCGCCGGCCTGTCCGATCGGGTGGTGGTGATGAGTGAGCGAGGAGTCGAATTTCTGGAGCGCATTTATGGTATTTCGTCAAAGAAAATCGATTTAATTCCTCACGGTATTCCCGATGTGCCGTTTAGCGACTCCAGCTTTCATAAAGACCTGTTTGGGGTCGAAGGCAAAATGGTTTTACTCAGTTTTGGATTGCTATCCGATGGTAAGGGGATCGAAGACGTCATTTCCGCTCTACCGGCCATTGTCGCCCGACACCCCGATGTGGTTTATTTCGTCCTTGGCGCTACCCATCCCCAGGTCATTCGCCAGGAAGGCGAATCCTATCGCCTGTCCTTGCAGCGCCTGGCACGCGACCGAGGGGTTGAAGGGAACGTGATTTTTTTCAACCGCTTCGTGACTTTAGAGGAGTTAAATCAATTCATCAGCGCGGCGGATATTTATCTCACTCCCTATCTCAACGCCGCCCAGATTACGTCTGGCACATTGGCCTATACGCTGGGCGCAGGCAAAGCGGTCGTCTCGACCCCTTACTGGTATGCCGAAGAAATTCTGGCTGATGAACGTGGCGTCCTGATCCCGTTCCATGACCCGGAAAAGATTGCCGAGGCAGTGATTGACCTGCTCGATAATGAAGCGCGGCGCGATGCCATGCGTAAACGTGCCTACATGTATGGCCGCCACATGATCTGGTCACATGTCGCCCGGAGCTATATGGGCAGTTTTGAGCGCGCCCGCGCCAATCGCCGCCATTCATCTTCATCAAGCTTCGTTGTGAAACCATTAAATCAACGACCTGGTGACCTGCCCCCGCTCAAACTCGATCATTTGCATCAAATGACCGATGATACGGGCATTTTACAGCACGCCACCTTCACCATACCCAATTATCTTGAGGGCTACTGTATTGATGACAACGCGCGTGCTTTGATTGTTAGTACTTTTCTGTCGGAATTGGAGCCTGGAAACGGCCAATCGCCTGGTCTAACCACCCGGTACCTCGCCTTCATCGCCTCCGCCTTTAACACGAAGACTAATCGGTTTCGAAATTTTATGGATTTTCAGCGTCATTGGCTGGAAGAAATCGGATCCGATGATAGTCATGGCCGCACCCTGTGGGCATTAGGCACTGTCATCGGCCGCTCTCACACTAAAGGCCATATCAGTATCGCGAGCTGGCTCTTTGAACAGGCCTTACCCCCTGTTCTTGACATGACGAGTCCCCGGGCATGGGCATTTACCCTCATCGGAATTCACGAATATTTACGAAGGTTCAATGGCGATCGTTTGATCAACCAGATTCGCGAAGAACTGTCGGGACGATTGCTCTCGTTATACCAGGCCAATCGTAGAAATGGCTGGCATTGGTATGAAAACAATCTGACCTATTGCAATGCGGTACTCCCTCGAGCCATGTTGATGTGTGGACAATGGATTCCAAATGATGCCATGGCGGAAGCCGGTTTGGAATCCCTGAATTGGTTAGGAGCTTTACAGCGTTCCCATACAACCACGCCGCATTTCGTGCCGATAGGCTCCAACGGCTTTTACCCACAAGGCGGTGAGCGCGCCCGATTTGATCAACAACCGGTGGAGGCACAGACGGTGGTGGCGGCCTGTCTGGAAGCCTATCGGATGACAGGAGACAACTGCTGGTATATGGAAGCTCAACACGCTTTTGAATGGTTTCTCGGCCGCAATGATCTGAGCCTCCCCCTTTATGATCCGACAACAGGCGGCTGCCGTGATGGTCTCCATCCCGATCGAGCAAACGAAAACCAGGGCGCTGAATCGACTTTGGCGTTTTTACAATCCTGGTTAGAACTCCGGCTGGCCGAGAACACACTTCATCTAACACCTAAAAACCAAGGATAACGCATGCGTATCGCCATGCTCTCGCCAATTGCCTGGCGCACCCCTCCCCGGCATTATGGGCCCTGGGAAAGTGTTGTTTCCCTCCTGACCGAAGGCCTGGTTGCCCGTGGGTACGACGTCACTTTGTTTGCTACTGGGGATTCGGAAACCGCCGGAAAACTCCATGCAGTCTGTCCAACCGGCTACGAAGAAGACCCGTCGATCATAGCAAAAGTCTGGGAAGCCCTTCACATTTCAGAGCTCTTCGACCATGCGCATGAATTCGACATCATCCACAACCATTTTGACTTTCTTCCCCTGACCTACACTGGCCTGACGGATACCCCTGTCCTGACGACCATTCATGGCTTTTCATCGCCCGGGATTTTACCGGTTTACAAAAAATATAATGGACGCGTGGCTTATGTCTCGATAAGTAATGCCGACCGATCAGCTGAGCTCGACTATATTAAGACCATCTATCACGGGATTGACCTGCAGCAGTTTGATTTTCAGTCCGAACCAGACGATTATCTGCTGTTTTTCGGCCGCATTCACCCCGACAAAGGCGCGAAAGAGGCGATTGAAATTGCCAAAGCCTGCAACAAACCCCTGAAGCTCGCCGGCATCATTCAGGATGAAACGTATTATCAACAGTACGTTCAACCCTATCTGGACAACCACCGGACCGTTTATGTGGGGAGTGTCGGGCCAGTTCAGCGCAGCCTGTTGTTAGGCAATGCCTCGGCCCTTCTCCATCCGATCCATTTCAACGAACCTTTTGGGCTGTCTGTCATCGAAGCGATGGCCTGTGGAACCCCGGTCATTGCTTTCAACCGGGGCAGCATGCCTGAATTAATCGAACATGGGAAAACGGGCTTCCTGGTTTCTGACTGCGAAGAGGCGATTGAATACGTACATCGAATAAAAACTATTCAGCGGAAGGCGTGCTTCCTGCAGGTCAAAGAAAACTTTAGTGCAGACAGAATGGTCGAACAATACGGCCAGGTTTATAACATGATGATCGAGCAAGCAAATTGATGGTCAAAGCAACCCGGTCGCATCCGATCGTTAAACGGAACGCTGAAAAGATTCAGGGGGATTCCTCCCGCGTTATCACCAGGCTTCATCTGCCAGAGGATCCTGCCCGTATCGCCAGAATTATTCAACGTGTGCTCGATTTGCCGGAGACAACAGCCGAAACATTACTGGCTGAGGTAATGATCGATTTTTCTGGCCGGCACAAGGAAATCGAAGGCATTTTCGAGCGCCATATGAATCAAGTGAAAGACTTTATTAGAAGCGATGTGGTCGTCAGTGAGATTAAGAAGGTCCTAATTGGGGTTTATTTCACGATGGAGTATTCCATCGAATCTGCCGCCCTTTTTAACCCTTCTATTGTTCCCCATCCGGATCAAAAGAATTGTCCCGACGGCTGCCTGCGTTTTATCATGAGCCTGAGAGCAACCGGAGAAGGACATCTATCCTCGATCGTATTTCGCAGTGGGCTGCTTGATTCGAAAAATAAAATCCATTTCGATCCAATCAGCCAATACGTTGTGACACCTGACCTTCACCTCGATCCGGTTTATGATCGAAAATTGTTCCGGTTGAAACTTCAGGAGATGGGGGCGGACAATGAAGTCTCGCATCATTTGCTTAATCAGCTTCTGGACACATTCTCGTATTTCAGCTTAAAAAGGAATATTGAGGCCCTGCAGGCAAATCCTGTTTTCCAGGCAGACCGTCAAAACAGGACCTTCGAGATTATTTACTGGCTGGCAAATTCCAATTATGAAATCTATTTCGACCCCAGCCATTTAATATCAGAACGAGTGATCTTTCCCACCTCGAAAATCGAAAGTCGGGGTATTGAAGATGCCCGCTTTGTCCAATATTTTGACGCCGATGGTCAGGCAACGTACTACGCAACTTATACCGCTTATAATGGGGTGCGTATTCTCCCGCAGCTGATTGAAACGAGAGATTTCATCCACTTCAAAATATCCACACTGAATGGGAAAGCCGTACAAAATAAGGGGATGGCGCTTTTTCCGCGTCAGGTTAACGGCCGCTATGTGATGCTGTCACGACAGGATGGGGAAAATAACCGGATTATGTTTTCGGACAATATCCATTTCTGGCAGGAGTCTGAAATCTTGCAGGAGCCGGCCCGCCCCTGGGAATTTTTTCAGCTGGGCAACTGCGGCTCCCCGCTTGAAATCACTGCCGGCTGGCTGGTACTGACTCATGGTGTCGGTCCCATGCGACAGTATTCCATTAGTGCGATCCTGCTCGATCTTGAAAATCCAACGAAAATTATCGCCTACTTAGATGAACCTTTACTCGTAGCGCATGAAGAAGAACGAGAAGGCTATGTGCCGAATGTCGTGTATTCCTGTGGGTCGCTCATTCACAAGAACGAGTTAGTGATTCCCTATGCGATGTCAGACGTCATGTCCGGTATTGCCACGGTAAATGTCAATGACTTGGTTGGCAGTATGCATTGGGTTGACAATCCCTAGAGCTTGTTGGGCACTTCCTGTGAAACCGGCAACGGCTGGGGTATCCCCAGGGTATGGAACGAAGCGGACCATGACTTGAACCCATTGCGCTGGCCGGGCGTTCCATCATCCGTGACAGACGTCGCCTGCCGTTCGACCGCAACGGTATCCTTGCTGGCAGCCCCAAGTGGCCCATGCATCGGATTCCTTTTCCTGCGAATCAGCGATCCTTGTGCCGACTTCGCCGCTCATCGATATCTTGCTGCAAATACTGGCCGCCAATAGAGACTACACATTCCGGGTCAATCACGGCCAGCCTCCGAACGACATCCTGCGATTGGTAGGTGGTTTCAGCCTGACGAACAATTTCTGACGGGTCTACCCCTCGACTTTGTCATTCCCTTCGTCATGCCGCCCAGCTCGATCGCTGGATTTCTCGATTGAGCTGCTGTAGTCCAATGGCGGTGCCAATTCGCCGGCGACGGCTTTCCAGAAAAGAGAAGACGGGCAATTCCTGCGGAATTTTTGCTTCCAGCAAATCGGCCAGACTGGGAGCGGAAACGGCATATGTTTCGATTGCCCTACTGAACAAAAGCTCGGCCGTCGACCGCCGGCTGGCGTAGAAGATGTCGCGGATAGTAGCGGTCATGTCTCGCTTCATCTCCTGTCGCGGATCGTAGGCCTGCGCATTTTTCTGCAGGTGAAACTGGCGGCGCAGCCGCGGTGTCCCGCCGAAAACCACCTGTTTGGCGGCCAATAGACCAAACCGTAAAAAATTACCCTATCGGATTAAAAAATACACGGCGCCAACCCGTTGTGGTTCTATTTGCGCGCGTTTTAAATTTATACCGGAAGACCGTCAGCCGGTTTGCTATCCCAGATATGAGAGAATTCAAATAAACAACCATGAATGGTCAGGAGCCTTTTCATCGACACGCTGCCCGGCCGGTGGTAGAAATGAGGGGACTATCCTCGCCTGATATCGAGCCGCAGCTGGCCTCGAAATTCAGAAGAGGAACCGCCACCAAGGTCTAACCTACCTACCATTTAGTGTAGTGACTATTCGATCTCGACGAGGATCGAGCAAAACAGGAGGTTTCGTTTCGATGAGCCCCAAAAAAGATGCGGCAAAATCCACAGGTGATACCAGGGCAACCGATAAGAAGGCCCAGGGATTTTCAGAAGAGGAACGAGCTGCAATGAAGGAGCGCGCCCGGGAGCTGAAAGCCGAAGCCCGCCGCGGCCGTGGAAAGAAGAAAGACAAAGCAGACGGGGAAAGCGACTTACTGGCCAAGATCGCCGAGATGGAAGATTCGGACCGCGCCATGGCCGAGCGGCTCCACGCCCTCATCAAAACCAGCGCCCCGTCCCTTGCGCCCAGAACCTGGTATGGGATGCCCGCCTATGCCCAGGATGGCAAAGTGATCTGCTTCTTCCAGGCCGGTCAGAAATTTAAGACGCGGTATTCGACCCTTGGCTTCAGCGACGCAGCCAACCTCGACGACGGGGCCATGTGGCCGACCGCCTTCGCGCTGAAGAAGTTAGGGGCGGCCGAGGAGGCCAGGATTGCGGCGCTCCTGAAACAGGCGATCGGCTAAATGGCAAATCTTTTAGTCATCACCGGGGCTCTTCCCTGGCAGAGGTTTTAAGCAGGCACTCCGGCGGTTGTGCCATATCCTAAATGGACACACCCTGCCAGAACCGGGCTGGCGCCGTTTCTGAGGATCAAGAGATGACTAAAAAGAATCCCAGCGTGGATGGCTACATCCGCAAAAATAAAAGGTGGCAGGCGGAGCTGGAGCAGCTGCGGCGAATCGCGCTCGAATGCGGGCTGGCCGAAGAAGTCAAGTGGAGAAATCCCTGCTATACGCTGCAGGGTAAAAATATCGTGCTGATCCACCTTTTCAATGATTACTGCGCCTATTTGTTTTTCAAAGGAGCCCTCTTGAGCGATCCCGCGGGAATCCTGATTCAACAGACGGAAAATACGCAGGCAGCCCGCCAGATTCGGTTCACCCATGTCGACGAAATTGTCGAGATGGAACCGCTGGTGAAAGCCGCGATTCGCGAAGCGATTGCAGTGGAAAAAGCCGGTTTGAAAGTGCCATTAAAAGAGACAGCCGAGTTTCCCATGCCGGAAGAATTCCAGGCGATTCTGGATGAAAACCCTCTATTGAAAACCGCCTTCGAAGCGCTGACCCCAGGACGGCAGCGAGGGTATCTGCTGTATTTTTCCGCGCCCAAACAGGCCAAAACCCGGGCGTCGCGGGTGGAAAAATGCATTCCACAAATAATCGAGGGACGGGGGCTGTACGACCGGTAATTTCGGCTGATAGCCACACGGTTTCACAACCAGGGCCAGCGCCCATCACCCGGCCGCGGCTCTGGTGGCCCTGGTCTGGCCGCAGAAATCAAAAAGATCGGAACAAATCGGGGAGGCGGCACCTTTCCTTACAAAAAGAAAATAGAGGAGCCGGCGAGATGGATCGACGAGAATCATGAAGAAAGCTCTGCTTTTGTAGACATTCGCCCTGGCCGGATGCTGGCAGCCGGATTTGCCTACCAGCCCGATCACCCTGGCTGATCGGTCGGCCGCGCAAACGCTGGCCGATCCAGACGGCTTGAAACGCGCGCTCGATCGACTTGAGCGGTTTCACCGCGACAGCGCCTCTGGCATTCAGCTCAATCCAGGCTCTTCGGCCGAGCAGTTCAACACCCTCGTCGCGGCCTTTCCCTGCCGGCTGCCGGCCGAAATCGAACAGCCAATCTTTAAGGGCCAGATCCAAAGTAATCAGTTTCTTTTCAGCCGAATGGCCTGGCGCATGATTTGCAGAAACCCAGGTTCTACAATCAATAATCCCTCTTACCAACACGGCTTTCATTGTATACTGTTCGTGGTGACCATTCTTTCCGTTTAGGTAGTGAAACTGCAATCGTTCGTTCAGCGTACCCCGTCGGTCACGGGCAGATGCCGGGTCTTCTTCAGGAGCAAAATTGGACAGACGAAACTAATGAACAGGCGCATCCTTCACCCTGTTCCTGGCTAATTCACTTCATCCACGGATTAGTATTCCGTTCATGTCAGGGTGTAAGCAGCCATAACCGAGGTTGTTCGTCTGCCTGTGGTTGTAAGGTTGAACAGTTGGAGTCTACATTTTCTCATAGGAGATAAAATGAAAGATACCCAGTCCCTGACCCGCCTGCACAGCCATATGGCAGCCCTGGTGGTTCTCGAGCAGATCATCGACCAGCGAATCAAGCAGCTCATGGATAATGCGGCTCATGACCCGAAGGTCACCGCCTTGCTCGAGGACTTAGAAAAGATATCTTCCGCTCATGGGCAGACATTGGGAGCCCGCCTGCACTCGGTTGCGCCGGGTGTTTCCCTTCCTGAGCCCCTTTCAGCGACTTCTCCTCTCGAAGTTTTTTTTGACAGCGCCAGGTACCCTCTGTCTACCGGCCTCCTCAGCCTTCAAACGCTGTTCCATCAGGCGGTCATTGGCTATTCCGTTCTCATGGTACTCGCCCGCCGTGCTGCCGATTCCAGTGTCTGAGGTTCAGACAATACGGACGATATTCTCCTGCAGCATTTGCGCGAATCGGCGGCAGCCGTGCAGCAGATCGTCCGCCTGCTGCCGGGCGTGGTGGTTGCCGAATTGGAAGATGAAGGACAGGAGTGCCAGTGCACCTGCCCATCGTGTGGTGTTGGGATCTGTCTCTGCGCCGTTTCAACCCGGAGGATGCTTGAAATAGCCTGGGCCGATGCCGGAGCCATCTATGTCCCCGAGGGAATTGTGATGGTGCTCCCCCGTTCAGGCAGCCCGGCAGCCCAGGCGGGACTTCGTAAAGGTGACATCGTCCTGGCTGTCGATGACAAAATAATCGAGTCGCTGCCCATGCTGCAGGAAACGATCCGAAATCATCCGACGGGTGAGAATATCCGATTACTGGCGCGACGAGAATCCGGTGAGCAAACGGAGATAGTCGCCAAACAGCCATAAGTTCGCCGCAGGCTGTGCCTGGTTCTGCCGCCTGGCTCTGGCTCCGGCCCGGCGTAAAGCATTCGAAGGCCGTCCGTCTTCTGGACGATGATTAAGCCGTGCCTAAGATGCCGGCTCAGTCGGCGGAACCAATCCGATCTGTTGAAACAGCCCAAACCAATCCGACAGGACGCGAAGCTCGATAATTTTCCCGTCGGCAATGCGCATGATGGTGATTCCATCGAAGGCGATGGGTTTGTTCGTAGGTGGAAGCCCCTGAAATTCGCCGGCACTGTGATTCGCCCGCAGCGTGGCGACCGTTGCCACTCGATCCCCTTCGGCGATCTGGTCCGCGATCGCAAAGCGGGTGTTACCGAAGGCTTCATGCCACAGGCCGGCGCCGAGCAGATATGCCTCTCGATTTTGCGGATGGGGGTCGTGGGAGTAAGCAACCAGGTCCGGGTGCAGCAGTTCTCGCAAAGCCGCCTGGTCATTCGCCGCCAGGGCTTCATGGCAGCGGCGGGCGAGGTGTTTGTTGTGTTCGTTTGACATGAGTTATCCTCCTTTTAAATCTTCATGGGCAGCGGGGTCTCGAGCTATCTCAATCCCGCGTTCATGCGAGTCCAGGAGATCCTGAAGAGTCGTGCAACCGGGCTTGACCCGTTACCTGAGACTGCTGCTAATGGATCGGGATCTGTGTCCCGGCCGCTGCCTGGAACAGGCACACCATAGCAAAAGTTATCCGGGAAGACAGTCGTGCACGCGCGTATTTGCGCACGTATTTCCTGTTTATGGGTGTTGGGGAGCGATATTTGAACCCAACGGGGGGTAAGAGACAGTCCGATGAGAATGAGGTGCCCAATCCGATGATTCAGTGAGGAAGGTTTTCGACAAAAGCAGTTAGATCGGCCGCGAAACGAGCGGGCTCCTCCCAGTGAAGCAGGTGTCCCGCCCCGGCATAGATCACCAGCTCCGCCCGCCGGATGGCATCGACCAGCGCGGCCTGTTCATCGCGCCCGTAGCGCGCATCCCGATCTCCCCACACGATCAAGGTCGGCGCCTGGATCTGGCCCAGTTCTTCCGCGTAATCACCTTCCCGGCGCCAGCGGCTGGCAAATGCCGCTCGCCACACAAAGGCCGGGACTTTCAACCCGTCCTCCACGGCGGCCTCGAGAAAATCACGGGGGATCGGCCGAACCAGCGCGCTGTCGATCATCTGGCGAACCAGGACGGGATCGACGGGGTCTGTCAGCTGCGACAGGGTTGAATCCCAATAGCTGCGGGCGGCCGGGCTGCTTGCCATGGTGGAGGACGCGCCGATCAGGACGAGCCCGGCCGTGCGCCCGGGGTGATCGATGGCAAAGCGCAGAGCGGCGGCGCTGCCCATGGAGTGGCCAACGACGACGGCCGGCTCCAGGTCGAGCGCCTCCATAAACGCCGTGAGATCGCCCGCCAGGTCGACGATGCTGTAGCCCGCCGCCGGCCGGCCGGCCTCACCGTGACCCCGCTGTGTAATGGCGAAAGCACGCATGGACCCGGAAAGATGGGGCAGGACGAGCGAAAACGAATGCCAGGTGTCCAGGAAGCCGTGCAGGAAGATAACCGGAATCCCGGCCGGGTTTCCCTGCTCGACATAGGGCAGGGAGACGCCGGTCGACAGCTCAATTGTTTTTGCCTTCAGCGCCATGACCTTCTTCCTGCGCCAACCTGGATCCAATCCACCAGCGCACAATTTGAGCGCGCTGGGTGAACCCCAGCCTGGCGCGGATGTTGGAAACGTGTTTTTCAACGGTGCGCTTGCTCAGGACCAGTTTTTGCGCGATCTCATCATTCGACATGGCCTGTGCCACCAGGGCGGCCACTTCGAGTTCGCGCGGCGTCAGATCACCGGGCGCTCTCTGCTTGCTTTGAGCGGCTGTTTTGATCGGCAAACGCCGCGCGAAACCCACCGCCTCCTCCAATGAAAGTGTTCGCCCCAGCACCTGCTCCGCCTTGAACGCTTGATCGTCCAGCCCGGCCCGTGTGCGCTCGAGGAAATGGTCATACTCCATTTTTGTCGCCGCCCATGTTGTGGCGACCCGCTCGCCACCGAGCGAGACGGCGGCGGCCAGCAGACGGGCGGCGGCGGCCGGAAGTCCGCTCACGATGGCCATGGCCGCGTAACCGATGAGACATTCCGCCACGCCGGGTAGATTCTGCAGCCCGACCTGCCGCGTGAGGCTCTCGCTGAAATGGGCGTAAGCCAGCCCGACATCACCCAGATGCAGGTGGGTGTAGCCGCTGTTATGCAGGGCCGAGGCCAGGTCGCGTGCGGCCCCGATTTCGCGCAGCAGGGCGATGCTTTCCGCATATTCTGCCTGAGCTCGGGCGTAATTCCCCTCGCAGCGGGCCAGATCGCCGGAGCCGTTCAGGGTCATGGCGATCCAATAGGGGTTCGCCGTTTCCCGCAGCAGCGGCAGCCCTTCGTCGACCATGGCACGCGCTTCCTCCAGATGGCCGAGCGACCAGGCGGCAAAACTGGCCGTGATCAACGCGGGGCCGAGGAGATGCCGCTCCCCTCCCTCCCGGTGCAGGCGAACCAGCTGCCGGTAGGTAGCGAGCTCAGCCGCAAAGTCACCGGCCGCCCTCGCGCTGTAAGCCCGGGCGCCCAGGGCCCAGGCCGCTGCGGAGCCACCACTGGGCAGCGGGCCGGGCCGGCCGTGGGCGTAAGCGGCGCCGGCCGTGGCCCAGGCCAGCGCCGATTGCCCTTCCCCGCCCAGTGCCGCGGCCAGGCCGGCCGCCTCGCGCCCATAGGTCTTCTGCGCGGCCTTGTTGCCGCGGAATCCGGCCAGAAAGGTCGCATAGGCCAGGGTCCTGGCGCGGATAACCGGTGCGACGCTCGCATCCGGCCGGGCCAGCAGCTGTTCCATCCAGGTCAGCGCCTCTTCCGTGTAGCCGCGAATCGTCCAGAAGTCGTAGACGGCGGCGGCGATGCGCAGCCCCTGTTCTATCTGGCCGCTTTCCAGGGACCAGCTGAGGGCAGCCCGGATATTGTCATTTTCAACTTGCACCCAGTTCAGCCACAACCGCTGAAAATCCCCCCTGAGTTTAGGCTCCGTCTGCTCGCTCAGTTCCAGGAAGCATTCCAGGTGGCGGTCGCGCATGGGCGCCCAGCCACCGGCTGCTTTCAACTGTCCCTGGCCATACTGGCGCATCGTCTCCAGCATCGAGTAGCGGGCTTCACGGCGCTGGACGGTATCCGCGGTCAGCAGCGATTTATTGACGAGCGCCGCGAGCAGGTCCAACAGCCGGTCTCGCTCGATTCCTTCTCCGGCACAGACCCTTTCCGCCGTAGTGAAGGTACAGCCGCCGGCAAAAACAGACAGCCGTTGGAGCAGCAGCCGCTCCGGCCGGCTGAGGGAATCCCAGCTCCAATCGATGGCGGCGCGCAGAGTCTGGTGGTGGCTGAGGGTGATATTTTTTGCCGGAACCAGCAGGGCGAATTGATCATCGAGACGAGCGGCAATCTGCGCCAGTGAGAGCACCACGACCCGCGCCGCCGCCAGCTCAATGGCCAGCGGCAGACCGTCGAGGCGGCGGCAGATGTCGGCGACGGCGCCGGCGTTTTCGGCCGTCAGGGCAAACGCCGGCAGGACCCGCTGGGCCCGCTCGAGGAAGAGCCGGACGGCCTCGAATTGGCCGATGCCGGCCGGATCCTCGATTTGAATCTGGGGCGGGGGCAGGGCCAAAGGCGGCACGGGAAAGCGCCTTTCCCCGGCGATGCTCAGCGGCTCACGGCTCGTCGCCAGGATGCTGATAGAGGTTTCGGCCAGCAAGGGAGCCACCAGACGCCGGCAGGCCGCCCGCACATGCTCGCAGTTGTCCAGGACGAGCAGGGTCTGTTGGCCGGCGAGATAATCAGCCAGCCACTCATCAATCGATTGGCCCGGCTGCTCCACCACGCCGGCCGCCCGGGCCACGGCCTGGGCCACCAGGGATTCATCGGCGATCGCGGCGAGATCCACCCAGACCGCGCCATCCGCATATCGGTCCGCCACGGCTGCGGCCGCGGCCGCGGCCAGGCGGGTCTTGCCGGAGCCGCCGGGGCCGGTCAGGGTCAGGAGGCGTGACTCGGCCAGCAGGCGCGTTATGTCGCCGAGTTCCTGCTCCCGGCCGATGAACCGGGTCAGCTGCAGGGGGATGCGCGTTCTCATCTCCTGATGCCATTTCCTCCAGTGCTCAATCAGCCTGTCCCCAGGCCGGCATTTCTGGCGCGCGCAATCGCCTCGGCGCGGTCCGCCACCTGCAGCTTATTGAGGATATTCGAGACATAGTTGCTGACCGTCTTCGGACTCAAATCGAACTGGTGGGCGATGGTCCGGTTGTTTTCACCGAGCGCCACCCGGTCGAGGATCTCCTTCTCCCGCTGGGTCAGTTCGGGGAACAGATGGGGCGGTACGGCCGACGGCGGCCGGCTGAAATAAGCGATGAGCCGGGCGGCGATGGCCGAACTGAAGATGGCTTCGTCATTGCCGGCCGCCTGGATAGCTCGGCGAATTTCCTCTCTGGTGGCGTCCTTGAGGACGTAGCCGCGCGCCCCGGCACGCATCGCCGCGAAGACGGAGGCGTCGTCTTCAAACATCGTCACCATCAGCACCCGTATCTCCGGATTGGCGGCGACGATCTGGCGCGTGGCGTCGATGCCGTTCAACCCCGGCATCTGCACATCCATCAGAATCACATCGGGCTTGAGCCGGGTTGCCAGAGATACGGCTTCCTCACCGGTCGTGGCCTCGCCGGCAATCTCCGTCTCGGGCATCGCTTCCAGGAGCGAGCGAATCCCATCCCGGAAGACGGGATGATCGTCAGCGATCAGGACAGTAAGCGCGTTCATGCTTCTTCTCCACGGTCAACCGGCAAACTCACGGTGATTTGCGCGCCTTTCCCTGGGCTGTTGGAAATCTGGCAGGTTCCGCCCAATTCCTCGGCGCGTTCCTTGATGGAGCGCAGGCCAACGCCGGCGGCCGGTTTTTCGGGCAGGCCAATCCCATCATCGACAATCTCGATGACCAGCGCCTCGCCCAGGGCGATGCCAACATGACAGGTGTGCGCCTGTGCGTGTTTAACGACGTTCAGCAGCCCCTCCTGCACGATGCGGTAGGCGGCCACTTCGACGGCCGCGGGCAGAGCTGGGAGGGACTCTGGGGCCTGCACCTCAACGTGCAGTTTCTGCCCGGCACTGTATTCACGGGCACGCTCGTGGATCGCCGCCAGGAGGCCCAGATCGTCGAGGGCCGGCGGGCGCAAATCGTAAACCAGGCGGCGGATCCCGCTGACCGCCTCGCGGATGGCGCCGTCGAGGTTCTCCGCCAGCCGCCGGGCTTTGTCCGGGTCTGTCTCGACCAGGTCGGCGATGGAACCGGCCCGCAGCGACAGCCCGATAAGGGCCGGCGCCAGGTCGTCGTGCAGGTCCCGCCGGATGCGGCGGCGCTCCTCTTCTAAAGCGAGGACGAGGCGCTCCCGGGTCAGCTGCAGTTTGCCTGCCATTTGGCGCAGTTCGGCCGTCAGGCGGACGCTGTGGACGGCAATCCCCGCCTGTTGGGCCAGGTCGGCCAGCAGCGCGCGATCCGTTGCGTCAAGCGACCCATCCTTCTGCCGGGGGCTGACCAGCAAATGGCCGAGCAGGTTGCCCTGATAGCTGAGCGGAAAGGAGACGGGTTCTTCAACCTGGGTGCCAGCCGAGGCGGCCACTTCGCTCACGCCCCCTTGCTCCAGGGCGATGGCGACGTAGGGCAGCTGCAGCGACTGCTGCACCATCTGGGCGATGGTTGGCAGAATGGCTTCGGGTGCAAAAGTGGCTTCCAGCCGCCGCCCCAATCCGGCGATCACCGCGTACGGTTCGGCCCGTTCGCCGTAGAGCAGGCGGTTGACAAAGCGCTGCACCCGCTCCCGCACCGGCTGGAACAGCACGGCCATGAGCCCGGTCGCTATCAGCGAGAACCATAGGCTGCCACTTGACTGAAAGACGAGCGACAGATAGCCAACGATCAGAACGTAGCCGGCAACGACAAACAGGCTGAGCAGGCTGTAGACCAGAGCGCGGCTGAGCGCCACCTCCACCCGGAACAATTCATCTCTGAGAAAGGCGACTGCCAGGCAGGTCAGCGCGCCGGCGACCAGAAAGGTACCCACCAGCGAGGCAGCAAAAAAGCCGGTGGGAATGGTGCCGAAGAGGACTGGGCGAAAGGGTCTGCCAATCCAAGGTGCGGCGGCCAGCAGGGCGGCCGCCGCCAACGCCCAGGCCA
>JBFFZG010000008.1:0-39679 GCA_041568735.1 Promineifilaceae bacterium (SeqCode)
ACGACGGCCGCCGGGCGGCCTACGAGCTGGATCGGGCCACCTTCGACGAGATCACCGCCGACCTGATGGAGCGCACCGTGCGGCTCACCGAGAAGGTCCTCGCCGACGCCAACGTCTCAGCGGCCGACATCGGCGGCGTCCTCCTCGTCGGCGGCTCGACCCGCATGCCGATGGTTCAGGCGCTTGTGATGGAATTGACGGGTAAAACCCCCAACAAGAGCGTGAATCCGGATGAAGTTGTCTCGGTTGGGGCGGCGATCCAGGGTGGGGTGCTCGCCGGAGACGTCAAGGACGTCCTCCTGCTCGATGTCACCCCCCTCAGCCTGGGTCTGGAGACGCTGGGCGGCGTGATGACCACCCTGATTCCGCGCAACACGACCATTCCGACCGTGAAAACAGAAACCTTCAGCACCGCGGATGACAACCAGACGGCCGTCGACATCCACATCCTGCAGGGAGAACGGCCGATGGCCGGTGACAACAAGACGCTCGGCATGTTCCGGCTCGACGGCCTGCCGCCCGCTCCGCGGGGCGTTCCCCAGATCGAAGTCAGCTTCGATATCGACGCCAATGGGATCCTGAATGTGACGGCCCGCGACAAGGCGACCGGCAAAGAGCAGAAGGTGCAGATCACGGCCTCGACCAACCTGTCGGAATCCGAGGTCGAGCGCATGGTTAAGGAAGCCAAGACCAACGAGTCGGGCGACCGGAAGCGGCGGGAGCTGGTCGAAGCGCGCAACGCCGCCGATCAGCTGATCTACGCCGTCGAGAAGGCGATCAATGAACTTGGTGATAAACTACCGGAAGATGAAAAAACCACCATTCAGGGCGTCATCAGGGAACTGAACGAAGCCAAAGCCGGCGAGGACACGGCCCGCATTAAGGAGCTAACCGAGCGGCTGCAGCAGGCCAGCCACGCCCTCTCGCAGCAGATGTACCAGCAGCAGGCCGGCGGCGAGGCGAGCGCTCCAGGAGCGGCCGACGGCGCCGACGGCCGGGATGAAGGGGTGATTGAAGGCGAATTTGAGGAAATGTAAGCCCCACGTTTGAACTAATTTACACGATTCCCATGAGCCGTAATCCAGCCGCCCGAGTGCGCGCGCTGGATTACGGCTCATGGCGAACATGGTGAGAGCCGGAACTGCAATGGAAGTAAAAGACTACTATAAAATTCTTGGCGTATCTAAAAAAGCGAGTGAAGCCGAGATTAAGAAGGCCTATCGCAGGCTGGCCAAGGAGTTCCACCCGGATAAAAACCCGGATAATCCGGAGGCGGAAAGCCGCTTTAAAGAAGTCAGTGAAGCCTACGAGGTCCTTTCAGATAAAGAAAAACGGGAAATGTACGATCGCTTTGGCTCCCAGTGGCGCCAGTATCAGCGGACCCAGGGTCAGGGGGCGGGCAGTCCCTTTGGCGGGCAGCAGATCAACCCCGAGGACCTGGAGCAGATCCTCAACCAGATGTTCGGCGGCCGCGGGGGCTTCAACGGTGGAGGATATGGTCAGGCCTCCGGGGGCAGCGGCTTTTCGAGCTTTTTTGACACCCTGTTTGGCGGGCGCGGCCGGCAGAGCGGCGGCTTTGGCGATCCATTTACTTCGACCGCCCCGCCGGCCACCCGGCCGCGCGTGGAGCAGGAAATCGAAATCTCTCTCGAGGAGGCGTTCGGCGGCACAACCCGCCTGCTGACCCGCCAGGATGGCAGTTCGTTTGAAGCCAAGATTCCCGGCGGTGTGCGAACTGGCTCGAAGATTAAACTGCGCGGGGCGATTGAAGGGGGGGACGTCATCTTGAAGGTCGTGGTTCGCTCCCATCCGCGTTATGAGCGGGATGGGGACGATCTCAAGGTCGATGTGCCGGTCGATCTCTACACGGCCGTTCTCGGCGGTCAGGTCGACGTTCAGGCGATCGATCGGAAGGTCAGCCTGACGATTCCTGCCGGCACCTCCAGCGGCCGGACGATCCGGCTGCGGGGACTCGGCATGCCCCGCCTCGACAATAAAGACCAGCGCGGCGATCTTCTGGCCCGCATTCAGGTGCAGATCCCAGGCACCCTTACGGCCGAAGAAAAAGCGCTTTTTGAAGAGCTGCGCGCGCTCAAAGAGGCAGGCAGCGCCTGAGCCGGGTTTCCTCCGGCCCCCGGGTGATTCGCCCGGGGGTTTTTTTTTGTGGATCCCCGCCGCCCTGCGGGCGAAAAATCCCCGGTGTGAATCCCGAACACTGTTTGGATCCTCATTATAATTTCCCCAAAATGATTGTTTTCCAGGGAAAACTTAGTATAAATGCCCCCGGTCTCACCTAACCGACTCGTTGGAGCGGGACCGGAGCCCTAAATTTCTTCAGGAGAGTGAACAAGTAAATAAATATGAACGATGCGCTGGTGGCAGCTGTAGTGACCAACGGAGGAATTTCCTCTTCCCCGAATGTGTTAACACCTGTACCAGTGGACGTCCATTGGCCTAGCTATCGAGACAGCCAAATTGAGACAACCACACTGGACCATTTTGTCGAACGGGATGGCAAGCGTTTTGCCGGGACCCACCTGATTATTGATTTCTGGGATGCGTATCGCCTGGATGATCTCCGCTGGATGGAAAAGGGGATGATCGAGGCCGTCCGGACGGCCGGCGCGACCCTCCTCCACATCCATCTCCATCATTTCACCCCCAATGGGGGTATTTCGGGTGTCGCTGTTCTGGCTGAATCCCATCTGAGCGTCCATACATGGCCGGAGAGAGGGTTTGCCGCATTTGATGTCTTTATGTGTGGGGAGGCGCAGCCCTTGAAATGCCTGCCCGTCCTCGAACGCTATTTCTCACCGGGCAAAGTCCATGTCGGACAGCTGCTGCGGGGGATCGATCGGCTGGAGGCCCATCATGAACCCTTCGATTTCGACTTACTCTGAGTCGCTCTACGAGGAGTACGGCCAGTTTTTTTCCGTGGACCAACTCCTTTTTGAAAGCAAAACCGAGCATCAGCACCTCGTCATCTTTGAAAACCGGAAATTCGGCCGGGTGATGGCGCTTGACGGGGTCATCCAGACCACGGAAAAAGATGAATTTATCTACCACGAGATGATCGTCCATGTGCCGATTCTGGCCCATGGGCAGGCGCGCCGGGTGCTCATCGTCGGCGGCGGTGATGGGGCGTCGCTGCGGGAGGCGCTGCACCATCACCGGCTGGAAGAGGTCACCCTCGTAGAAATCGACCCGGCCGTCATCGAGATGAGCCGGACCTACCTGCCGAACCATGCGGCTGGCGCGTTTGACGATCCGCGAGCCCGCATCCTCATCGCCGACGGGCTGGATTATGTCAACGAGACGGATGATCGGTACGATGTTATCATCGTCGACTCGACCGATCCGATCGGGCCGGGTGAAGTGCTTTTCAGCTCTCGCTTTTATGCCGGGTGCTACCGCTGCCTGACTCCCGGCGGGGTCCTGGCAACCCAGAATGGGGTCAGCTTCATGCAGCTGGGGGAGGTGCGGACGTCGGCGGAACGGCTGAGCTCCTTTTTTAAGGATGCCTGGTTTTTCACGGCAGCCGTCCCCACCTATGTCGGGGGCATCATGACCTTCGGCTGGGCGACTGATAACCCGGGTTTGCGCCGGCTGACGGGGGACGTGCTCCGGCAGCGTTTTGAGGAAAGCGGCATCCAGCCCTGTTATTACACACCGGAAATTCATGCTGCCTCCTTTGCCCTCCCACGCTATCTACTCGACGCCCTTTCGGCCGGCTAACCGTCGCCGGCTGGTTGTCCTGTTAATCTATCTGGTTGGGCCGGTATGGGGATTGATCTCCTGCCGGCCCGATCCGGTTCCCGCCCCTCCCACTGAAACCGTGACGGTGTTTGCGGCGGCCTCGCTCAACAGCGCCTTTTCCGATCTGGGTCAGGTTTTCAGCAGCGAGAACCGCGACGTGCGGTTCCTGTTCAATTTTGCCGGGTCGCAGCAGCTCGCCCGGCAGCTCCTCCAGGGAGCCGCGGCCGACCTCTTCGCCAGCGCCGATGAACGCCAGATGGGCCTGGTCGTCGATGCCGGATTGGCAGCGGCGGCGGAGGTTGCGATTTTCACGTCCAACCGGCTGGTCTTGGTGGTGCCGTCGGACAACCCGGCGGCCATCGAGGATCCGGCCGACCTGGCCCGACCGGGCATCAAGCTGGTTCTGGCGGGAGAAGAAGTGCCGGCCGGCCGGTATACCCGGGCTTTCCTGGCCGGAACGGACAACCATCCCGCTTTTCCACCGGGATTTGCCGACGCCGCCCTCGCCAATGTCGTCTCCTATGAAAACGATGTCATGGCGGTTTGGACGAAAGTTAACCTGGGAGAGGCCGATGCTGGGATTGTCTATCAAAATTTTGCGGGCGCTTCAGAAGGGACCCGCGCCATCCCGCTCCCTGAGGATATCAACCCCACGGCTATCTACCCCCTGGCTGTGCTGAGCCTGGCTCCCCATCGCGCGGCGGCCGTGCGATTCCGCGATTTCGTCCTGTCGCCCCGGGGCCAGGCGATTCTCGAAAGCCACGGTTTTACCCCCTTGCCAGATTCGTAGCCCGCGGCCGGCCGTCGCTGCGGCGCGCCATGACCGAAGAGCCGCTTTGGGTTACACTTCCCGCCGATATGAGCAGGTCGAGAACCCACCGTTGAGCGAACCGTTTTTTCCCAAACAGACCTGGCGCGTCTGGTGGTGGCCCCTGGGACTGCCGCTGCTGCTTCTGATCATTCTCCCTCTGGCCGTCTTGCTCTGGCGCAGCTCGCCGGCGGATGTGGCGGCCAACCTGGTCGATCCGATGGTGCGGCAGGCGCTCTCCCTGAGCCTGAGAACGAGCGCCATGACGGTCTTGCTGGTGATCCTCCTGGGAACCCCCCTGGCATGGCTGCTTGCCCAGAAAACCCTGCCCGGAAAGCGGATTATCGAGGCGCTCCTCGACCTGCCGATCGTGCTGCCGCCGTCGGTGGCCGGTATCGCCTTACTGATCACCTTTGGCCGCCGCGGCCTGTTAGGGGGTGTGCTCGAGCTGGCCGGGATCGCCATCCCCTTTACCCCCGTGGCGGTGGTGCTGGCCCAGCTTTTCGTGTCAGCCCCTCTTTATGTCAAGTCTGCGGAAGCCGCATTCGCCACGATTGATGGAGAGCTGACCCAATCGGCCGCCCTCGACGGCGCCAGTGACTGGCAGGCCATGCGCTTTGTCATCATCCCGCTGACGGGGCCGGCCCTGCTCAGCGGCCTGATGATCGCCTGGGCGCGGGCCCTGGGGGAGTTTGGGGCGACGATTATTTTTGCCGGAAATCTGCCCGGCCGAACCCAGACAATGCCCCTGGCCATCTACGTCGGGTTCGAACAAAACTTCGACCTGGCCCTGACGCTGGCCGTCATCCTTCTCGGCCTGTCGTTTCTGGTCCTCCTTCTCGTCCGGCTCGTCTTTGCCGGCCGGGCGCGCTGACCTTGCCGGGGATTGCGGATCAGATGTAGCCGCTCCCCGCCGCCCGATCCTCTCCCATTTCGCGTAGAAATTCCTCGATGACGTGGATCGGCACGGCCAGCCCGACATCCGGCCCGGCGATCATCGTATTCAGACCGACCAGCCGGCCGCCGGCGTCGACCATCGGGCCGCCGGAATGGCCAGGGCGCAGGTGCAGGCCGACCTGCAGCAGCTCGCCGGGATAGCCGCTTCCTTCAGCCGGCCGACCGGTGGCGATGACCGACCCGGCCGAGGCCGCCCCGGCGATCCCCCAGGGATGGCCGGCGGCCAGAATCCAGTCACCCGGCCGCAGCCGGCGTGAATCCCCGCGCTCGAGAGACGAAATCCCGGCCGTATCGGCCGCCAGCAGGGCCACGTCCCGCGCCCGGTCGGCGGCCAGCAGTTCGACCGGGACGACCCGGCCGTCGCAGAAGGTGACCTCGACCGGCTCGCCACGCAAAACATGGGCATTGGTCACGATGCGGCCGGGGCTCCAGACGACCCCGGCTCCGCCGGATCGCCCGCTGCAGGCGATCTGGACGAGGCTTTTTTGGACATGGCCGGCGATTGTCGCCAGTTCGTCGTTCAGTTCCAGCAGATAGATGCTCATCGGTTTCCTTCTCCGGTCTCCCTCAAGGCAGAGGGACCGTCAGGCTTTCTCGCCGACCTGGATTTGCAGCTCCTGGAGCTGCCCGCTGCGCAGGACGGTTATCGGGGTCTTCTGGTCGAGCGCCGCGCCGTTCAGGCGAGACAGGAGGTCATCGGGATGGCGAATCGGTTGGCCGGCGAAGCGCACGATGGTATCCCCCATAAACAGGCCGCCCGAATCGGCCGGGCTGCCGGGTTCGACGCCGGCGATGAGCAGGCCGGTTTCCTGGTCCAGTTCGGCTCCCAGCCCCTCCGGCAGCCGCACCGCCTGGGTCTTGATGCCCAGGTATCCCTGTTTGACCTTGCCGTGGGTCATGAGCGCCGCTGCCACCTGGGCCACGGTGCCGTGCGGGATGGTGATGCTGACCCCCCGGGCGAGGGCGGAGCTGTTCAGCCCGATGATTTCTCCGCCGGCGCCGACCAGCGGGCCGCCGGAGAAGCCCGGGTACATGACGACATCGGTCTGCAGGTAGCGGTCGATCGTGCCGCCGGCCCCGGTGCGCCAGCTGTCGCCAAGGGCGCTGATGATGCCCAGGGTGGCCTGGGCGCCGCGTCCCGGCCGCCCGAGTGCCAGGACAAAGTGCCCTACCCGGAGATCCTCCGGATCGGCGAGCGGCAGGACCGGCAGCCCGGAGGCGTCGATCTTGAGCAGGGCGAGATCGGTGGATGGATCCCGGCCGATCACATCGGCGTTTAAGGTCCGGCCGTCGGCCAGGCCGACTTTGGGCTGCCCCCGGTCGGTGACGACGTGGTTGGCGGTGGCGATGATGCCGTCAGCCGACCAGATCAGGCCGCTGGCCGCCAGCCGGCGCCGCCCTTCAACCCGCACCAGGCTGGGTCCGGCCGTCTCGACGACGGACGCCAATCCATCAGAAAGCTGCATGAGTACATTTGCCATGATTCCTCCAGTTGCTTATCGGCATTTGTTTCGCATGGTATTTATCATACGAAACCCGGGCCGGCGGCACATCGGCCGGTCGGGGAGGAGGATCCTGGAAGGGTGGGTAGGTGGGTGGGTGGGAGTTGGGAGTTGGGGGTTGGGGGCCGTCAGGCTGGACCGGCCAGCATGTTTCAGATGGGCAGGATGCCGGCGCGGGTGGCGTGGGTAACCGCTTCCGTGCGGCTCTGAGCGTCGAGTTTGGCCAGGATCCCGGTGATGTGGAATTTGACCGTGTGGGGGCTGATGCCCAGCCGGTGGGCGATCGCCTTGTTGGTCAGACCGGCGGCCATGAGGTGCAGCACTTCGTTTTCCCGGCCGGTCAGCGGGGTCCGCGGCAGAGAGAAATCGCCGGGCTGCGCGGTGGAAGGAGCGCTGGGAACCAGGACCGCGGCCAGCTCCGGGGCGAGGGCCACCAGGTCGAGGGTTACCGCCTGGAGAGCGGCCGCAATCTGGGGGGGGGACGCGGAGCGGAGCAGGAGCCCTCCCACGCCGGCGGCCAGAAAATCTTCGAACGGACCCCCATCCGGAACGAGCAGGACGACCGGGACGCCAAAATCGGCCAGCAGCCCCGGCTCGGGGGCGGCCGGCTCCCAGCCGAGATCCCACAAGACCGCTTCCGGCCGAAAAACGGCCAGGGTTTGATCCCAATCGCCGGTCTGGTCGACCTGGGCGACGACGTCGACACCGGCTTCCTCGGCCAGCATGGCGGATAAGCCGGCCCGCGCGAGTGGATCGGCCGCGATCAGGAGGACACGGGTGGGCGTCATGGTTGTCAGCGTAGCCGAGCCGCGTTAGAGTTCGGCTAGCAGCGACGATTTAGTCCCTGGATCCGGACAATAGCGGTGAATCCTCCCCGATCCAGGGCACCTTCTGACGCGAAACGATGCAGACACAGGGCATGATCTATCTCGATGTTTCGACCGCCGTGCACAGCCGGGCGGGTCTCGGCCGCTACGCGGAGAAACTGGCGGCCGCGGTTGCCGCGGAGCGGCCCGGTCAGATTGCCCTCTTCCACAATCAGGATGGCAGCGGCCGCCTGCCTGAATCGCTCGCCCACCTGCCCGCCCGACAGATTCGGGCCGGGTTCAAGCCCTGGCGTCTGGCCGTCCTCCTCGGGCAAATCACCCGCCTTGGATTCAACCGGCTGGTGCCCGGTGTCCGGCTGTTTCACAGCACCGAGCACCTGCTGCTGCCGCTGCGGGGAGTTCCGACGGTTTTGACTGTGCACGACCTGATCTTTAAGCTCTTTCCAGCCTATCACAAACCGCTCAACTACTGGTATTTGAACCTGGCCATGCCCCTTTTCTGCCGCCGAGCCGCGGCCATCATCGCCGTGTCCGAAGCCACCCGCCGGGATCTCATCGCCCATTACGGGGTAGATCCGGAAAAAATCCACGTCGTCCATGAAGCGGCGGCGGCGACTTTCCGGCCGGCCTTGCCCGATCAGATCGAGGCGATTCGAGAGAAGTATGGGCTGCCGAATCACTACCTGATTCACCTGTCGACGATCGAGCCGCGCAAAAACCTCGATCGCCTGGTCGATGCGCTGCTGCGGCTGCGGGTCGAGCGACCGAATCTCCACCTCGTTCTGGTGGGGGCGAAGGGCTGGCTCTACGAGGATTTTCTGGCTCGCCTGCAGCGGGAAAATCTGGAGAAGATTGTCCTGATGCCGGGCTGGATCGCCGACGACGACCTGCCGGCCGTCATCGGTGGGGCCGACCTGGCCGTCATGCCCTCGCTTTATGAGGGTTTTGGCCTTCCGGTGCTGGAATTTATGGCCTGCGGGCAGGTCGTGGCGGCCGGCGGCCGGAGCAGCCTGCCCGAAATCGGCGGGGAAGCTGCCGCTTATTTCGATCCGGAAGATGTTGACGAAATGACAGCCGTCCTCGAGCGGCTCCTGTCCGATCCGCAGGAGCGACAGGAGCGGCGGGCGGCTGGATTGCACCGCGCCGCTCAATTCACCTGGACCCGCGCGGCGCGAGAAACAATTGCCGTCTATGACGAACTCCTTGCCCAACAGGCCCGCGTTCCAGCCTGACGGCCGGACGGTACGCTGGTGGACCCGGCCCCTGCCGGTGGCCGCTGCCCTGGGGCTTCTGGTTCTGGCCGGTTATCTGCTGACCCTGGCCCGTGGCCTGATTCTCGGCGATCCGACCGAATTCACCTTTGTCGCCAACCTGCCGGCGATCGCCCACCCGCCCGGCTACGCCTTCATCACCCTGACCGGCTGGCTGGTTCAGCACCTGGTGCCGGTCGGCGATTATCCCTGGCGCATGCACCTGCTGTCGGCGCTGGCCGGCACCACGGCCGTCCTGGCCATCTACGGCACGATTCTGCAGATCGGCTGGTCTGCCCCGCGGCGAGGGGAGAGCCTGGTTCTGCCGGCCGCCCTCTTTTCCGCCCTGCTGGCGGCCACCGGCGCGAATTTCTGGCAGCACAGCATCCACACCAATCCCCACATCATCACGGCCACCTTCCTGGTGGGCAACCTGTTTCTGCTGACCCGCTGGGCAATTTTGCCCGACCCGTACCGGTGGAAATGGTTATGGATATTTTGTTTTTCGGCCGGCCTTGGAGTGACCCATCATCCGCTGACGGTGTTCAGCTTCCCGGCCTACGCGCTGTTTATTCTCCTGGTCCACACGAAAATTTTACTCGACTGGCGCCGGCTGTCGGCCATGTTTGGCTTCGCGGCGGCCGGTCTCCTGCCCCTCCTTTACTACCCGATTCGCAGCAGCCTGAATCCGGTCTTCGGCCCGTCGACCATGAACACCCTCGACGGCTTCCTGGCCCATTTCCTGGCCAGGGGGCTGTCGGAGAGCCTGCCCTACTACAGCCTGGCCGACCAGCCGCTGCGGCAGGTCGTTTTCGGCTCAATTCTGCGGCTGCAGATGGCCTGGCCCTTTGCCCTGCCGGCGATCTGGGGAATCCGGGTGCTGCTGCGCGGGGAGCTGGTGCCCGGGTTCGACCGGCCGGCCCATATGAACGGCCTGGACAGAAAATTCGGTTTTCTCGCCGGGGTCGCTTTCCTGGTCAACTACGGTTTTGTCATCTCCCTCAAGCAGCAGGACATCATGGCTTATCTCCTGGGGCCGCTCCTCGTGGTCGCCCTCCTGGCGGGGATCGGCCTCCTCGATGTCGCCGGCCGACTCGCGCGCCGGTTCGGCCGCCGAGCGGCCGCGCTGGTCTGGGTGGTTGCCCTGGCGGCCGGCCCGGGCTGGAACCTGATGGCCAACGCCCCCGCGATTTCCCTGCGGGATTTTGCTGAAGGGGATCGCTACATCGAGGCGGTTTTCACCTATTTTGAAGGGCGGGGGGACGGCGTCGTTCTGTTGAACAACTGGGAGTTCATGACCCCGCTCTGGTACACGCGGTTTGTGGCCGGCGAGTGGCCGAATCCAGCCGATGTGCGGCCGACCTTTGTCTCGGCGGCCGAACCCTGGCTGCCCAGCGTCTTCAACGCCCTGCCCGGCGGTCCGGTCTATCTCAACGGCTACCGCCCAGAGATCGTCGGTGCCGGTTTTCGCCTCCGGCCGCGCGGGTCGTTTTACCAGGTCGTGGAGCCGGGCAATGCCACCCTGCCGCCAGAGCTGACGCCGATCGTGGGCGAAGGCCGCGGCATTTCGCTTCTGGCCTATGAACTGCCGTCCAGAACGGTCACGGCGGGAGATTATGTCCCGCTGACCCTGGCCATGCGGGTCGATGAAGCGACGGCCGAATATTTTGCCCCGGTCCTGCAGGTCGGTCCCCTCCAGTTTCCCTTCACGACCGACTCTCACCTCATCACGCCGCTCTGGCAGCCCGGAGAGATTATTGTAGAGCGCTTTGACTTCGCCCTGCCCCACCGGCTGCCGGGCGGTGAGTACCCGCTGTCGGTCCGGATGGAAAACCTGAGCCTGGGGGAGGACAGCGGCACAACAGTCGATCTCGGCCTGCTGACCGTGGTGGAAGATCCCGAACCGCCGGCCGTGGACGGTCTTCTGGCTAACTTCCGCCATCGGGTCGGGCTGCGACAGGCGGTTGCCGGCCGGGGTCTCTCATGGGTGGCCGCCCCCTGGGAGGACCCGCTGCGGGTCCAGTCGGGAGATGTGGTCACGATCCTGCTCGAATGGGAAGCGCTCGATTTTGCCGAAGAGAGCTATACGATCTTCGTTCACCTGATCGACCCGGCCGATCAGCTCGTCAGCGCGCTCGACTACACGCCGCTTGGTGGGGCGATGCCGACCCATCTCTGGTTTCCCAAATGGCTTCCCGGCCAGCGCATGACCGATCCCTACCGGCTGGAAATTCCGGCCGGGCTGTCGCCGGGCCGCTATTTTATTGAAGTCGGCCTTTACGAAATGACCGGCGGCCGCCGCCTCCACATGCATGACCGCGAAGGGAATCTGATCGGGGATCGCTATATCCTCGGTCCGATTGATGTCCTTCCCTGATTCCCCGCGGCCGCCCGCACAGGCGGGTTTGCCCGGCCGGCGGCCGCACAGGCCGGAAAACGATGATCCATAAAATCAGCTGGATTCTGGGACTCGCCGCCACCCTGTTCGCTCTCCCGCTGCTCCTGATGGCGGCCTTCCACCCGGCGGAGGCCGGCCGGCTGGCCTCCGGCCGGCCGGGGTTCAGCGGGGCGCCGCTCCCGGCGGCTCAATCCCTGGGCGCCATCTACCGCGAAGCGGCAGACGGCCGCGTCCAGATCATGGTGGAGCTGCCAGGAGAGCCGCTGGCGGTCCAATTCGCCCGGGCGTCCGCGGCCGGTCGAGTCCCGGACGGAGCGGTCACCCGGGCTCACATGGCGGATCTCACCGCCGAACAGGAAGCGGCCGCCTCAGCCATCCGACTGGCCGATCCATCGGCCCGCGAGCTGTTTCGGGTCCGGCGTGCCTACAATGGGCTGGCCTTTGATGTCGATCGCGAGCGGATCGCCGCCGTCGCCCGCCTGCCGGGTGTCCGAGGCTTGCACGCACTGATTCCCAAAACCATCGATCACGCCACCAGCGTCCCCCTGCTTGGGGCGCCGGCATTGTGGGCATCAACCGGTCTCAGTCTGACGGGCCGGGGCATCTCGATCGGCATCATCGACACCGGCATCGACTACCTGCATACCGACTTCGGCGGCCCGGGCTTCGGGTATGAGGCCAATGACACGACGCGCATTACCGACCTGCCTTCCCTCCTGTTCTTTGGATCGGCCGGGCCGAAAGTGAAGGGCGGGATGGATTTTGTCGGGGACGGCTACGACGCCTCCAATCCGTTCACAGCCGTACCCCGGCCGGATCCGGACCCGATGGACTGCAACGGGCACGGCTCCCACGTGGCGGGGACGGCCGCGGGTTTGGGCGTAAATCCCAATGGCACGACCTACGGCGGGGGGTACGATGCCGTGCCCTTTTCGAGTCTGAAGATCGCCCCCGGCATGGCGCCGGAGGCGGATCTCTACGCCCTGCGGGTCTTCGGCTGCAGTGGGTCGACCCATGTCGTCGTCCAGGCCATCGATTGGGCGCTGGATCCCAACGGCGATGGGGATCTGAGCGACCGGCTCGATGTGATCAACCTGTCGCTGGGCAGTCCCTACGGCACCCCGGATGATCCCGATGTGGTCGCCAGCAACAATGCGGCCGCGGCTGGGGTCGTCGTCGTGACGGCGGCCGGCAATGCGGGCGACACCTACTACATCACCGGCACCCCGTCGGTCGCCGATCGGGCACTCTCCGTTGCCGGATCGATCGACGAATCAACGGTCATGGATGGATTCCGGGTCAACGGAGGTCCGCTGGCCGGGGTGCATCCGGCCGCGCGGGGGACGGCCTTCAACTGGAGCGGCTTCACGGCCATTACCGGCACGCTGGCCGTGCCGGACGGGCAGCTCTCCGGCTGCGCCCCATTTTCGGCGGCCAACCAGGCCCGACTGCGCGGCCGGATCGCCCTGATTTTCTGGACCGATGGAGATTGCGGCTCGGTGGTGCGAGGGGACAACCTGGAGGCGGCGGGGGCGATCGGCCTGCTGCTGGCCGATAATTCGGAGGTGTTTGATTTGAACATCTTTGGGAGCGACCAGATGCCCTCATACAGTCTGCCGGCCGAAACCGGGACGGCGCTTTCGGCGACGCTGAAGACGGCCGGAGTCGTTTCTCTTACCCTGAGCGCTGAATATGACGGAGGTATCCTCTACCGGGCGCCGCAGTTCGTCGATTCGATGTACAGTGCTTCCTCCAGAGGTCCGCGTGCCGGTGATTCCGCCCTGAAACCGGACCTGGCGGCGGTGGCCGTTTCGGTGTTTTCGGCGGATCACGGGAGCGGCTTTGCCGGGGCCAGCGCCAGCGGCACGTCGATGGCGGCTCCGCACGTGGCCGGTCTCATGGCCCTGCTGCGTCAGCTGCATCCCGACTGGTCGACAGCCGAGCTCAAGGCGCTGGCGGTAAATACGTCCGCCTACGATCTTTTCACCGGTTCCTGGCGGCGCGGGGAGCGGTTCGGACCCGGCCGGTCGGGGGCGGGCCGGGTGAGTGCCGTCGACGGGAGCCTGAACGCCGTTCTGGCGGCCGATGCGGCGAATAACGGAATGGCCGGCCTTTCTTTTGGCGGGGTCGAGGTGGTCACCGGCACGGTAACGGCTGCCTCCCGTGTGGTCAGCGTGACCAATCGCGGCAGTACTCCCGTGGCTTTGGTGCCCTTGTTTCTGCCGGCCGTCGCCAGGACCGGGGTGGTTTTCACCCACACGACCGATCTGCCGGTGCTCGGTCCCGGGGAATCGACGCCGGTCACGGTGACCCTGACGGCCGATCCAACCCGGATGGTCCGGGACGGCCGGGACCCGACGGTTCCGGCGGTGCAGCCCTCCCTGTTCGGCCCCCTTTCGCGGCACTGGGTCGGCGAAGCGGCCGGCAGCCTGCTGCTCATTCCGCGTACGAGCCGTTTTCAGGCCGATCTCGCCGGCACGAACGTGATTCCCCCCAGCGGCAGTCCGGTAACCGCCACCGCCGCCCTGACCTATACGGCCCTGGGGTCGATCGCTTTCGAAGTTCGCTTCGGGGCACCGATCACGCTGAGCGCCGGTGGGGGCCACCTCCATCTCGCGCCGGCCGGTGCTGTCGGGCCAGCTGTGCTGAATCTCCCGGTGCCGGCCGGCAGCTACGGACCGACCGCGCCGCTGATCGGGGCATCGGCTCCGCTGGTGGATGCAGCGCTCATCCAGCAGCTCTTTTCGCGCGGCCTCTATCTCAACCTCTACAGCGCTGAATACCCGGCCGGGGCCATCCGCGGCCAGCTCGTGAACCGGGACAGCCTGGTGCGCCTGCCGGTGCACGCCGCGCCGCGCCTGGTGGCGGAGATGGCGTCGGGACTCGCGGCCATCGATCTCCCCGGCAGTTTGTCGGGAACGGTGCCCGTCCCGCTGGCCGGCCGGGGGCTGGACACCCCGGACCTGTTTTCCCTGGTCAGCGTCTTCGAGTGGCAGATCGACGATGGGCGCGATCTCGACGCCTCCCTGGCCGCCAACGACATCGAGCAGGTCGGGGTGATGAGCGACCTGGCTGTGACCGGCGCTGTCACGGATACCTTCGTCTATTTTGGCCTGGCGACGGCCGGGGAGTGGACGGTGCCCGGCGTGCACGCATTTTTCGAGGTGCTCATTGACGTCGATCGGGATGGGACGGCCGACTTCAGCCTGGAGCATTTTAATCTCGGCGGCTACACCACGCCGTCGACTGACGATATTTTTGTCACGGCGGTCTTTGATCGGCGGAGCGGCCTTGGCTTTCTGGCAGATTATGTCAACGGGGTCTCGGCCGCCATCGAGAGCTATCCCTACAACACGAACGTCCTCGTGCTGCCGGTGCCGGCCGGTCTGATCGGCCTGGGACCGGACAGGACCCGCTTTGCCTACCGGGTGCGGTCATTCGATTTTGCTCGTGGACAGGGGGACAGCACAAACTGGGCGGAAACCGATATCGCGCGACCGGGAGTGGCCTTTCCCCGGGCGCTGCTCGGTCCCCTTCATCTGGATCGGGACGGCGGCATGGTCGCGGCGGCCGTCGACCCGGCGGAAGTCCTCCGCCTGAACTCCCGGGGGCTGCTGCTGCTCCACCACCACAACCGCGGGGGTTTGCGGGCCGAGACGATTCCCTTCGCGGCCGATTATTCTCGCTTTTACCTGCCGTTCATCGGCCGCCGCTGAGCCGGACCGGCTACGGCTCGCGCTTGAGATCGGCCACCTGCCCCGCACTGGCGCGCTGGAGGTCGGCCGGCCGAATCGGAAAGACCGCGTTGGGGGTGCCGGCCGCCGCCCAGATCGTGTTGTAGGCCATCAGATCGAAGTCGATGAAGATCGGCATCGCGCTGGTATGGCCGAAGGGAGCGACCCCACCGATCGTGTAGCCGGTGGCTTCCTTGACGAGATCGGGACTGGCGCGGCCGATTTTTTTCCGGCTGACCCCGCACAGTTCGGCCAGCTTGCGCTCGTCCAGCTGGTTGGCGCCGGAGACGAAGGCCATCACCGGCCGACCGGCGGCGGTGAAACAGAGGCTCTTGACGATCTGGGCCACATCGCAGCCAACGGCCGCGGCGGCTTCCTCGGCCGTCCGTGTCGATTCGGCAAATTCGACCACTTCGATGGCGAGGCCGGCCTCGCGGGCGGCGGCGATCACCTTCCGCGTCGATGGATGCATCCTGTTTGCGTTTGAATTCATGGGCAGTCTGTCGACTTTGGCTGAAAGCGGCCGGCCGCTCAGGTTTTGAGCAGGACATACTCCATGCTGTCGGCCAGCGCCTGCCAGCTGGCGTCGATGATGTTAGAACTGGCCCCGACCGTGCTCCACTCCTGGTCGTTCATTTTCGTGTCGATCAGCACCCGCGTCGTGGCGGCTGTGGCGTTCTCGCTGTCGAGGATGCGCACCTTGTAATCGACCAGTTTGGCCCGCTGCAGCCTGGGATAGACGTCGATCAGGGCCTTGCGCAGCGCCTTGTCCAGGGCGTTCACCGGACCGTTGCCGGACGCGGCGGTGTGCATGATTTTGGGGCCGACCCGAACTTTGACTGTCGCTTCGGACGAGATTTTCCCATCACGTCGCCTCTGCATGACCACCATCAGGTCCTGCAGCTCGAAGACCGGGACGTAGGACGGCTGGGCCCGGCGCAGCATCAGCTCGACCGAGGCCTCGGCCGCTTCGAAGCTGAATCCCTTGTTCTCGAGCTCCTTGATTTGGACCAGGACATCTCCCTGCTGCTCCCGGGTCAGACTCAACCCGAACTGCTGCAGCTTTTCCTCGAGATTGCCCCGCCCCGACAGCTCGGAGACAACGGAGCGGCGCTCGTTCCCCACCAGCTGCGGGTCGATGTGCTGGTAGCTGTGCTCATTTTTCAGCATGGCAGCGACGTGAATGCCCCCTTTATGGGCGAAGGCGCTGTCGCCGACGTACGGCCAGTGGTTATCGTGCTCGAGATTGGCGATCTCGGAGACATAGCGGGAAAGCTCGCGCAGCTTGCGCAGGTTTTCATCCGGCACGCAGCGGTAGCCCATCTTGATCTGCAGGTCGGGGATGATGGCGCAGAGATTGGCGTTGGCCACCCGTTCCCCATAGCCGTTGATCGTCCCCTGGACCTGGACGGCGCCTGCGCGCACGGCCGCCAGGGAGTTGGCCACGCCGCAGCCGCTGTCATCGTGGGTGTGGATCCCGATCGGTGTCGCTCCCAGCCGGCTTCTGGTTTCGGCGACGATTTCGCCTACCTCCCAGGGTAGGGAGCCGCCGTTCGTGTCGCAGAGGACGACGGCCTGGGCGCCGTTGACGGCCGCCGCCTGGACCGTGGCCAGAGCGTATTCGGGATTGGCCTTGTAGCCGTCGAAGAAGTGCTCGGCGTCGTAAATCACCTCTTTCCCCTGTTCGACGCAGTGGGCGACGCTCTCGCCGATCATGGCCAGGTTTTCTTCCAGCGTGGTTTCGAGGACATCGGTGACATGCAGGTCCCAGCTCTTGCCGACGAGAGTCACCACCGGCGTGCCGGCGTCGAGCAGGGCCCGCAGGTTGGCATCGGCCTCCGGCCGGGTGTTTTTATGGCGGGTGCTGCCAAAAGCGCTGATTTTGGCCTGTTTCAGCCCCAGGTGAGGCACCCGTTTAAAAAAATCGGCATCCTTGGGATTCGAACCGGGCCAGCCCCCCTCGATGTAATGCACGCCGAAGTCATCCAGCTTGCGGGCGATCTTCAATTTATCCTCGAGCGAGAGGGAGATCCCTTCCCGCTGCGTCCCATCTCGCAGGGTCGTGTCGTAAATCCAGACCTGTTCCATCATCTTTCCTTCCCCAAGTCCCAATGGCTGTTTTCTAACCCCCGGCCAGCGTGTTCACCCGGTCTGGATGGGACGCCTCAAAGGCGGCGATTTCCTCCGCCTGCTTGAGCAGGTAGCCGAGCTGGTCGATCCCCTCCAGAAGGCAGGTTTTGCTGAAGCTGTCGATGGGAAAATCGACCTGGCGGCCGTCCGGCAGCACGACCCGCTGTTCGGCCAGATCGATGGTCAGCTCGAGGTCCGGATCTTCCTGGGTCAGGGAGATCAGCTGGGCGTGCGTGGCGGGATCGACAATGACGGGCAGCAGGCCGTTCTTGAGAGAATTGTTGCGAAAAATATCGGCGAACGAGGTGCTGACGATGGCGCGGAAGCCGAAATCCATCAGCGCCCAGGGGGCGTGCTCCCGGCTCGACCCGCAGCCGAAATTGTCGCCGGCCACCAGGATCCTGGCCGCCTTTGCTTCCGGCCGGTTGAGAGGGAACTCGGGCCGGGGCCGGCCGTCAGCCTCGTAGCGCCAATCGTAGAAGAGGTTGTCCCCCAGGCCGGTTTTGGTCGTCGTTTTGAGGAATCGGGCCGGAATGATCTGGTCGGTATCGATATCGCCCGTCTCGATGACGATGAGCGGACTTTTGAGTGTCGTAAACGCTTCCATGGGTTGGTACCTCGTGTTCCTTCCGCGAAGGGTTTTTCAGTCGATGAAAGTGCGCACATCGGTGACGCGGCCGGTGACGGCCGAGGCGGCCGCCGTCAGCGGGCTGGCCAGGAAGGTCCGCCCCCCCTTGCCCTGCCGCCCTTCGAAATTCCGATTGCTGGTGCTGATGGCGTACTGGCCGGGATCGAGCTGGTCGCCGTTCATGGCGATACACATGCTGCAGCCGGCTTCGCGCCACTCTGCCCCGGCTTCTTTGAAGATGCGGTCGAGCCCTTCCTGCTCGGCCTGTTTTTTCACCTGCTGGGAGCCGGGAACGACCATCATGCGCACCCCGTCGGCGACCCGCCGGCCGCGGATCAGGCTGGCCGCCAGGCGCAGGTCGGAAATGCGCGAATTGGTACAGCTGCCGATGAAGACAACGTCGATCTTATGTCCCAGGAGGGGCCTACCCGGCTGGATGTCCATGTAGCGCAGCGCCTTTTCCAGCGTCGCCCTCTCGCCGTAGGGAATCTGATCCGGATCGGGAACAGCGGCGTCGATGGCCATTCCCATGCCGGGATTGGTCCCGTAGGTGATCATGGGGGTCAGCCGGCCGGCGTCGAGCTCCAGGGTCCGGTCGTAAACCGCCCCGGGATCGCTGGGCAGCGTGCGCCAGTGGGCGATCGCCTCGTCCCAGGCCCGCCCTTGCGGCGCGTGGGAGCGGCCGCTCAAATAGTCGAAAGTCGTCTCGTCGGGAGCGATCATGCCCGCCCGGGCTCCCCCCTCGATGCTCATATTGCAGATGGTCATCCGCTCTTCCATGGTCAGCGCCCGGATCGCCTCACCCGTATATTCAAAGACGTGCCCGGTGCCGCCGCCGACCCCATTTTGGGCGATGACGGCCAGGATGATGTCCTTGGAGGAGACGCCCGGTTTGAGCCGGCCGTTGACCCGAATCTCAAATGTTTTAGCCCGGGTTTGGAGCAGGCACTGGGTGGCCAGGACGTGTTCAACCTCGCTTGTGCCGATGCCAAAGGCGAGGGCGCCGAACGCCCCATGGGTCGAGGTATGGCTGTCCCCGCAGACGATCGTCATACCCGGCTGGGTGACCCCGATCTCCGGGCCGATGACATGGACAATGCCCCGATTGGGGCTGTCCATGCCGAAGAGACGGATGCCGAACTCCCGGCAGTTTTCCTCCATTTTGCGAATCTGGGCGGCGGCGATGGCGTCGGCGATGGGGACGTCGAGCGGCGTCGTCGGGATGCTGTGGTCCATCGTGGCCAGAGTTTTATCCGGCCGGCGCACGGTCAGCTTTTTGTTGCGCAGCCCCTGAAAGGCCTGGGGCGAGGTCACCTCGTGAACCAGGTGCAGGTCGATGTAGAGGACGGCCGGATTGCCCGGCTCCTCGGCCACGACATGGTTTTCCCAGATTTTTTCATAGAGCGTTTTCGGTCGAGCGGACATCAATCTCTCACTCCTCTCTCGGATTTTTCGCCTTGTTACGCCACCGTGCGCTGGATTCCGCCGGCCGCGAGGGTGCGCTGGATCTGGTCGAGATGCCCCTCCCCGTGGTCCGCATAGCCGGTCAGCTGATCGGCCAGGGTCACCGTGCCGCTTTCCGGATGGAAGCCGGTGCGCGGCCAGGCTTCGTCCGGGAGCGACTGCCAGAATTCGACCCAGCGGCTGTGGAGGGCGCGCAGCAGCGCCAGCGAGGCGGTGACATCGGCCGCCCGGGCGTCCGGCAGCGCCGCCCAATCATCCTGGTTGTACGGTTTCAGCGTGGGATGCTCTTCGGTCAAAATTAATTTGCAGCGAATATAGCTGTTCACGTGGGAATCAACAAGATGATGGACATTCTGCGCGACGGTCCATTCCCCCGGCAGGTAGGGGGTTGTCAATTCGGCCGCCGTCAGCCCGCGCACGAGCGCGGCCACCTGCTCCGGCAGTACCTTAAATTTGTGAATGAGGCGCTCCCGGTCGTTTTTTGGCAGCATGATTGATTACCCCTCCTCCTGGATTCGTTTCGAGCGGCAGGCGCCGGATTTCGGCCGCCTTACAGCTCGACGGCCGCGTGCCTGTCGTCGTCCCGATCGGCCAGCAGCTTGTTGAGGGCGCTGACGTAGGCACGGGCGCTGGCCACGACGATATCGGTGCTGGCCCCGTGGCCGCTGTAGCCGCGCTGGATCGACAGGCCGGTCTGCGGGTTCAGGGAATACGACGCCCCGCCGTTTTCCGGCAGAATGCGAATCGTGGCTTCGGCCTGAGCGTCGAGCCCTTCCGTGACGGCGTTGATGGCGTATTCGACGAGCCGGGTCGGTACGCCGACAATCCGGTTGATCGCCTGGTAAACCGCGTCGACCGGACCGGTGCCGAGGGCGGCATCCCGGAATTCGGTGCCATCCGGGCCGGTCAGGCTGACGGTCGCCGTCGGGATGCTTTTGTCCCCGCAGGAGACCTGGATCTGGTTGAGCTTCCAGGTTTCCGGGGGCTGGTAGATTTCATCGGCGACGATGGTGCGAATATCGGCGTCGGTGATCACTTTTTTCTTATCGGCCACCCGCTTCAGGCGCTCGACCGCCTGCTTCAGCTCAGCCGGCTCGAGCTCGGTGTAGCCGAGCTCCTCGATCCGCTTTTTAAAGGCGTGCTTGCCGGAATGTTTGCCCAGGACCAGCCGCGAGGCGCTCAGGCCGACCGTTTCCGGCCGCATGATCTCATACGTCTGCTCGTTTTGCAGCATGCCGTGCTGGTGGATGCCGGCCTCGTGGGCGAAGGCATTCGATCCGACAATCGCCTTGTTTGGCTGGACGAGCATCCCGGTGAATGAGCTGACCATCTGGCTGGCCAGCATGATCTGGGTCGTGTCGATGTTGGTGGAGACGTTAAAGACCTGGGGTCGGGTATGGATGGCCATCACCACTTCTTCGAGCGAGGTATTGCCCGCTCGTTCGCCGATGCCGTTGATCGTCACTTCGACCTGGCGGGCGCCGTTCCTGACGGCCGACAGCGTGTTGGCCGTGGCCATGCCGAGGTCGTTGTGGCAGTGCACCGACCAGACGACCGTGTCGGCGCCGGGAGTGTTTTCCCGCAGATATTTGATCAGCCAGCCGAATTCATCCGGGGTGGTATAGCCGACCGTGTCGGGAATGTTGAGCGTCGTCGCCCCGGCCTTGATCGCCTCCCCGAGCACCTGGACGAGAAACTGGGGGTCGGAGCGGCCGGCGTCCTCGGGCGAAAATTCGACATCGTCGCAGAGAGAGCGGGCGAAGGTCACCGCCTCGATCACCTGCTCGATGCACTCCTCCCGGTCGATTTTAAGCTTGTACTGCAGGTGAATATCGCTCGTCGCCAGGAAGGTGTGAATTCGATGGCGCGGAGCCGCCTTGACCGCGTCATAGGCCCGCTGAATATCCCGCCTGTCGGCCCGGACCAGGCCGGCGATAACCATCGGCCGCCCATTTCGGCGCCCCTCAGTTAACGGCCCCACTTCTTCGGCGATCCGGCGCACCGCCTCGAAATCGCCCGGGGAGGCGATGGGAAAGCCGGCTTCGCAGATGTCGACCCCAAGTCGTGACAGCTGCCGCGCGATATCGATTTTCTCGTCGACATTAAGCGTCGCTCCCGGTGACTGCTCCCCATCCCGAAGGGTCGTGTCGAAGATCAGAACACAGTTTTCTTCGACCTGAGCCCCCTCATCCTGTTTGCTTACGACGCCTTCACTCATGGTACCTGCTCCTCTGGTGGTCGGACAGCGTGCGGTGGGAACCAGCCCACCTCACGCGGCAGTCATCCACTTCAATCTTCGATTTCTTTGGGCTTTAACCACGCCATCATCCGGCGCAGCTCTTTGCCAACCGTCTCGATTCTCGACTGGCGGCCGCCGACCCGCATCTGGTTGAACCGGGGCCGGTTCTGGGCGTTTTCGTCGATCCATTCTTCGGCAAAAGCGCCCGATTGAATATCGGCCAGGATCTGCTTCATGGCGGCCCGGGTATCGTCGGTGATAATTTTGGGGCCGGCCGTGTAATCCCCGTACTCGGCCGTGTCGCTGATGCTGTAGCGCATGTAGCTCAATCCCCCCTGGTACATCAGGTCGACGATCAGCTTCAGCTCGTGCAGGCATTCGAAATAGGCGATTTCCGGCTGGTAGCCGGCCTCGACGAGGGTTTCAAAACCCGCCTGAACGAGGGCGCTGGCCCCGCCGCAGAGCACCGCCTGCTCGCCGAAGAGGTCGGTCTCGGTTTCTTCCTTGAAGGTGGTTTCGATCACGCCCGCCCGGGTGCAGCCGATGGCCCGGCCGTAGGCCAGCGCGTTGGCCATCGCCTGCCCCGAGGCGTCCTGGTGGACGGCCACCAGCCCGGGTGTGCCGACTCCTTCGACATAGAGTTCGCGGACCCGGTGGCCGGGGGCCTTGGGGGCCACCATGCTGACGTCGACGTGGGGCGGCGGGATGATCTGCCCGTACAGAATGTTAAAGCCGTGGGCGAACATGAGCGTCTGCCCCTGCCGCAGGTGGGGCTTAATGCTATCGGCGTAAACCTTTCCCTGGACGGTGTCGGGGAGGAGGATCATCAGGAAGTCGGCCGCCTGGGCCGCCTCGGCCACCGTCGCCACGCGCAGGCCATCCTGCTCGGCTTTGGCCCAGGAGCGGCTGCCGCTGTAGAGCCCGACGACCACGTCGCCCCCGGAATCTTTCAGGTTCAAGGCATGTGCGTGCCCCTGGCTGCCGTAGCCGATCACGGCGACGGTTTTTCCCTCCAGAAGACGCATATCCGCGTCACGGTCATAATAAATGTTTGCCAAAATCTTCCTCCAATAAAGTGATCAGAGCGGCCGACCAGGAGGCAGGCGTCGCGGGGGTAAAACCCCGGCCGCCGTTCAGCCAGTCGACCGCCGGTTCATGAGTCGGGGTTCAGCTGTGGCCGTTGGCCTGGGTTTTTTGCCCTTCGGGCGCCGATGCCATACGCATCGGGCTGCGCACCATGGCGACGGCCCCCGTGCGCACCATTTCGATGATGCCAAAATGGCGCAGGTTTTCGATGAGAGAATTGACCCGCTCTTCACCGCCGACAATCTGGACGATGATCGAATCAATCGTGACGTCGACGATTTCTGCTCGATGGAGCTCAGCCATCTGGACGACCTCGTGCCGGTTGGCGCTGGTGGCGGTAACTTTGATAAAGGCCAGCTCGCGGACGATCGTCGGCGTTTCGGTGACATCCTGAATTTTCGTCACGTTGACCAGCTTGTCGAGCTGGGTCGAGATCTGGCGCATATCCCGCTCCGTGCCGTGGGCGACGAAGGTCATGCGGCTGATGCCCGGCGTTTCGGAAGCACCGACCACCAGGCTTTCGATGTTAAAATTTCGCCGTCTGAACAGGCCGGCGACCCGGTTCAGCACCCCGGGCTTGTCTTCCAACCAGGCGATAATCGTATGTCGCTGCATCATGGAACCTCTCTATGCCTCGTCCGTGGGGATCACGGTCCGTTTGCGGCGGATCATTTCACTGTTGCTCTTGCCGGCCGGCACCATCGGATAGACGTGTTCGACCGGGACCCGGAACTCAATTAAGAACGGACCATCGGTGGCCTGCGCCTGGCGGATAGCCGTCTCAACCCCTTCCTTGGTGTCGACCATCAGCCCCGGAATGCCATAGGCTTCTGCGATTTTGACAAAATCCGGGTTCATGAGCGGTGTGGCAGAATACCGCTTTTCGTAGAACACATCCTGCCACTGCTGCACCATGCCCAGGAAGCTGTTGTTGATGATGGCGATTTTGACCGGCACCCGCTGCTCGCGCACCGTCTTGAGCTCGATCATGGTCATCTGGAAGCCGCCATCGCCGGCGATGACCCAGGTTTCCTCTTCCGGGTTGCCCATCTGGGCGCCGATCGCGGCCGGCAGGGCATAGCCCATCGTGCCCAGCCCGCCGGATGTCAGCAGGCTGCGGCGCTTGGTGTGTTTGAAATACTGGGCCTCCCACATCTGGTGCTGGCCGACGTCGGTGACGATGGTGGCGTCTCCCTGATTGGTCATGTGCCAGAGCTGCCGGCAGATGAACGGAGCGTTCAGGTCGTCGTTTTCCTGCTCGAGGATGTCGACTTCGGCCGTTTCCCGCTTCCACTCGTCGATCTGCTCAAGCCAGTCCGGGTGCTGGGCCGGCCGGATTTTGGGCAGCAGCGCCCGTAGGGAGAGCAGGGCGTCCCCGATGACCGGCGTGTCGATGGTCAGGTTTTTTCCCATTTCGGCCGGGTCGATGTCCAAGTGAATGATGCGAGCCTTGGGAGCGAACGTATCGAATTTACCGGTCAGCCGGTCGTCCAGGCGGGCGCCGACGGCAATCATCACATCGCATTCCTGCAGGGCGTTGTTGCAGTAGGCCTCGCCATGCATGCCGCCCCAGCTGATCGACAGGGGGTGCGTCGTCGGGAACGTGCCGATGCCCAGCAGGCTGGTGGCAACTGGAATCTGGGCCTTTTCGGCCAGCTCCCGCAGCTCCGCCTCCGCCCGGGCGATGGAGACCCCCTGGCCGGCGACGATGACCGGCTGTTCAGCATTGTTGATGAGCTGGGCAGCCCGCTCGACGGCGGCCGGGTCGGCGGCCAGCAGGTTCGGCCGGTAGCCCGGCAGGTCGATGACGATGGCTTCGTAGTCAAACCGGTCGATCGTGGCGGTCTGGACATCCTTGGTGATGTCGACCAGCACGGGACCGGGCCGGCCGGTGCGGGCGATGTAAAATGCCTCTTTGATGGCCTGGGCCAGATCCCGAATGTCGGTAATCAGGTAGTTGTGCTTGGTCAGCGGCAGGCTGACCCCCTGGATATCGGCCTCCTGGAAGCCATCCCGCCCGAGCAGGGAATTCGGAACCTGGCCGGTAATCGCCACCACCGGCACCGAGTCCATGGCCGCCGTGGCCAGGCCGGTCATGAGATTGATGGCGCCGGGACCGGAGGTGGCGATACAGACCCCGACCCGGCCGGTCGCCCGGGCATAGCCGTCGGCCATGTGGGACGCTCCCTGCTCGTGGGTGACGAGGACGTGTTTGATCGGATAGGCATACTTGGCCAGGGCGTCATAGGTTGGCAGGATGGCTCCCCCGGGCATGCCGTAGCAGACTTCCACCCCTTCGGCAATCAAGGACTCCCAGATGATCTGCGCGCCAGAAACTGTTGATGACATGTTCTTCTCCTCACAGGTGGTTCAAAGGTCGCAGCGGCAGCAGGGACATCGGGAAGCGGCCTGGCCGGGGGAGGGGACCCGCTTTCGCCGATCCACATCCACTTCCATCCCTGAATTCCAGGGGTTCTGCTGCGCACACTGCGCCATCCAGTACAGGGTCATTTGCGATTTACCTTCCCGGAAAGGTTGTAAAAAAAAACCGCCCTGCGGGGCGGCTTTGGAATCAGTTTACTTTATTCGGCCTGTCTGATCACTCACCCAGCAGTCATGTCGCCCTCGACAATAATGAGGAGGACGCTAAGGAGTACGATGACGATAAGAAGGCTGGTTAAGTGAATCATGGACCGTAAAAATGGGTCGACAACTGCATCTAGTTTAGGACGCGGTACCGGCGCTGCCTATGTACAACTTGACAGAACTATTGCTTCGTTTCTTGTCAGGTTTGACCAAACGGCCGATCAGTCTATTTTAGCAGATATTCGATCGTCAGGACAAATCAGGCTGGCGACCAGCCCGCTCGAAGCGGACGGCCGGTGGATCTTACGGAAAATTGATTGATTTTCGGGGGGTAAATTTGTTATGCTGTCTGTTATGACGCGGTGCGTTATATCCTTGAAATGGCGCCAATCGCCGGGGAGGAGCATGATGAAAACAACCCTGCTGCAAATCCGTCCGGATCTGATCCTTACGCTCCGGCCGCTGGGGGGGGATGACGCCCCTCTGCTGCTCGATCTCTTCGCGCATATGGGAGATGAAAGCCGCTACACGCGTTTTCACACAGATGTTTCCCGTCTCGATCCGGCGACGATCTCGCAGGAGGCCGCGCGCATGGCTCAGATGCCGGCCAGCGGCGGAGCCGGCTGGCTGCTCCTCGTTGAACAGCCGCCGGAGGGGCCGACCGTCGTCGGTGCGGTCCGCCTCCTCTATCTGGAGGGAGGGCAGCGAACCCGGGCAGAAATATCTCTGTCCATTCGCGATGATTTTCAGGGGCGGGGGATCGGCCGGGCGGCGCTGGCCTTTGCGGCCGAACAGGCGCGGCTGGCGGGGATCCGCTTTCTGGAGGGAGATGTTCTGCCGACCCACACCGCCGTCTTTCGCCTGATCGAGCGGCTCCCTTACCCGGTTCGATACGAGCGCGCGATGGGGGAGACCCGCTTTGTGCTTGACCTGACGCGCGAAAAGGCGGCTGCCTGAGAAAAAACTAGAGGCGGACCGATGGTCCGCCTCTAAACCCCACTACTTCCCATGAGCCGCGCTCTTTGCAAACTCTGGATTATCATATAACGAACGGCCAGCTGTTGGATACGGACAATTTGACAAAAAATAATTTGGCCGTGATTGTGAGAACTGTACAAGTAGGAAGCGTGCAGGGATTCCGGAGGCGCAGGCCGCCCGTGGGAGGTGCCGGGAATCAGGTATCCGGCCGCAGCTTCCACAGTTTGAGGGCCAGGTGGAGGGAGAGGCGCATATCGGCCTGGCCGATGTCGTGGCCGGTCAGCTCCTCAATCCGATCGATGCGGTAGAGCAGGGTGTTGCGGTGGATGAAGAGGGATTCGGCCGTCTGGCTGATATTCCCGTGGTGCTCAAAATAGGCATCGATCGTATCGACCAGGTTGCTCCGGTGCCGTTTGTCGTAGGCGGCCAGGGGGCCGATCACCGTATCGCAGAACTGCTGGACGGTTGGGATATCGTCCAGCTGGGTGAGGAGCTGGTAAACCCCCAGGCTGTTGTATTCGACCAGTGAGGTCAGGCGCAGCCGTTGGGCGAGCTTCATGGCCTGGATCGCCTGCTGGTAAATTTTGGGCCATTCACCGAGGGCGTCGGCCGGGCCGGCCAGGCCGCTGATCATCCGGGCGTCCGGGTACTCCGAGCGAACGTATTCCCGCAGCC
The DNA here is from genome assembly GCA_041568735.1 of Promineifilaceae bacterium (SeqCode). GTDB lineage: Bacteria > Chloroflexota > Anaerolineae > Promineifilales > Promineifilaceae > WTJY01. Next base: position 27,019 of record JBFFZG010000008.1, read on the forward strand.
GGCGTTCGAGCTCGCGGGCGGTGCTCAGATCGTCTTCGACGTTGCGAAGAGCCTGGAACATGCAGACCGTGCTGCCGCCGTAGATGTGGACGAGGGCCGGCCGGTTGTGGCTGGAGAGGACCCAGTTGACGGCCGTTTCCAGGTAGCGAATGGACGGGGCCTGCCCTCCGTCCCAGGCGAAGGTCACCACGGCGTGGGGCTGCTCGGTGTCGTGGTCGAGCCGGGCCCGCAGCCGTTCCATTTCGGCTCTCGGAATGGTCCCGGCCAGAACGCCTTCCAGGAAGTCTCCGCGCAGCTCTTTTTTGGCCTCGCTGATCGCTTTGGCCTTGGCCATTTCCAGCGCGCAAGCGGCCGCCCCGTGTTCGGCGGTCAGCTGGTCCATCATATCGAGATCGTCGGCCGGTCCAATCACGGAGAGATAACCCCGGGCGCGGTCGCCGGAGATGATGGGGGATAGGAGCCGCCCCACATTTTCGACGGTCAGGAGCTGCTGCCAGTAGCTCTGGCGCGACTTGGCGGCCGCTTTGCGATTGCGGAGAATGACCGGCAGCTCGTCCCGCTGCTTGAGAATGGACGAGATCTGGGCGATGTCGATCGCATTATCCGGGGGAATGCTCATCGCCTGGATGTCGAGCCGTTTGTCCTGGACGACCACAATCTTGCCGGTCATTTTGGACATCATGTCGGTCATCGCCTGCAGCCCCTGCTCCTCGCGGGACATTTCCGAAAGATCCCGGTAGAGCTGCATACCGCGCTCGGTGATGCGCGTCTGGCGGTCGAGCAGGAGGGCGGATACCGCCCGGTGGACCGCCCGCAGGTTTTCCTCATCGGGAAGCAGCAGGAGGGGGAGGTCGATGCGGCCGGCAGCTTCCTCGATGTGGTCACCCGGGGGTTGCAAGAATCCGACGGCGGCGACGGCCGCAGCGCCCAGGTTGTGCAGCAGCGCCACCAGCTGTTCTTCAGATAAACCATGCTGGAGGGGCAGCGGAATGATCACCAGGTCCCCCATCTGCACCTGGTCGCGGACCAGGCTGGTGTCGGTCAGGATGACCACCCAGTTGATGAGGCGCCCGCGCTGTTCCGATCCGGCGAGAAGCTGGGTATTCAGCGGCAGCGCCAGACGAAGAACATCGCCTAATGTAACCTGTGCTTCCGAATCCATGGTCTAAATCTCACAAACCTGCGTCCCGGGAGGGTCCATGACGTGCTGGTTCGCTTTATTTTATCTCCGAAGCGCACGGGATACGAAAGAATATCCGTGGTCCGGTCAATTTTATCTTATCGGAAAAAATCACAGAGGGAAAATTACGCCGACCTGCGCCGGTGGGTTTTCTTCTCGACCGCCGGCAGGCGAACGACAAAGGTGGCGCCGCGTCCCGGGGTGCTGATCATTTCGATCAGCCCCCCGTGCTGCTCGATGATGCGGTGGCAGGTAGCCAGTCCCAGCCCGGTTCCCTTCCCGGGATCTTTGGTCGTGTAGAAGGGCTCGAAAATATGGGCCGCCTCGGCCGGCGGGATGCCGGGACCGTTGTCACGCACGAGGATTTCGACCTGCTGGCCCGTGTTGGGGAAAGGCTGGGCCAGGCGGGCGATAATTTCCAGGATCGGCTCTTCCGTTTCCGCATCCCGCATGGCGTCGCGGGCGTTGATCATGAGGTTGATCCAGACGCTCTTGACGTGCTCTGAGCTGGCCATGACCCAGGGGAGTTCGGCCGGCAGATCTTTTTTGATCGTGACATTGGCCGCGTGGAGCTGGTAGGCGACGAGCTCAAGCGCCTGCTCGATCGTGTCGGTGATATTGAGGGGAATGAATGTGTACTGACGCTCGCGGGCGAAATCGAGGAGCCCCCGGACGACCTTGGCCGCCCGCTGTCCCGCGCGCAGGATCAGGTCGACTGCCTCGAACTGGTCGTCATCTTTGGGGATGACCATGCGCATCATTTCCGCGTTAGCGTTGATGGCGGTCAGGGGATTGTTGATTTCATGGGCCACGCCGGCCGCCAGCTGCCCGATGGCGGCCAGTTTCCCCGCCTGGAGGAGTGATCGCTCCAGCCGCCGCTCTTCGGTTCGATCCTGCCAGACCACCACCGCGCTGGCTGAGCCGGAGCGCTGGCCCGGAATCGGATAGGAATTGACATCCCACTCCCGGGGAAGCCGATCTTCTCCCAGCCACTGGACCGACCAGGTCTGCGATGTGCCGCCGGTCAGGGTCTCCGCAGCGTGGCAGTGGTCGCAGGGAGTCGTCCGGCCGAAGAAGGCCCGGTAGCAGGGCTGGCCGATCATTGCGGCGGGCTCGCGTTCCAGCTCCTGCCCCTTGTTTTCGTTGACGGCCACGAGCTGCCACCGGTCGTCAATCGTATAAATCGGATGGAGGATGCCGTCGATGATCGCCTGCAGGGAGTTGCGGTTGTCGAGCAGCTCCTGCTGGCGGGCGCGCAGATTCTGCACCAGGTAGGCGTTTTCTGCCGCTCCGCCGAGAAATGTCGAGAGGGAAGCGATCAGATCGAGGTCGAATTCGGAAAAATTGCCCTGCCGCTTGTTGTAGGCGACGAGGACCGCCCAGGTATGGCCGACGGCGATCACCGGAACGCTCATGAGGGAGCGCGGCGTGATTTTTGGGGGGACATCCGTCTCCCGCACGAAATTCTTATCCAGGGCCAGGTCGGCCTCGCCGAGGCGGTAGACGGCCGGTTTGCGCGCCGTCTGCCCGATAATGCCCTGGTCCATCGGGATGGCGGGGTAGTGATCGGCTCCGACGGCCGCGCCGCTCAAATGCTGGCAAAGGATCCGCTGCTTGGCCTTGTTGGGCACGAACAGCCCCACCACCTCGCAGTCGAGGAATTTGCGCGCTTCCCGCACGGCCAGCCGCATGATGCCGCGCACGTCGTGGGACATGGCCATCTCCTGGCCGATGCGGTTCAGGTGGGCCAGCTGCTGCCGCTGGTGCTGGAGCAGCTTCTCGAGCTGCTGGGTGCGCAGCAGGGTACGGACGCGGGCCAGGAGCTCCTGCGGCTGGTAGGGCTTGGTGATGTAATCGTCGGCCCCGGCGTTCAGGGCGTCGATTTTTTCCTGGTGGCCGGTGGCGGCCGTCAGCATGATCACCCGGGTGAATTTCAGGTCGGGATCCTGGTGATCGCGCAGCTGTTTGAGCACCTCAAAGCCCGGCATCTCCGGCATGCGCATGTCGAGGAGGACGAGGTCGACCGGCTCCCCTTGTTCGTAAAGGGCATCCTGCAGGAAGTCGAACGCTTCCCGGCCGGAATAGGCGATTGACGTCAGGTGGCCCTGCCGGCCGAGAAAATCGGCCAGGGATTCGGCGATCTGCGGTTCGTCGTCGACGATGAGAATATGGGCCGGCCGGATTTCTTTCGGCAGGGCCGGCAGTTTGGCGGTTTTTTTGGGGATCGTTTCCACAGATTCAAGCCGATGCCCGATCGTGGGCCACGGCCGGGCGAAACCCGTCATTCAGGCGGTGAAAAGGTATAGCCGTGCCCCTTGATCGTTCGGATATAGACCGGTTTGCCCGGGGTCGGTTCAATTTTTTCCCGTAAATTTTTCACATGCGCCCGCACGAGCTCCGGGCTGCCGGTGTCCTTCGGATAATCCCAGACATCCTGCAGCAGCTGCTGGCTGGTGAATATCGTGCCGGCGTTGCTCATGAGGTGATAGAGTAAATCGAACTGGACATTGGTCAGCAGTACCTTGCCCTTCGGGGTGGTCACCTCGAACGTGCGGCAGTCGAGGACGACATTGCCGACGACGACCTCCTTACTCGGCTCAGATTGGGCCTCGGCCCCGGCCGTGACCCGGCGCAGGATCGCCCGCACGCGAAGATGGAGCTCCTCGACGTTGAAAGGCTTGGTCATGTAGTCGTCTGCGCCGGCCCGGAACCCTTCGATTTTATCTTCGTCCTTGACCTTGGCGGTCAGGAAGAGAATTGGCAGTTCTTTGAGCAGGGGATCCCCTCGAACCTGGCGGGCAACCTGGTAGCCGTCGAGGCCGGGCATAATCACGTCGAGGATCATCAGGTCGGGCGGATGGCGGCGGGCGAGCTGAAGCCCTTCGGCACCACTGCGGGCGACCATGACATTGAGTCCGTACATTTTCAGCGTCCGCTGGAGCGTGCGCGAAACCAGTTCGTCGTCATCGATTGCAAGTATGGTGGCCATTGAAATGTCCTTTGCCGGAACCCGTGCCTCGAATTTATGTTATGTTCACGATCATTATAGCTAAATTAAACCGGTATCGCATCAATCGCTGGTACTAAAGGGGGACAGCCGGTCAGCGGCCGACCAGGATGATCAGGCTGTGACTCTCGACGATCAGGTCCGTCTGCCGGCCGATCGGCGCTTCGCTGCCGGGTTCGCAGATATCGTGGGGAGAGGTGCGGGCGGTATCGGCGAACAGATACCAGTCGAGCCCATCCGGCAGCTCCGGCATGGCGAAAACATGGGGCTTCCAGTGCATGTTGATGGCGATAAAAATATAGTCGTCTCCGCCGGGACCCGGAGCCACGTGCCGGCCGCAGAGGAGATACGCCAGGGTGTGGCTGTGGTAGGACCAGTCTGGCTGCCAGGCCCGCACGCCGTGCCAGGAGATATCTGGATAGCCGCTGCCGACCAGATCGGTATTGCTTAAAAAGGTGCGGCTGCGCAGGGCCGGATGGACCTTGCGGAAGGCGATCATGAGGCGGAAGAACCGCAGGAGATGGTGGTGCTCCTCGACCAGCTTCCAGTTGAACCAGTTTAACTCATTATCGTGGCCGTAGGTATTGTTGTTGCCCCGCTTGGTGTGGGCGATTTCATCCCCCATGTGGAACATGGGGACGCCCTGGCTGGTCAGGAGAATGGCCACCGCGCTGCGCATGAGCCGGTACCGCAGGGTATTGACCTGGACGTTCTCAGACGGCCCTTCTTCCCCGCAGTTCCAGCTGTTGTTGTCGTTGTTGCCGTCCCGGTTGTTTTCCCCGTTGGCTTCGTTGTGTTTCTGGTTGTAGGAAAAGAGATCGTTTAGGGTGAAGCCGTCGTGGCAGGTGATAAAATTTATGGACGCGCCCGGCGCTCGATCCTGGTAGAGATCGGGGGAGCCCAGGATCCGCTGGACCATTTCCCCGGCCTGCCCTTCATCCCCCTTGAGAAACCTGCGCACGACATCGCGATATTTTCCATTCCATTCCGACCAGCGGCCGTAGTGGGGAAAGGTGCCGACCTGGTAGAGACCGGCCGCATCCCAGGCCTCGGCGATCAACTTGGTGCCGGCCAGGATCCCGTCCCGGGAGATGGCTTCGATGAGCGGCGGGTTGTCCATGGGTTGGCCGTTCCCATCCCGGACCATAATCGAGGCCAGATCGAACCGAAAACCGTCGATATGAAATTCGGTGACCCAATAGCGCAGGCACTGAATGATCATCTCCCGCACCACCGGGTGGTTGCAGTTAACGGTGTTGCCCGTGCCGGTGAAATTGTAGTAGTGGCCATCCGGCGTGAGCATGTAGTAGGTTTTATTATCGAGTCCCCGGAAGGAAATCGCATGGCCCCCGGCCCCGCCCTCCCCGGTATGATTGAAGACGACGTCCAGGATGACTTCGATGCCGTTCTGGTGGAGGGTTTTAACCAGGGATTTTAATTCAACGACCTGCCCGCCGGCCGCTCCGCTGGCGGCAAAGCCGGCTTTGGGGGCGAAAAAGCCGATCGTCCCGTACCCCCAGTACTGCCAGAGCCGTTCACCGCTGAGCGGATTGACAAACGTGTTTTCGAATTCGTCGAATTCATGAATGGGCAAGAGTTCGACGCAGTTGACACCCAGGGCTTTGAGATAATCGACTTTTTCGATAATCCCGGCATAAGTGCCGGGATGTTCGACCTGGGCGCTCGGATGGCGGGTAAAGCTGCGGACGTGCATCTCATAGATGATGAGATCTTCGAACGGCAGGCGCAGCGGCCGGTCTCCCTCCCAGTCAAATGGGGTGGTCAGAATCTGGCTGCGAAAGGGGGCGACGAAGTAGGCGGGTGGTTTTTTCCCCCAGGTATTGCGGCCGCTGATCTGGCGGGCGTACGGGTCGAGCAGGATGTGGCTCGGGTCGAAGAGGTGGCCGGCGGCCGGGTTATGCGGGCCTTCCATCCGGTAGCCATATTCGATGGCTTCTGGATCGAGTCCCGTGACCTCGACCGCGAAGATGTGGCCCACCCGAAAATCGCTCGTCAGGGGAATTTCGACCAGGGGATGGGGCTCCCCCTTCTCGAAGAGAACGAGGACCGCCGCGGCGGCGTGGGCCGAATAAACGGCAAAATTGAGGCCGGTGGGGGTGATCGTGGCCCCGAGCGGCTGGGGACGGCCGGGGTAGAGGGTCAGAGAATATTTTCCGGCACTAAGCGATCGTTTCACAAAAAAATCCGATTGAGAAGGTTTTGGGTCGGCAGCCGGCCCTCAGAGCGGCGGTGGTTCGGTGGAAAGGTTGGCCGGCGGACCGGGTCGTCCCCGGTTCCCGCTGGCCTGATAAGCGTCATGGGCGACCGTGGCCGGCGATAAGCGGGTTATTCTAGCAGAAATGCCGGTCAGAACGAATGAAGCCGGGACCGGAGGAGAGGGCGGCATGGAGAAAATGGCCGGAAAGACAGCCTGTCCCTCTACGCGCGGCAGTTTTCACGAATGCGGGCGATTTCCCCGGCCGTCAGACCTCCCGCCTCTTGAAGGTACTGCTCGACCGAACCAAACCGCTCGTGCACAGTCGCCAGGGCCTCCTCCAACCAGCGGGGATTCACCACGAGCAGGGCGGCCAGCTCCTCCATCGGCACACCCAGCCGGCGCAGGTGGGTGTTGCCGGCGACGAACCCGTGAAAGAGCCGCTCGTAATGCAGATTGCTGAGCGTGTAATCGGCCAGGATAATCTCGCGGGGCACGCCGAGCAGGTCGAGGAGCAGGGCAATGGCCAGCCCGGTTCGATCTTTACCGGCCGTGCAGTGGAAGAGCAGCGGCAAATTGGCCGGGTCGGCCAGAGGGGCGAGGGCGCGTCCGAGGTAAGCGCCGCGCCGGCCGATCATGTAGAGATAAAGCTGCCCCATCAGCTCCTCGAGTCCGGCTCGATTGAAGAGCACCGTGCGCAGATAACGGCTGAAGAGGCGGTCTTCCTCGTTAATGGAGACGTGCCGGTACCCGGCTCCGTCCGGCAGCCGGTCGGGTCGTTCGGACACTTCCCGCCGGGTTCGGAGATCGCAGACGAGGCGAAGACCCAGCCCTGCCAGGTAGTCGAGATCGTCGCCGTTCAGGCGGCTGAGATCCCCGCCGCGATAAACCCGGCCCCAGGCGACCGGCCGGCCGCCCTCAGTCGGGTAGCCGCCGATATCGCGCACGTTGACCGCTCTTTTGAGCGGGAGCTGCCGTTCGGCGGTCAGGAGCGGCGCCGCGTCTCCCGGGAAGTTCAGGGCGAAATACGGCCGGTGGCGCCCCGGATTGGGCACGACGAGTTCGTTTTCGTTGACCACCCGGCCGATCGGCCGGCTGAAATCGATCTGATCCGGGGAGAGGCCGCCAAAGACTTCGGCTGGTCCCGCCGGGCCGGGCCAGCGCAGCCGGAGCCGGTGGGCATCCAGACGAGTGACTTCCACCGCGGCCGGGAACGGCCGCAGGAGAGTATCGGGATCGACCGGCGCCACCCGCCGGCCGCCCCGCCGCACCAGCAGCGGCAGCAGTCCGGCCAGCAGGATGGCCCCGAGCAGAAAAATGAGCAGCCAGGGAATCATGGAATCAGGGCTCCTCCCCTGAATCGTCGGGGAATAAGGAAAAGGACCCGGCCCGCCGGGGCCAGGTCCTCTGTTTTCCCACCAATCAGACGAGCAGTTTCATGGGATTTTCGAGCAGTTCTTTGAACTTTACCAGAAAGCGGGCCACTTCCGCCCCGTCCGTGACCCGGTGGTCAGCCGAGACGGTTACCTTCATGAGCCGGGCTGCCGTCAGCTCCCCATTCTTGAAAACCGGCTTCTCGTGGATGCCGCCGACAGCCATGATGGCCGCTTCGGGGGGATTGATAATGGCGATGAACTCGGCCACGCCGTAAACGCCCAGATTGCTGATCGTGAAGGTACTGTTGGTGAAATCGTCCGGCAAGTTTTTCCCTTCCCGCGCCCGCTCGATCATCGCCTTGTTTTGACGGGCGATTTCGCCGAGCGTCGTTTTATCGGTGTCCTTCTGGACGACAGTCAGGAGCCCTTTGTCGGTGGCCACGGCGCTGCCGACATTGATCCGGTTGTGGAGCAAAATCTCCTTGCCGGCAAAGCTGCCGTTGATCATCGGGAATTCCCGCAGGGTGAGGCCGGCCGCCTTGACGAGGATGTCGTTGATGCTGATCTTGACGCCTTCGTCGGCCAGCATGTCGTTGAGCTGCTGGCGCAGGGCCAGCGCCGCCCCCATATCGATTTCCATGGTGACCTGGAAATGGGGAACGGTCGTCTTGCTTTCGGTCATGCGGCGGGCGATCGCCTGGCGCAGTTTGGTGGCCGGGATCATCGTGTCTTCCGGGCCGGCGGCGGCCGGGATGGCCTGCGGTGCGGCGGGGGCGAGGGCGGGCGCGGCGGCCGGTTGGCCATCATCACCGCCCGCGGCGAGGAAGGCTTCGACATCCGCCTTGCGGATCCGCTCCCCGGCAAAGGGGACGCTCAGCAGATCGACCCCTTTTTCGGAGGCCATGCGGCGGGCGACCGGGGTCGCCTTGACACCGGCCGGGTACTCCTGGTCGGCCGTGCCGGCTGTGGTGCCGTTGGTCCGGGCAGCGGCCGCGGCCGGAGCCGGCGCTGCGGCCGCGGCTTCCTGCGGCGCCGCTTTTTCGGCGGGGGCAGCGTCCGGCACCAGGCCGGAGACATCCTCACCCTCTTCGCCGACAATGGCCACATTGGCGCCGACGGCGACGATATCGCCCGCCTCGACCAGGGTGGCCAGCAGCACGCCGGAAACCTGCGCTTCGAGCTCGAGGGTCGCCTTATCCGATTCGATTTCGGCCACGACGTCCCCTTTATTGACGACCTCGCCGATCGCCTTATTCCAGCCGACAAACTCGCCTTCGCGCATGTCGAAGCCGAGCTTGGGCATGACGATAAAATCAGCCATTAGAGCACCTCCTTGACCGCGTCGATCACCCGCTGGGGGTTGATCAGGGCGGACTGCTCGAGCTCGCGCGAGTAGGGGAGGGGCACCTGCTTCTGCGCGACCCGGCGAATGGGGGCGTCGATGTAATCGAAGGCGTGCTCCTGGAGCTGGGCGACCACTTCGGCGCCGATGCCGTAGGTGCCGTGCCCTTCTTCGACGACAACCGCCTTAAACGTTTTCTTGAATGAGGCAATCGCCGGCCCCATGTCGAGCGGCTGCAGGCAGCGCAGATCGACCACTTCAACCTCGATCCCTTCCTTGGCCAGCTCTTCGGCCGCCATCATGGAGACCCGCAGCCCTTCGGCATACGTGACGATGGTGACGTCCCGCCCTTCGCGCTTTACTTCGGCCTGATCGAGCGGCACGAGATACTCTTCTTCCGGCACCTCGCCCCGCTCCTGGTAGAGCGTGTGATGCTCGATGAAGAGCACCGGGTCGTCGGAGCGGATGGCTGCCTTGAGCATTCCTTTAGCGTCGTAGGGCGTGCCGGGAGAGACGACCCGCAGGCCCGGGAAGTGGGCGAAGATGACGTCCGGCGTGTGGCTGTGGGTTGCGCCGAGCTGGCGGCCGCCGCCGCCCGGTGCCCGGAAGACGAGCGGCACTTTCATCTGGCCGCCGAACATATAATGGATTTTGGCGGCGTGGTTGACGATGGCGTCGAAGGCGACGAAGGCGAAGTTTATCGTCATGAACTCCGCGACCGGCCGCACCCCGTTCATGGCGGCCCCGGTGGCCGCACCGGCGATAACCATCTCGGAAATGGGGGTGTCTTTGACCCGTTTGGGGCCAAATTCATCGTAAAAACCGCGGGTGACGGCGTAGGTGCCGCCCCACACGCCGACTTCCTCACCCATGATGAAGACATTTTCGTCCCGGAGCATTTCCTCGCGCAGGGCGTCGGAAATCGCTTGTCGCATCGTGATTCTGGCCATCGGTTAGTTCTCCACAAAGATATGATCGAAGAGGGTATCGAAATCGGGCAGGGGGGACTCATCGGCAAACTGCACGGCCGCGGCCATTTCCGCTTCGACCTGGTCGTCGATCTCGTCGAGTTCTTCTTTGGTGCTGCCCTCCACCTCAATCAGCCGCCGTTCGAGGATGCCGATCGGATCGTCATCCCGCCATTTGGCGACTTCATCCTTGGTCCGGTAGCGGAGGGGGTCGCCCATGCTGTGCCCTTCGAAGCGGTAGGTGATGCATTCCAGGAACTGCGGTCCTTCGCCGGCCCGCACCTTTTTGAGGGCATCCTGAGCTGCCAGATAGACGTCGCAGACGCTCATGCCGTCCACCTGCACTCCTTCCATGCCGTAGCCCCGGGCCTTGTCGAGCATCGGCGCGGCCGAAGCCCGATCGACGGCCGTTCCCATGCCGTACTGGTTGTTTTCCACGATCCAGACGACCGGCAGATCCCAGACGCCGGCCAGGTTGAGGGATTCGTGGAAGTAGCCGATATTGGTCGAGCCGTCCCCCATGTAGCAGAGGACGGCGCCGTCCGTTTCCCGATACTGCTCGGCCAGGGCCAGGCCGGCCGCCAGCGGCATGTGGCCGCCGACCACGGCGTAGCCTCCCCAGTACTTGCGGCTGACATCGGCCAGGTGCATCGACCCGCCGCGCCCTTTGCTGATCCCCGTCGCCTTCCCCATCAGCTCGGCCATCAGGGGGGCCGGGTCAGTGCCGACGGCCAGGGCATGTGCGTGATCCCGGTAGGCCGTGATCACGTGATCGTTTTCACCGCGGGCGGCGATCGAGCCAACGGCGACCGCTTCCTGCCCGATGTAGAGGTGCAGAAAGCCGCCGATTTTTCCCAGCTGATATTGTTCGGAGCAGCTCTGTTCGAACTGGCGAATCAACACCATCTGCCGGTACCAGTCGAGGAGCAAATCTTTGGGAATCGATTTGGCCCGACCCTGAGCAACTTGTTTAGCCATGCCAAACTCCTTTGGAATTTTTTACCGGTTGGTGAAAGTGACGGCTGTCGGGGCCGCCCACCCCATCGCACCACCCACCAGTTTATTACAGGCGAAAGGACTCACCTTGCGCGTGAGTGAGTTTTCGCTGAGTCGTTCTCTTTCACTGTGGAACCGGGAGGTTCGATTTTCCTCTGTCCAGATCGGCCGGTGGGGACGGCCGATCCATCAAAAATCGATCGGTTTATTTTATTCACTTTACCAGTTTATTCAAATTGTGGGGGAAGTCGATTAGATGTAGCTATGTAGCCGGGAAATCCACGACGGGAAACCGGCCGGGAAACGGGGCACGTCTCAGCCTGCCGCCCGCTCGACCGTGCTGCCGGCGGTGTCGATCGTCAGCTGCCACAGCCGGCTGGTCAGGCCGGCCGCAGCAAAGGCGGCGCAGATCGCCCGGCCGATCTGTTCATGGCCGGCCGGAGCAAAGGCGATCAGGCTCGGGCCGGCGCCGCTGATGGCGACCGCCGCGGCACCGGCGGAACGGGCGGCCGCGGCTGCGTCGGCCAGGCCCGGCACGAGCGGCATCCGGTAGGGCTGGTGCAGCCGGTCGGCCATGGCCGCGGCCAGTTTGTCATAGTCTCCCTGTTCGAGGGCGCGAATGACAAGCGGCACCCGCCCCAGATTGAAGATGGCGTCAGCGCGGGGCACGACCGCCGGCAGCGCCGCCCGCGCCGTCGAGGTCAGGAGCTCAAAATCGGGCAGAACGACGACCACCTCCAGCGGAGGCACGGCGATCCGCTCGGCGATCTGGGGCTCCCCCGGTTCGACAGCCGGCACGAGCACCAGGCCGCCGTACAGGGCCGGAGCCACGTTGTCGGGGTGCCCTTCCATTTCGGTGGCCAGGGCCAGAATCTCGGCCCGGGACAGCGGCTCGTCGAAGAGGGCGTTGGTGCCAAGCAGGCCCGCAATGACGGCCGTCGAACTGCTCCCGAGCCCGCTGGCTACCGGCACCAGGCTGTGCTGCCGGATGGCCAGCCCCGGCAGCTCCCGGCCGATGTGGCGGCAGAGGAGCCGCGCGGCCCGGATAACCAGATTGGAGGCATTCGGCGGAATGATCCCTTCGCCTTCACCGCTGATCTCAAACCGATAACCGGCCGGCCGCGGCGTGAATTCAAAGCTGTTGCGCAGGCTCAAAGCCAGCCCCAGGCAGTCAAAGCCGGGCCCCAGATTGGCCGAAGTCGCGGGCACCGTCACGCGGATCATGGGGTAAGTTTAGAGGGGAAAGTGGGAAGTGCAAGAAGAAGTACCGAGTGCCGAGTGCCGAGTGCCGAGTACCGAGTACCGAGTGCCGAGTGCCGAGTACCGAGTACCGAGTGCCGAGTGCCGAGTGCCGAGTACCGAGTGGAAAGTTGAAAGAGGAAAGTCGAAAGTGAAGAGCTGCCCCAGTTTGCGAATTTTGGACAGCAGCCGCGAATTACGAACCCGGTTCCTGCGACAGCCCCCAACTCCCAACTCCCATTCCCCGTTCCCCGTTCCCTGTTCCCCGTTCCCCGTTCCCTGTTCCCTGTCCCCCGTTCCCCGGTCCCCGCAAACCTGCTATAACCTGTCCATATTAA
>JBFFZG010000009.1:0-38638 GCA_041568735.1 Promineifilaceae bacterium (SeqCode)
GGAGACTCGCCTGGCGCCCGCCATCGGCAGCAAGGTGAACCTCGTGGCGGACATGGGCAACATGCACCTGTTCGACAAAAACACCGAACAGGCGATCCGCTGATCACGACGGGGCTGCTCCATTGGCACAAACCAGGTCGCCGTATTCCTACGGCGACCTTTTTTTTTGACGACAGGTGGCCATGACTCCGGCAAGGCTCGAGCGCAGTGAGACATTCGATATCCAGTTCGTCTGGAAAATTCCGGAAGGAGACTATGTGCGGGCCATCTTTACGGCCCGGGTCATCTCCCACATTCAGGGCTCCGACCGCTACCTGATCGAGCTGAAAACCCTCAAGGCCGGCCGTCAGGAGAGCCCCGAGGGAGCGATCCGCTCGCCGGGCGAACTCTCAAGGGATTACTGGCGGCTGGTTGGAGAACTCATCGGCCGGCGAGCCGCCGTCGCCTCCGAAGCGGCGGATGGGCGCCCGCTCCACATGATCCTGCGCACCCTGACCCGGGAGCACCGCTTCTTTACCCAGTTCGACGACTTCGATTTCGACGGAGAAGGAGACGCCTCCGACCCGCCGGAATTGCCCGAAGCCGACTCCCAGGCCCCGGTCCCCGGAAACGAACTCAGCTGAAGACCCGCCGCCAGAGGTCGCTCTGAAAGCGAGCCGCTGGATCGTAGACCGCTTTCAGCGCTTTGAAGCGGGCAATTGTCTCCTCCCCGAGATAGCGGCGGGCGACCTCCGGCCGCAAGACACTATCCTTGGCCAGGTAAAAGCGGCCGTCGTGACGCAGGACGATCTCGTCCAGCTCCCGGGTCAGCCGCACGAGATCCGGCCGGCCGCGGCGCGTGACCTTGAAATCCATCGCCAGCGAGTAGCCGTCGACGCCGTAGGAAATGAGGTATTTGTCCGGCACATGGCGCTTGAGTACGCTCAGGTAATTGACCAGCCCCCGCCGCTGGCAAAGCTCCAGGATCTCCCGATACCCCGCCTCGGCCCGCTCTTTGGGCAGAAAAGACTGGTACTGGATCAGCCCTCCCGGCAGATAGGCTCGCTTCCAGCCGGGAACGTAATCGAGGAGAAAATGGAAGGCGACATGGGACTGCGTGTACGGCCGCCCTTTCTCCCCGCTCAGCAGCCGGGCCGCGGTGTACTTGAGGGTGTTGGTCAGCCGGCCGCCGATCGGATTTAAGAAGAAGCGCATGTAAAACCAGAGGCTTGACTTCGGAAGCAGGCCAAAATAACTGTCCGGCAGCTCCTGGTACGGGACCTGGAGCGTTTTTTGCGGGCTGGGATCTTCCCCCGGCGCGAGGTAGACCGCCCGGTGCATCTCCCCCCTGCCCAGCGATCGCCCTCGAGCGTATCCGTCGAGCCAGCCGACGAGATAGTCGGAATCGTCGAGATGCTCCTCGAGGTAGTCGAGCGCCCGGCCGAGATGGGGGCAGGAAGCTCCCTCCACACGCAGCAGGCCGGAATAAATCCGCTTTAACTGGATCGTCAGGGAAGTAAAAACCCCGAGCATGCCAAATCCGCCGATGGCCGCGTAGAACAGCTCCGGATCGGTTTCCGGACAGGCCGTGACCATTTCGCCGTCCGCCTTCATCAGGTCAAACTCGAGAACATGATCCCCGAAAGTGCCGAGCTTCCACCCGTTTTTGCCGTGGGTGTTCATCCCGGCGCAGCCGCCGACCGTCGTCAGGGCGGTGCCCGTGACGACAGGCGGCCACCAGCCATCCGGCAGCACGAAGCGCCAGAGCTGATCGATGGTCACCCCGGGCTCGACCCGAATGATCCCCGCAGTCGGATCCCACTCGAGAATCCGGTTGAGCCGGCTGAGATCGAGGACAATTTCCTCCCGGTTGCCAAATGCGTCTCCATAGCTGTTGCCGCCGCCGCGAAAGGCGATGGTGCGGCCGTTTTTACCGGCCAGATCGAGAATCCCGCGCAGATCTTTCAGCGTGCTCGGCCGGTAAACATAGGCATTACTGCTGCTGGCCATCCCCCAGGCCCAGACCCGCTCAAGATGGTCAAGAGCAGGTGGCTGCGCCGGGGCCGGCTGGGTCCGGTGACCGGATTTTTTCGTTCTTGTCGTCATGGGTTCAATCGGGAGGCGAAGCCGGCCGCAGCCGGCCGCCAGATCCCCGGATGGTTTATATCCTCAAGCGGCGGAAGATAAAGGACGGGATGTGGCGGATGATCAGCATGATCAGCGCCCACGGCGCCGGAACATAGACGGTCTGCCGGCCCCGTTCGGCCGCCCGAATGATGCTGACGGCCGCCCGCTCCGGCGAAATCACCCCGAAGCCGCCCTTGCCGCGTGTTCGCTCGTACATGGCCGTGCGCATAAACCCGGGCTTGATCGTGGTTACCTGGACCCCGCGGCGCGAGAGCCGGTTGCGCAGGGCTTCCAGGTAAGTGGTGAGGGCCGCCTTGCTGCTGGTGTAAACCGGGTTTCCCACCCGGCCGCGGTCACCGGCCACCGAGGAAATACCCACGATGCGCCCCTGCCCGGTCTGGCTGAAGCGCCGGGCAGCCTCGTTGAGCCAGGCGATCGCCCCCAGCGTGTTGACCTGGATTATTTCGCGATCCTTGGCGAAATCGAACTCTTCCGGGCCAACGAGCGGCATGGCACCGGCGTTGTAAATGATCATGTCCAGCCCACCGAGATCCTGAACGATCTGCTGAAACAGGGCCGGAATCACATCGAAATCGGTGACATCGTGGACGTAGGCTCGGGTAAAAAGCCCCGGTGGAGCCGTGGCATTGATATCCTGGCAGAGCCTGTCGAGCGCTTTTTCATTTCG
Source organism: Promineifilaceae bacterium (SeqCode) (assembly GCA_041568735.1). Taxonomy (GTDB): domain Bacteria; phylum Chloroflexota; class Anaerolineae; order Promineifilales; family Promineifilaceae; genus WTJY01. The sequence continues at coordinate 2,795 of JBFFZG010000009.1, forward strand.
ACCCAGTGCGGCGACGATATAGCCCTGCCGGATGAGTTCTCGCACCAGGGCCGCCCCCAGACCGGCTGACGCCCCAACGACGATGACCCGGGGATGAGGTTCAAGCGGCCGATCCGGCCGCAGCATGGTTTCGGTCATAAAATGCCTGCTTCTCAATTAATCGATTTAAGGTTTCGTCCTCGCAGGACCTCGCCAACCGGAGACCTGCCGCATGGGCGCGTGCCGGTTTGGGATCAATCGGCCGCCTGTCCCACCGCCCGCTGGACCCGCGCCGACGGCTCCAATTCGTACCCACCCCGCTCGATCAGCACGTCCAGCAGATCAACCCGGGTCCTTTCACAGAGGGCCTCCGGATCATCCGTCTCTTCCGGCTGAACCGGGTCGAGGACATAGACATCCGCATAGAGCAGCGGGCCGCGGCTCAACATTTCCCACCAGGCAACGAGCGGGGGGCGGCTTTTCCAATCGATGATCCGGCGATCATTGTAGACGATCGCCGCCGGGAGATAGGGCACCATCCCCTGGTGAGCGATCTCAAACGCCCCCCGGCGAAAGGGGAGCAGGCGGCCGTACGGGGCGGTTTTTCCCTCCGGGAAAAGAACCACCGGCGGCCGCTGATCCATCAGGGCCAGCTGCTGGCGGGTTTGCTGCCTGGATTCCCGGCTATCCCGCTGGACGAAAACACAGCCGATCGCCTCGGCCAGCCAGCCGATCACCGGCCACCGTCGAATCTCCGCCTTGGCCACAAACCGGACCGGTGTGGTCGAAAAGATGGTCAGGATATCGACGTAAGTCGTGTGGTTGGTAAAGATAAACCCGGCGTGTTCTTTCCAGCGCTCCCGATCGGACAGGTTGACCCGCACGCCGAGCGCGTAGGTGAAGATGGCGGCGATGCCGTGGACGATCCACGGTCCGGGGCCGATCCCCCGGATGCGGATGGGCATCCAGCCGACCAGCGCCACGAGCAGTGCGCCGTTCAGGACGAGTGTGACAAAAAGGAAGGCGCGCAGCACGCCGCGAATCAGTGAAAACATGGTGTCACCAAGGACTCGATAGGATTTTGGCCGGCGGCCGGTCAGCCGCCGCTAATCTATTCCCTCAGGTAGATGGGATTGCTGTAAATCCAGCCGCGCCGCCACTTTTTAACGGGTATTTGAACTTCGACCCGATAAGCGCCGGGTTGATCGGTTAAATAAGTCAGGGAAGTATCCCGCTCAATCGCGGCCACCTCGCGCCCCTGATGAAGAAGGCGGATATTGGCCCGAGTCGGCGAAATCACCTGCAGCGCGACCTGTTCATCGATGGTGATTTCATCCCCCATTGTACCCCGATTGGCGCTCTGCGCACTGAAGCGAAAACCGCGAGTCGGATGATCGAGATCATACCCGACCCAGCCCCGACCCCTTCCGATCGCCTCCAGAACGCGGGGCTGGTCGACTGCGAAATCGCCGGTCAGCGGTTCCTCGAGGAGCAGGTGGGTATTCACGGCGCGGAACAGGTCTTCATAGGGATAAATGATCAATTCCCACGGGCCGACCCTCTGGCGAAATCCGTGCCCATCGGACCCCCCGATGACGGCCACCTGGCGGCCGAGACGCAGCAGATGATCCCATTTTTGCAGAAGCGCCGGATCCGGGCCCGGGATAAACCGATCGGGACGAAAAACAGCCGGCAGGACCTTGAATAGGGAGTCGATTCGGGTCTTCCAGTTCGACATGTAATTCCACAATTCGAGCCCGGTGTACCCTTCAACGTCCCAGTCGTACCAGGCGTAATCCTTTTCCCCGATCACCGGCGCGGCGGGATCAAAGGGATGAGCCAGGAAACTGTAGCCGCCCGCGGCATGCACGGCGTCAATCAGACCCTGGGGATCGGCGGCATGAGGCGCCATGTCACGGCTGGCCCCGATGACGAGGCAGTGATTGGCCTGCGGCTTTCGTCGGACATGGTGAACTTCCTCTCCGATCAACAGCAGAACCCGGCCGCCCTCCACCTCGACATACCCTTCGAGTCCTTCGACCCGCACATTGTGGTCGGTGACCACGATAAAGTCGAGTCCGGCCCGCACGGCCGCCGCGGCGATATCCCGGTGGTATTCAGCCCCATCGGAATAGGGCGTGTGCATGTGAATGTTGCCGGCAATTTCATGCATAGCCGCCGGATTTTAATGGATCACAGCCGTTTAGCCAATCCGGACGGAAATCCCGAACCAACGACCGCCGGCAGCCATCATTGCCCGTTCCTGAAACATCCTCTAAACTCCAATCGTGGAGAAGAAGTCAATGAAGAGCCGCGCCGTACCGTTCGTCCTTCTGGTCTGCCTGCTCGCCCTGACCTCGCTCACCGGCTGCCGGCTTTTTCGTGCTGAAACGCCGGTGGATGCCCCGACGATCGCCCCTGCCACCCTGGCTCCGACAGCCGTCGTGCCGCCGGCCGCTCCCTCCCCTACCGCCACCCCGAGTCCACCACCTCCGCCGACACCGACCCTCGACCCGAATCTGCCGGAATGGACGATCCTGATTTATATGGCTGCCGACAACAACCTCGACGCCCAGGCGCTGGCTAATCTCAACCAGCTCGAGAGCGCCGGTTCTTCGCCGGATGTCAATGTTATTGTCCAGATCGATCGGGCGGCCGATCAGGAGTGGAGCGAAACCAGGCGATTGCAGATCCAGGCGGACGGGGATCGCCAGGTCGTCCAATCCCCCATCGTCGAAGCGCCCGGGGAGCTCAACAGCGGAGAACCGGGCGTTCTGGCCGATTTCCTGGCCTGGGGGCTGGCCCGCTACCCGGCGCAGAAAACCGCCCTGATCCTCTGGAATCACGGCATCGGCTGGTCGGGCATCGCCATCGACGACAGCAGCCGGGATGTGCTGACCTTGCCCGAGCTGGCCGCTGCCCTGGAATGGGGTCTGGCCAGCTCTCCGGGGACGAAGCTCGACCTGATTGGGTTCGACGCCTGCCTGATGGGTCAGCTCGACGTGTTGGCCGCGGTTGCGCCGTATGCCCGGGTGGCCGTTGCCTCCGAAGAGCTCATCCCCGCTGATGGGTGGGCCTACGAGGCCTGGCTGGGTTCCCTGATCGCCGAGCCGAGCCAATCCGGCGTGGAGGCGGCCGGACTGGCGGTCGATACCTTCATGACCAGCTACCGGGAAACCAATCCGTTCGTCACGCTGTCGGCCGTCGACCTGGAGCGGCTGCCGGCGGTCGTCGACTCCCTTCAGGGGCTGGCCGCCGTGCTGGAGGAGTCGCCGTCACCCGCCGCGGCCGACCTGATCACGGCCCGTCACGGAGCCGAGCTGTTCGCCCGCGCCTACGGGGTAGGCGTCGACCGGTATGCCGCCATCGACCTGCGTCACCTGGCCAAAATTCTGCAGGAGCGGGCGCTGACCGAGCCGCTGGCCGCGGCCGCGGATCGACTGGCGGCGGCCATTGACCAGGCGATCATCCGGGCCGGCCAGGGGAGCGGGTACCGGGAGGCCAACGGCATCGCCCTCTACTTCCCCTCCGATCCGGACCCGGTGCAGCTGCAGCTTTATGGCGAGGCGACCGTTCTGCCGGGATGGTCAACCTTTTTAAACCGCCTTCGCGACCGGCGGCAGGATGAAAACGCGCCGCCGGCCGTCACCACGGTCAATTCGATCCCCGAAGAGCCGGCCAGCGCGCTGGCGCCGGCCCATCTCGCCTTCCAGGTTACCGGTCGTGAAATCGCCGAAGTCACCCTCTTTGCCGGCCGCTACGAGGAAGACGGCCGGCGGCAGCTCTTCGAGATCGACCGGCTCATCCCGGAACCGACCTTCCTGGCCGATGGCTCCCGCCTCTTCACCTGGCGCGATGGGCTGCACGAAGACTTTTATATCTGGGACACCCAGGCTACCTTCCTGACCGATGGGAATGAAGGGCAGTATGTCGTCATGTGGCCCCTGGACCAGGACCAGCAGGAACCCGGCCGCCCCCCCTTCCGCAGTCTGCCGGGGCTGTATACCCGGGCCGCAACGGGGGAGGCCATCCGGGTGAACCTTCTTTTCGACACCGCCTCCGGCAGCATCGGAGCGATCTGGGGCGTGACGGCCGATCAGGCGCCATTTGAGCTGCAGGCCGCGGCCGGCGATTTTTTCCAGCCGGACCGTCTCTTTATCGAAGCGGGAGATCAAATCGTCAGCGAGCCCGGGGTAACCCTTCGGCTGTCGGATGCGGCCCAGCTCTCATTTGATCGGCGGCCGCTGCCGAGCGGCCCGTATTTTATCGGCTTTGCCGGGTCGAACTCGGCCGGTCAGAGCAGTCTGGCCCTCGTCGACCTGCCGGTCGACAATACGATCCTGGCCGGGAACAGCGTCGCCTATCTGGACCCGTACCTCGGCTTTCAATTTTATTATCCATCCGGCTGGTACCGGCCGGTGTACCGAGACCGCGTCCTGTTCACGACGAGCCGGGATGGGCGCACGCGGCTGCGCCTGACCCTGTTTCCCGACGTGTCGCCGGCCTCTCCCCAGGCGTTGAAAGAAGAGACCCTGAAAATTTTCGGCCCGGTGGAAGTGCTGTACGAGGAGTCGACCACCCTCGCCGGCCGGCCATCCGAGATGGTCGCCTATGGCTACATTGGGAGCGACGGGGAGCACACCGGTCTGCTGGGAACCTTTGTCCATGACGGCACCGGCTACGTCATCGACCTGGACGGCCCGCAGACCGAGGAAGCGACCCTGCTCGAGACCTGGCGCACCCTGCAGGCCAGCTGGCGCTACCGGCCGGTCGGACGCGGCCTTTTTCCCAACCGCTGGTCGGTCATTTCGACGGCCGATTTTTCACTGCCGAAACCGGAAACTTTTCTCTATCAGCCGGCGGAAAACGGCTGGCAGCGCTTCAGCGCGCCCGACGATTCCCAGACATTCGTCGCCTTGCGCCTTGAACCGGGAGATGAGCAAACCGGGGAGGCGGCCCTTGACCGTTGGGTGGCTGTGGCCGCCGGCGGCGTCGACCAGTTCCAGGCGGGAGGCATCGGCCGTTTCGTCCTGGGCAGCCGCCTCTGGATCCGGCAGAATTTCACCTACAACGACAGACAGGGTGAGGCGGTACGCGGGTTCATCATGACAGCCCGCGTCGATGACGGGGTGATCGTGGCCTGGGTGGAGGCTCCAGCCCGGCGATATGATGCCGTCGAGCATGCAATTTTCGAAGTGATGCTGGCCGAGCTCAATTGAGGGATCAGGCGCCGGCGGCCGCCTCATCCAGCACTCGGGGAAAAGAGACCTGAATGGAGGTCCCAACGCCCGGTTCGCTCTGAATATCAATTTGACCGCCCAATTTTTCACAGAACTGGCGGCAGATGTAGAGGCCGACCCCGCTCCCCTCGTACTGGCGGGTCATCGATTCGTCCCCCTGCGTGAACGGCTCAAACATGCGCTTGATCTGGGCGCCGGTCATACCGATCCCGGTGTCGCGCACGGCAAACAGCAGCCGATCCTCCGGCTGGGCCATGACTTCGAGGTCGATGCGCCCCTGGATGGTAAATTTAGCCGCGTTGCTCAGAAGGTGGAGGAGGATCTTCCGCAGCTTCCCTTCGTCGGTCACCATCTCGTCGACCCCATCACCACAGGTGATACACAGCTGGTTGTTCTGTTCGGCCAGGAGCTCGCTGACGGTAATTTCGACCTGCTTGAGCAGGTCGGGAACGGAAAAACGGGCGATATTGAGGGAAAATTGATCTTCTTCAATGGCCGCCAGGTCGAGCAGCTGGGTGATCATGAAAAACAGGCGGTTCGAGGCCAGTTTGATCTGCGAGACATCTCGCACCCAATCGGTATGGCCATTGCTCGCCAGATCGCGGGAGAGCAGATCGGCATACCCCAGAATGGCGCTCAGGGGGGTGCGCAGTTCGTGGGTCATGTTGGCCAGAAAAGCGCCTTTGGTGCGGTAGCCGGAGGCGATCGATTCGTCTTCTTCCATCTCCACGGCAGTCAGGCGGCCGGTCAGGCGATCGATTTCGGCTCGCAGCGTCCGATTTTCCTCGACAAGCTGCCGAATTTTTTGTGGATTGATCGTTCCTTCTGGCAGCGGATTTTTCTGGCGATCGGTCCGGCGCATGACCAGAACAGCGCTGGAGACCATATCCTGGGCGCTGGTCGGCGCCTGGGCGATTTCGACGATAACAGGACCGTCTTCCCGCACCAGAGTGTAATGGCCGACTTCGTGGGACTGCCGGGTGAGGACGAGATTAACCGGATGCTGCGCCGGATGGAGCCTCTCCCCGTCTACCTCGAGCGGCAGGACCTCCACAAGGGACGTGCCCAACAGGTCCAGGCGGGTCATCCCGAGAATATCCTCGAAGGCATTGTTGCACCACTGGATCCGGCCGCGATTATCGGTCCAGACCATCGCATCTGACGACAGCATGGTGGCGATTTCCATGCGGCCGAGGACATCCCGAAGCTTGGTGACGAGCATTTCCTGTTTGAGGGTTGCGGTCTGTTTGAGCGATGTCGTCATGGCGTTTCTGTCTGATCGGCTGCTTCGTTTCTTTCTGTCGTCTCCGAGGCCCCCGGTTCGGGTACGAGGCTCTGGATGGCTGTGTGATGGTCGATTTCCGGCTGTTTAATCCCCCGTGAGAGCCAGCAAAGAAATTCGATATTTCCATCAGCCCCTTGAATGGAGGACAGGGCCAGTCCATGGACGGACCATCCGGATTCGATGGCGAACTGCAGGAAATTCTCGAGCACTTCCCGGTGGACGGCCGGGTCGCGCACAATGCCGCCCTTGCCGACCTGACCCCGTCCGGCTTCGAACTGGGGCTTGATGAGGGCGACCACCTGCCCGTCCGGCTTCAGCCACCCGGCGACAGCCGGCAAAACCAGCCTCAGCGAGATAAACGAGACATCGATACAGACAAAGTCGACCGGGCTGGCCAGAGATTCGAGGTGGCGGGCATTCGTCCGCTCCATCACCACGACCCGGGGATCCTGACGCAGCTTCCAATCGAGCTGGCCGTAACCCACATCTATTGAATATACCCGGGCCGCTCCGCGCTGCAATAAGACATCGGTAAACCCCCCGGTGCAGGCCCCGACATCGGCGCAGGTGGCCCCGGCCACCGCGATGCCGAACTGGTCGAGAGCCCCTGCCAGTTTGTAGCCGCCCCGGCTGGCGTAGGGCAGGGGGTCGACCAGCCGGATCTCATCGCCTTCGGCAACCATCGTCCCGGCCTTGTCAACCATCTGTCCGTTGACAAACACCTCGCCGGCCATGATCATCCCGCGGGCTTTCGCCCGCGTCTCGACCAGTCCTCGCGCGACGAGCATCTTATCGAGCCGATCTTTGCTCATTGCCCAGTTTTTCTAACCAGTGCTGCAGCACATCGGCCAGCGACTGCCGCAGGTGAATCTCCGGCTGCCAGCCGGCATCCCGCCTGATTTTATCGAAACTGCCGTAGAGGCAGGGCGTATCGGACGGCCGCATCCGCTCGGGATCGTATTCGATTTCAAGCTCGACCCCCGCCAATTCGGCCAGGGTCGTCAGCAGGTAGTGAATCGGCACCGGCTGTCCCGAACAGATCAAATAAGTATGGCCCGGCTTGCCGGCGTCGGCGAGCAGGGTATAGGCCCGGACGACATCCCGCACGTCGGTAAAATCCCGTTCAGCGTTGAGGTTGCCAACGCGCATGTGGCGGGACTGCCGGCCGAGTTTGATGGCGGCGATCTGGCTGGCGAAATCCGGCACGACAAAGCCTGGCGCCTGGTTAGGACCGATGTGATTAAAGGGGCGGGCCTCCACGATTTCCAACCCATAGCGCTGGTGGTAGATCTGAAGCATCTGGCTGGCGGCGATCTTGCTGACGGCGTAGGGGTGGTTGGGGCGCGGCTGGCTCAGACCATTGATCGGCATGGCATCGAGAGAGAGGCTGCCGTAAATATCGGCGCTGGTCACGGCGATGACGCGGGGGGAACCGAAGGCCACGGCCGCCTCGAGCAGGTGAATCGTCCCCCCGGCATTCAAGGCCAGGGTCTGGGCGGGAATCTTCCAGGAGAGGCCGACGTCCGCCTGGCCGGCCAGGTGGTAAATCACATCCGGCCGGGCGTCCGCGACGGCCGCTTTCAGCGAGTCCGCGTCGAGCAGGTCGCCGACCAGGGGTGTAAAGGGGTAATCGCCGCCAACCTCGATCGGCCGGATAAAGCCGAATATCTCGTGTTTTTCCGCCACCAGTCGGGCCACGAGATGGGATCCGGCAAAACCCGTTGCCCCGGTGATAAATACCCTCATACCCGCTCCAGATCAACCATAAATGGGGATTATACCGGGTTCTCAGGCAGTTGGCAGTGCAACTCCGAGGTGAGGCAGGACCATCTCTCTATACTCACCCCCCTAGAAACTGGCCTGGAAAGCCAGTATACTGGGGTAGATGAAAAGACTAGACGCCCTGAAACTCTCCCAGCATATCGCGGCCCAGCTGAAAAGCGCTCTTGGAACCCGGTTCTCCGCCTACTGGATGTTCGGCAGCCTCCTGCAGAGCCACTACGACCCCACCAGCTCGAACATCAACGGGCTTCTCATCGTGGCCGACGATACGCCGATCAATGTGGTGCGGCAGGCCTTTTGGCCCCTCTGGGAGAGCTATGGGCGGGCATTGAAACGCGGCCCACTCGTTTTAACCGAAGAGAGCTTTGCCCGCTTCCTCACCTTTTTTCCGCACACGGCGGCCCACCTGCACGAATACGGCCAGCAGGTCAACGGGCGGGCTGTCCCTCTCGCCGATCCCGGTCCGATGGATCCGGATTGGCTGCGGGCAGTCAAAGCCGGGCAGCTGCTCACCGCCTCCGCCCTTCTGGCTCCGGAGCTGCTCGACGGCGGCCGGCTGAAAGAGTCGGAGCGCATCCTCGATCGGCTCTGCCGCCAGCATCAGATCGACCGTTCCCTCCCGCTGAATCAGCAGATCGCCTGCCTGTCGGAGCTCTTTGAACAGGCTATGCCGGTCGATCTCCCGGAAGATCAACCGCCATACGGGCTCAAAGGGCTGATCGCCATCTACGAGACCCTGGGCGATGATTTCTTCATCGTCGAAAATTCGGCGGCGATCCAATCAATCGATTTTTCAGAGGCGGTCCAGGAGCTATCAGACCGGGAGGTCTATTCGCTGCAGGTCACGACGGCCGAGCAGTTCCGCCTGATTACCCGCGTCCTCTATCCGCTGGATATCGCCCTGCGCAGCTACCAGCGGATCTGGGGAGATGACGTGCTGCAAGGGCTGGAAATCCCCCAGGAGGCGGTTCTGAGCCACGCCGGCCGCTTTTCCCTGGTCCTGGAAGCAGACCAGTTCCCCAATACGCTGTTCATGGTCGAAAGCAGCCCGGAATTCGACAGTAAAATGATTCACGATTTTCAAAATAAGCTGCTCAATATTCGCCTGCAAAACGACCTGCTCCACCGGCTGAAGATCAGCAGCGCCGGGGAGCCGCCGGCCCTGCCGGAGCGCACCGCCCCCCACCCCGTACGCCTCCAGGGAATCTGGGAGCAGTTCCGCTGGTGGTCCGCCTATTACGAACGACTTCTGCGAACCGAGCCGGCCACCGAACCGGCCAAATGAGGGGGATGCCGGCGCTCATCCGGTTCGCCCGGAACCGCTGGCCGTCCCTGGTTCGCATCGCCTCCTTTGTCCTTCTCCTACTCTTTATTCAACCCGCCCCGATTCTCGTCACGCTGGGACCGCCCCGTACGGTCGAGACGACGCTGCCCGTTCTGGGGGTGCATACCCGGCTGGCCGATGAAGTCGAGGAGTGGAAAATCAAGAAAACCCTGGAAATGGTGCGCGAGATGGGGGCCGCTTCGATTGTCGAATTTTTCCCCTGGGCCTATTATCATGCCGCCGACGGCGGCTTCGCCTGGGGCCACCCTGACCTCGTCGTCAATCACGCCCACAACCAGGGGCTGCGCATCATCGCCCGGCTCGGTTTCACCCCGGATTGGGCCCGCCCGCCGGACAGCCCGCTGAATTATCTCGACGCCTCCGGCTACGACGATTTCGCCGCCTACGCCGCCGCCTTTGCCGGCCGCTACCGGGGAAAGGTCGAGGCGATCATCGTCTGGAACGAGCCCAATCTCAGCTTTGAGTGGGGTTACCGGCCGGCGACGGCCGCCGATTACGTCGATTTGCTGCGGGAGACCTATACGGCCGTCAAAGCGGTCAACCCGGATATCAGGATTCTCGGCGGTGCCCTGGCGCCAACACTGGAGCCGGCCGGTTCTCCCTGGGGGTTAAACGACCTGGTCTACCTGGACGAGATGTACCGGGCGGGGGCGGCCGACTGGATGGATGGTCTGGCCGTCCACACCTACGGCTTCAAGTTTCCACCGGAAATGGAACCCGCTCCGGACCTCCTGAACTTTCGCCGGGTCGAACTGCTGCGGGAAGTGATGGTGGCCCACGGCGACGCGGAGAGCCCAATTTACATCACCGAGATGGGCTGGAACGATCATCCCCGGTGGACACGGGCGGTGCGGCCGGGGCAGCGCATCCAGTACACACTCGATGCCCTGCACCACGTCGAGGACCACCTCCCCTATGTCGAAGTGGCGGCCATCTGGATGTTTCGCACACCGGCCCCTACCCGCAGCTACATGGATTACTTCTCCCTGGTGACCCCGGAATTCATCCCACGGCCGATCTACGGTGAAATTCAACAGATGGCCCGGCCGGGGAACGGTCCATGAGCGCCCCCGGCCGCCGGCCAATCTGGTTCCTGATGATTCTGGGGCTGTGCCTGCTGGCTCTGCCGGCCGCCTGCACCCGTGAAGACGACTCCCTGGCGCGAGTCGAGCGGCGCGGACGTCTGCTTGTCGGCCTTGACCCGACTTTTCCCCCTTTCGAAAATGCCGACCACGGCGAACTGGAGGGGATCGATGTCGACCTGGCCCGAGCCCTGGCGGCCAAACTGGGGGTGGAGGCGGAGTTTGTCTACTACGGCTATGACGGCCTGTACGACGCGCTGCTCACGGAGCAGGTCGACGTGCTGATCTCGGCCCTGGTGATTGACCCCGCCCGGACGAGGGACTTCGCCTACAGCGAGCCCTATTTCAATGCCGGGCAGTTCCTGGTCATCCGCGCGGCCGACCGGCCGGTGGTGACGGGTATGGCCGATTTATCCGGACGGAAGGCGGCCGTCGAACTGGGCTCCGAGGGGCACCTGCAGGCGCTGGCCTGGCAGAAAAAAGTCACCGATCTGGAAATCGCGACGCTTCCGACAGCCGACGATGCGATGTGGCTGGTGCGGCAGGAAGAAGTGGACGCCGCCCTGGCCGACCACACGAGTGCCCGACTCTACCGGCGGCAGTTCCCGGACCTGGCGCTGGCGGCGGAGCCGGTGACGGTGGAGCCCTACGCGCTCGTGACTCGGGTGCGGGATCGAAACTTAATGAAAGCGCTGGGTGACGCGCTGGCGAGAATGCAGGAAGATGGGCAGCTGCAGGAGCTGCTCTCCCGATGGCTGGACTCTTGACTGCCCTGGATCAGGCTCAATCGATTATTTCCCGGGAGTAGAAAAAAATCTGTTGAAAATCAGGATGAATTTTATTTATATCGAGGGCCGTGCGGTCGAATCAGCGCCGCAGCCTCTTGGCTTTTTGACAGAAAATTGGGTCCGCGATTTTTCCCCCCGGCCTTTTTCTAAGTTTGCTCTTGCGATTGGCAGCTTTCTTCTTCAAAATAGGCCCCACTATGGTTCAGTCGAAACGGCAACAGCTCGACCTTTTCAGTCCGGAATTTAAAAAAGATCCCTTCCCCATTTTCAGCTATCTTCGTCACCACGATCCCATTTACTGCCACCACGCCCCCTATGGCGCGCGCATCTGGTATATCACCCGGCACGACGACGCGGCGGCCGTCCTGAAGGACAACGAACGCTTCACCAAAGTCCCGCCCCACCAGTGGGAAGAGGCAAACCGGGAGCCGGCCGGGGTGTCTGCCATGATCAACCGCAATATGCTCTTCGCCGACCCGCCGGCCCACACCCGGCTGCGCGCGCTCGTCGGCCAGGCCTTTACCCCCCGCCGCGTGGAAGCGCTGGCCCCGCGCATCGCCGCGATCACCGCGGCCCTGCTGGATGCCAGACGGCCGGCCGGTCAGATGGACCTCATCGCCGATTTCGCCCTTCCGCTGCCGATGCAGGTCATCATGGAGCTGCTCGGCATCCCCGATGGCGACCGGGCGCCGGTCTATGACTGGTCGAAGGCCATTATCGCCCCTGGCCGGCACGGCATCACTCTCAAGGCACGCAAACAGCGGGTGTCCGCGTTTGTCGATTACCTGCACACCCTGTTTGCCGCCCGCCGGCAGACCCCGCAGGATGACCTGATCTCCGCCCTGGTGGCTGCCGAAATGGACGGGGACCGGCTCAGCGAAGCCGAACTCTCCAGCATGGTCGCCCTCCTCTTCGTCACCGGCCACGAAACGGTCGTCAACCTCATCGGCAACGGCCTGCTGGCTCTTCTGACCCACCCCGACCAGTGGGACCGGCTGCGGGCCGACACGACCCTGGCCGAGGCGGCCGTCGAGGAGCTGCTCCGCTACGACGGCCCGGTCGAAACGTCGACCACCCGCTGGGCCCGCACCGATCTGACCCTGCGCGGCCGGCAGATCGCGGCCGGGGATGTCATCCGCGTCGTCCTCACCTCGGCCAACCGGGACGAAAGCCGCTTTTCCCACCCCGAGGCACTCGACATCGGCCGGGATGGGCCGCCCCACCTCGCCTTTGGGCTGGGGATCCACTATTGTCTTGGGGCGCCTCTGGCCCGTCTCGAAGGGCGCCTCGCCCTCCAGGGGCTCCTCACCCTGCCGGGGCTGCGGCCGGCCGTCGACCCGGCCGGGCTCACCTGGCAGAGCGGCGTCATTTTCCGCGGGGTCGAAGCCTTTCCCGTCTGCTGGGATCATTGACGCGTCAACTTGCATTTCGACCACCCTTTGCGATAAAAATACAGGTGCTCACCCGGATGGACGCTCTCCTGCTGAGCCCGCTTCCCAATCGCTTCTAAATCCCCCCTGGCCACCCGCTGTCACCCGGCACTGAGGGTTCGAGGTATCGGAGCAGCTGGCGATGGCCGACCGGCTGGGCGGCCTTTGCTGCGGCAGGTCCGATTTATTCAGTCACCGAGGCACGAGATCACCATGAGTTTTCCCGACCCGTTCTACCGCTGGCGCCCCCACCCCTGGCATGGCCTCCATGTTGGCGATGAGGCGCCGCGGATTGTCAACGCCTACATTGAAATTACCCCATTCGACCTGATCAAATACGAGGTCGACAAGACGACCGGCTACATGCGGGTCGACCGGCCGCAGCGAACCTCCTCCCAGCCGCCAACGCTCTACGGCTTTATTCCGCGCACCTTCTGCGGCCAGCGGGTGAAGGTGCTGGCCCCGGCCGCCAGCGCCGGGGATGGGGACCCCCTGGACATCTGCGTCATCAGCGACCGGCCGATCAACCGGGCCGAGGTCATCGTCAGCGCCCGCATCGTCGGCGGCCTGCAGATGATCGACGGCGGTGAAGCCGACGACAAGATCATCGCCATCCTCAAGCAGGACAATGTCTGGCAGAATGTTGAGGATATCGAAGATCTGCCGGAGGTGATGGTCGAGCGGCTCCAGCACTACTTCCTGACCTACAAGCTCCGCCCCGGACAGCCATCCAACACGACCATCGACCTGGTCTACGGCAAGGCCCACGCCATGAAGGTGATCGAGGCCGCCATCCAGGACTACGAAGAAGCCTTCGGCAGCTAAACCCACCCACCCTGACTAGCGAGCACATTCATGACTGAACCGACCTATCGGGAGCGCATGTTTTTTGGCGATCTCGGCTTTCTCTACCTGTACGACATCCGCTTTGACCCGCGCAATCGGGCCCACTGCAACCCGCTGCCCGACGGCCGTGTTCATTTTCGCCTCCACGCCGAACCCGGTTTCAGCGAAGCGGAAATCGTCTACAACGACGGGGAAACCCGGTCCGCTCCCCTGCAGATCTACGCCCGGGACCACCGCTTCGATTACTGGGAGGTCGTCATTCGGCCGCAGCAGCAGGTGGTGCGCTACTCGTTTGCCATGAAGCGGGCCGGGGAGCGGAGCCGCAGCTTCTACCACGGCGGCCGCGGCCTCACCCACGCCGTCGAAACGCAGTTCATACTCGATCTGGACGATTTTCCCCCCTTCACCACGCCGGACTGGATGAAAGGGGCGGTCATGTATCAGATCTTTCCCGAACGATTTGCCAACGGCGATCCCGGCAACGATCCACCGGCCACCGTCCCCTGGGGATCCCCACCGGAGCCCTACCACTTTCAGGGGGGCGACCTCTGGGGCATTCTCGAACACCTCGACTATCTCGAAGAGCTCGGGGTCGAAGTGCTCTATCTCAACCCGATCAACACCTCCCCTTCCAACCACAAGTACGATGCGATCGACTTTTATCACGTCGATCCGGCCTTCGGCGGCGACGATGCCCTGAAAGCGCTGGTTGATGGGCTGCACCGGCGCGGAATGCGCATCATCCTCGATGCGTCGTTCAATCACTGCTACCCCCGCTTCTTCGCCTTTCAGGACCTGGTCAAAAATGGGGCGAGTTCACGCTACCAGGACTGGTTTACCATCCATGAATTCCCCGTCCAGGTGCGGCTGCGCCCGCACATGATTCCAGCAGAGCAAAAAGACCAGCCCCACTTCCGGCGCATCTGGCAGTGGGCGGAAACGTTCGAGGCGCGGAGCGGGGTGCCGGTGACCATCGTCTCGGATGATGACGGACCGATGATCGACCCGACCTATCTGGCCTGGACCAACGTCATCAGCATGCCCAAGCTCAACCAGAAAAACCCGGAAACCAGGGATTATTTTCTCAACGTCGCCACCTACTGGCTGCGCGAATTCGATATCGACGGCTGGCGCATGGATGTGGCCCAATATATCGACGACCACTTCTGGCAGGATTTTCGCCGGGTCTGCAAGGAAACCCGGCCGGACTGCATCCTCATTTCTGAGATCTGGGGAGACACCGCCCACTGGCTCCAGGGGGAAATGTTCGACGGCACCATGAACTACCTCTTCCGCGAGCTTTGCCTGGAATACTTCGCCTACAGCCGGCTGGGCACCCACGAAATGATGGAAGGGATGACCCGTCTGGATTCGCTGTACGCCCCGCAGGTTGCGGCCGTCCACCAGAATCTCCTCTCTTCCCACGACGCGCCCCGTTTTCTGCATCTCGCCGGCGGGGATACCCGGCGCCTCCGGCTGGCCACCTTGTTCCAGCTGACGATGCCCGGCGCGCCGAGCCTCTACTACGGCGATGAAATCGGCCTGACCGGCGGTGAAGACCCCGACAACCGGCGGGCCTTTCCCTGGCATGATCCGGACAGCTGGGATCACGACCTGCAGCAGTTCATGCGCGAATTAATCCACCTGCGGCGGGATCACAGCGCCTTGAAGCGAGGTACCTGGACCTGGGTCTGGGATGATATCGACGCCTTTGCCTTTGAGCGGCGGCACGACGAGGAGCGGATCCTGGTCGTCATCAACCGGGACCGGCCGCTGACCGGAGCGGCTATTCCCACACCAGCCGCCAGCACAGCCGAACCGCTCTGGGGGAATGCCGGGGCCCACCTGACCGGCGGCCGGCTGATCATTGATCACCTCGAGGCCTGGAGCGGCGCGATCTGGCGTCTGCGTTAAAACAAAACAGGCCCGGCCGGGGATCTCCTGGCCGGGCCTGTTTTTTGGGGCGCCAGGGCCTACGAAAAGCCGGCCAGCACATCAACTAAATTCGCGATAAACTGCTCGTTTTCCTCCGGCAGGCCGATCGAAACTCGCAGGAAGCCAGGCATGTAAAAGCCGCCCAGCTCCCGCACGATCGATCCCCGGCGCTCCAGCCTGGCCGCGACCTCGGCCGCCGGCTGCTGCGTCTGGAAGAGGAAGAAGTTCGCCTGGCTCGGCCAGACCGTCACACCATCGATACCGGCCAGCCGCCCGGCCATCCTCTTCCGTTCGCCCACAACCAGCGAAATGGTTTCCTCCAGGTAATCCCGATCTTGCAGGGCAACCTCGGCCGCGAGCATGGTCAGATGATTGAGATGAAAGGGATTGCGCGCCCGGGAAAGATAGCGGGCGATTTCCGGCCGGGCGATGCCGTAGCCGAGCCGCAGCCCCGCCAGCCCGAACACTTTCGAAAAACTGTGGACGATGATCACATTTCGATCGAGGTGGCGAAAACTATCGGCGTAATCCGGGGTGGTCGTGAAATGATGGTAGACCTCGTCGGTAACGAGGACGACATCCTCCGGCAGCCCGTCGAGGAGCCGGTCGAACTCACTCTGTGACACGGTGGAGCCGGTCGGATTGTTCGGGCTGCAGATAAAGACTAACCGGGTTTTCTCGGTCACCGCCGCGAGGATGCGGGGAATATCGTGGCAGTAATCGGCCGTTAGTGGGGCCACAATCGGGGTTGCCCCCACCCGCTTGATCATCAGTTCATAGACGGGAAAGGTCGGCGGGCAGATAATCGCCTCGTCGCCGGGGTTTAAAAATCCCTCGGCAATCAGCCGCAGGACATCGCAGCCCCCATTGCCGGTGACGTAGTGGTCCGCGGTCGTCCCCCGGCCGTTGTAGGCGGCCAGGCCGGCCCGCAGATCGTCATCCCCCATCGACGGGTAGCGGTTCAGCTCGGTAAGAGCGCCCTGCAGCGCCTCGACGACCTGTGGGGAGGTTGGCAGTGGGTTTTCGTTTGAGGAGAGTTTAGCCACGGCTTCAGCTTCGACCTGGCCCTGGAGCGCCTCCGCCGATCGTCCCCCTCTGTAAATCGGGGAGCCGGCGATCGCCGGTTTGAATTTCAAAAAACGTGCCTCATTCATGGCTTAACACTCCAAAACTGGGACTCATCATGCGGCCCGGTTCGACGGATGTCCGCAGTCAGGCCTGGTGAAATACCTGTGTGATTTAAAATAAAAATGGCCTGGAAATCGACTATCCCCCACTTGCAGCGGTCGGGGTTCCTTCGACGGCGGGTTCTACCGGTGCCAGGGTCGGTGGTGGAATCTGGTCGCCGATCAGCAGGAACTCGGCCGCCACCCAGCCTTCCCGGCCGCTCAAATCGCCGACGCGCACCCAGCGCAGCCCACCCACGAGCTGCTCCTCCCCCAGGAGAAATAGTTCGGCCTGGTCTTCCAGCCGCTCGATGATTTCTCCGTTCGGGGCGGTGCGCAGATAGAGGCCAACGACCGGACTGTTGACGATCGCCCGCACCCGCTCCGGGGTCGGTTCGCTGGTGACGGTCGGCGGTGGGGTCGGCGTGCTGGGTGTTTCCGGCTGTTCTGGGGCTGCCGGCTCGGTCGGGCTGGGGAGCGCCTCGACAACCGGCGCCGTCGGTGACGGCTCGGGGGTTTGATCGCCAGGGATTGTGGGAATTGATTGGGTCGGCGTCGGGACCGCCTCGGCCGCCGCTTCATCACCACCGGTATAGAGGAAGCCGGCGGCGAAAAAGATGCCTGAGATGACCAGCAGGGCCAGGGCGACATAACTGTTGCGCATCATCACCCGGCGGGCGTTCATGCGGGCCACGTTATAGGCCTCCCGGCCGACCGACGAGCGGGCTTCAAAGCCTCGAGTCATGAACAGGACCGCCCCGGCCAGCGCCAGGGTGCCGATCAACAGCAAAATGATGCGGATGAGCAGGACCAAATTGACCTCCAGACTGAACCCTCTGCCTACGCTCCGGATAAGCGGCGCTTGGCTTCACGCCAGTGCCGGTCTAACGCCGCTTCATCCAGGTCAGAAAAGCGCTGACCCCGTGAGGAAATCAGCTCCTCAACCAGTCGAAACCGGCGGGAAAATTTAGCGTTGGCATCCCGCAGGGCGCTTTCCGCCGGGATACCCAGCCAGTTGGCCAGGTTGACCACCGTGAAGAGGAGATCACCGAGTTCGGCCTGCCGTTCCTCATCCGTTTCGGCCGCCTGCAGCTCGATTATCTCTTCCCGTAGTTTATCATAAACCCCCCGGATGTTCTGCCAATCAAAGCCGGCTTTACTGGCCCGCTTCTGGATCTTCTGCGAAACCATCAGGGCCGGCAGCCCCATGCCAATCCCATCGAGCATCGAAACCGGGCCATCTGCCTTCCCTTTTTCGGCCGCCTTAATCGCTTCCCAGCTGGCCACGACAGCCTGGCTGTCGGCCAGATCAACGCCGCCCCAGACGTGGGGATGGCGGCGAATCAATTTTTCCACGATGCCGGCGATCACCTCCGACAGGGAAAAGACGCCCTCTTCGGCGGCCATCTGGGCCTGCATGGCCACATGCAGCAGGACATCCCCGAGCTCTTCTCGCAGATGGT
Source organism: Promineifilaceae bacterium (SeqCode) (assembly GCA_041568735.1). GTDB lineage: Bacteria > Chloroflexota > Anaerolineae > Promineifilales > Promineifilaceae > WTJY01. Next base: position 21,136 of record JBFFZG010000009.1, read on the forward strand.
CGCTGTCCTCTTTCTCCAGAGCCTCGAGGACCTCGTAGACCTCCTCCAGAAATCCCTCCCGCAGAGACAGCGGCGTCTGCTCCTGATCCCAGGGGCAGCCGTTGGGGCCGCGCAGCGTGGCCACGACTTCGGCCAGGGCGGCCATGTCGCTCTTGCGGGGCAGCGGGTAGATGAAAAGAGAGGTGAGATGGGCGATCGCTTCGCCCTGGTCGATCGCGTAGAGCGGCAGGTGTTCGACCCGCTCCTCAGCCGTGCCGGCGGCGTGGATCAGGGCTACCGGATGGTCATCCGGATAGACGGCCGTCAGCCCCAGCTTGAGCTCGCCCGCCAGCAGCCGGTTGTAAACCTGTCCGACCAGCACCGGCCGGTCGGGGCTGAGCTGCGGGTAGTTCTGGGTGACCAGATCGAGCGCATCGAAGAGCTGCACGCCTTCCATGCCGTCCTGGCCGACCGCCGCCAGGCAGGGTTCGACGTAGCTCAGGCCGGCGACGGTGCGCAGCGGGATGCCAGCCTCCCTGGCCCTGGCCGTCAGCTCGATCACCGTCGCTTCCCCCATGAACGGATGGCCGGGCACGGCGTAAACGATGTCCCGCTCGGCGGCCAGGGCGAGAACAGCCGCGACGATTTCGCTGTAAATGGCGTCAAATGCCTCGGCCGCTTCATACAGGTGGTCAAACGAATGAAACGCCAGATGGGCCGGGAGATCCGCGGCCGCCGGATGGCGGGCGGTGCGCAGGTAGATCTCCTGGCTCTCTTCCAGCAGCTCCAGCGCCTCCCGGGTCAGATAGCGGCCGTCACCCGGTCCCAATCCGAGTATCGTTAACATGCTCACTCACCTCAGCCTTATTGGGTGGAAGTTCGGACATGGTAAATCCACCACCGGGGATGATTCCGGGTCCGGAAGTGTCTGCCCGATGAACGAATCTCATCATTATTTTGCCGGTAAAATGAAAAAAGGCGAGTTCAGCACTCGCCTTTCTAATATTTGAATCGAGGGCCGGTTCAAAGGAACCGGCCGCGGCCGGCGGCTTAACGCTTGGTATAGGTCGGGGCCTTGCGGGCGCGTTTGAGACCGGGCTTTTTCCGCTCTTTGACGCGCGGGTCGCGGGTCAGATGCCCGTTATCGCGCAGGTCCCCCCGCAGGTCTTCGTTGTACTTGACCAGGGCGCGGGCGAGGCCGAGGCGAACGGCGGCTGTCTGGCCGGTGACGCCTCCCCCCTGGACGAGCACGGTCACGTCCAACTTACCGAGCATCTCGAGATCGGTCAGCGGACCGGTCAGGATTTCGAAATCACCCAGGCGGGGAAAATAATCCTTGACGTCTTTTCCGTTAACCAGAAAGGTTCCATTTCCGCGATTTTCGGTGTAGATGCGCACCCGGGCGGAGGAACGTTTGCGGCGGCCAATGCCTTCGACATAACGACCAAATTCTTCCATCTTCGTCCTTCTCCTACAGTTCCAACGGCTTCGGCTGTTGGGCCTGATGCGGGTGGTCAGGTCCAGCGTACACCTTCAATTTTTTAATCATTTTGCGCCCGAGACTATTTTTGGGCAGCATGCCGCGCACCGCAAAGGTGATCGGCCGTTCTGGATAGCGCTGGAGCATGTCGCGCAGCGTTATTTCCGTCAAACCGCCGGGGTATCCCGAGTGGCGGTAATATTTCTTTTGATCGAGGCGGCGCCCGGTCACGGCGATTTTGTCGGCATTGACGATGACAACGAAATCACCGCAGTCGACGGCCGGACTGAAGGTGGCTTTGTGCTTGCCGCGCAGGATCGAAGCGACTTTCGTGGCCAGACGCCCCAGCGTCTGATTGGTCGCATCGACGACAAACCACTCGCGCTCCACCTCAGCAGGTTTGGTTACAAACGTTTTCATGGTCTTTCCCAATTAATCTCTTAGATTTCCAGTCAACAATTCATCCCAGATCGTATGTCACGGAGACGAGAAACAGCCCGTTCGGCGGCGCCGGCGCGGCGGCGGCGGGTCGATCAGCCGCCGTGAAGGCGGTCATGAACCGCTCCAGACTCCAGCTGCCGTCCCCCACCCGCTTCAACGAAGCGACCAGGCTGCGGACCATCCGATAAAGAAAGGCGTTGGCCTCAATATCAAAGATCACTTCATCCCCGACCTGATGCCACTCCGCTCGAAAGAGCTCCCGCGTCGTGTTTTCACCCTGCGGGGCCGTGCCGAACGTGGCGAAATCATGGACCCCGATCAGCGCCCGGCTGGCCTCGTTCATGCGAGGCAGATCGAGCGCTTCGGAGACCTGCCAGCGGTAAAGCCGGGAGAGCGGCCGCCGACGCCCGGGGGGGCACAGCTCAATGAGGTAGCGGTACGCCCGCCGGCGCGCATCAAACCGGGGATGAAAATCCGTCCGGGTCGGTGCGATCGCCTGCACGGCCACGTCTCGAGCCAGATTGGCGTTGAGCGCCCGCAGCAGGGTGTCTTCCCCATGCGGCCAGGCCAGATCAAAGGCGATCACCTGCCCGGTGGCGTGAACCCCGGTATCGGTGCGGCCGGCCGCCAGGATCCCCACCGGCCGGTCGACGAGAACCGCCAGGGCGCGTTCGAGCTCACCCTGTACGGTGCGAACGCCTTTTCGCTGCCGCTGAAAGCCGTAGAAGTCGGTGCCGTCGTATTCGACGACCGCGCGATAACGGATCGGGGTTTGGTCCGACATACGATATGCGATTTTTAACCAGCACTCAATTCGTCAGAAACGAACTGCCTACGATTCGTCCGATCCGGCCGACCCTTCAACCAGCTGGACCATCGCCATTTTGGCGTTGTCACCCACGCGGCGGGGCAGCTTGATCAGGCGCGTATAACCACCCGGCCGCTCGGTATAGCGGGGGGCGATTTCGTCAAACAACTTTTTCAGGACGTCGACCTCGATGTATTCTTCCTCAGTTTCGATCGTCCGGTAGCGGTGGAGCCGGGCGGCGACGATGCGGCGGGCGTGAACCGCGCCCGCATCCCCTTTGGCCAGCCCGCGTTTGGCGATCGTGATCAACCGCTCGGCGGCCGGGCGCAGCATCCGGGCTTTGGCTTCGGTGGTCACGATCTCCTCGTGAGCCAGGAGGGCGGCAACCAGGTTGCGCCGCAGCGATTTGCGGTGCCCCGAGCTGCGTCCCAGTTTCAAACCACTCTTTCTATGACGCATGATAATCCTTTGTAGCTCGCACTATGGAGCAGCCGCCGACTGCGGACGGCCGCTCAACTGCGTTTTCACAACCGGCCCTCAGCTACGAGGAGTAGCCGGCTGCCCATCCTCGGTCAGAAAACCCTTGATGATGAGCTGGGTTTTCAACTCGTCCAGCGACTTTTCACCAAAGTTGCGGATGGCGAGCATGGTCTCTTCCCCGCGCTCCAGCATTTCCAGCATTTCACCGACTTTGGTGATGCCGGTCCGCTTGAGCGAGTTAAACACCCGCACGCTCAGGTCGAGCTGCTCGATGGGGGTGTCATACCATTCATTCGGGATGTGGCTGTCTTCTTCCTCGACCTCTTCTTCCGGCAGGAGGGATTCCTCGCTGACGCCGGCCAGCGGCCGCAGCTGCTGCATCAAGATCTGCGCGGCATGGGCCAGCGCTTCTTCCGGACGGGTCGTTCCATCCGTCCAGACCTCAAGGAAGAGGAGGTCAAAATCGGCGTCCTGCCCGACGCGCGTCTTGTCGACATCCATGGCCACCCGCGTTACCGGGCTGTAGATGGCGTCGACCGGCAGCTCGCCGATCGGCAGGCGGCCGCGATCCTCGGCCGGGGAGTAGCCGCGGCCGGTTTCGACGGTCATTTCAATTTCTAAAAAGGCGTCATCCGAATCGACGGTGAACAGGTAGAGATCCGGATTCATGATCTCGACATCGCCGGGAACCAGCAGGTCGGCGGCCGTCACCGTGCCGGCGCCGTGGACTTCCAGCCGCAGCCGGGAGGAATCGACGTCGTGCAGGCGCAGCCGAATCTGCTTGACATTCAAGATCAGCTGCATCATGTCCTCGCGGACGTTCGGGATGGCTGAGAATTCGTGTGAGACGTCGGTCACCCGAATCGAGGTCACCGCAGCGCCGGGGAGTGAGGCGAGCAGCACGCGGCGCAGGGCATTCCCGAGCGTCGTGCCATATCCCCGCTCCAGGGGGCCGATCTGGAATTTGCCATACTGCTGGGTGATGGCGGAGCTTTCAATTTTCGGTAGGACGAGATTATTGACAGCCAATTTGGGTACCTCCCATCATCTCTGTCGGTATCGACCGGCTGCGGCCGGCAGCGTGGTCGCCATGGTTAAGATCGAAATGCTAACGCACAAGAAAGAGAGGTGATGAAGACAGGGTGCTTCATGCCTCTCTTTCGCTGCGGTCAATATGGTTTGAAAAAAGCCGCGAATGAATAATTAAACGCGACGCTTTTTGGGTGGACGACACCCATTGTGCGGCACCGGCGTCACGTCAGAAATCGCGCGAACCTTGATCCCGGAAGCCTGGACCGCCCGAATGGCGGATTCCCGGCCGGGGCCCGGTCCTTTTACGGTCACGTTGCATTCGACCATTCCATGGTCCCGGGCGGTACTGGCTGCCTTGCGCGCCGCCAGTCCAGCCGCATAGGGCGTGCTCTTGCGCGAACCCTTGAAGCCGCTGTTGCCGGCACTGGACCAGGAAATCGTATTTCCCTGCTTGTCCGTGAACGTCACAATCGTATTGTTGAATGTGGCGTAAATATGCGCCTCGCCAAAAGGCACATTCTTTGTAACTTTCTTACGTGATTGGGATTGCTTTCTACGAGCCATGTTTCTCCTGATTCTTCCGGCCGCATCACCTGATCGTTCCAGTATGAGGCGGCTCCCAAATCAACGACTATTTACCTTTCCGGCGGCCGCGCCCGGCCACGGTCTTCTTCGGACCTTTGCGGGTGCGGGAATTCGTCCGGGTCCGCTGGCCGCGCACCGGCAGATGGCGGCGATGGCGGAGCCCCCGGTAGCAGCCAATTTCCTGAAGGCGCTTGATATTCATGTTGACCTCGGTCCGCAGATCCCCTTCCACCATAAAATCGGTGTCGATGAGGCGGCGAAGCGTGGTCAATTCAGCCTCGGTTAAATCTTTGACCCGGCGATCGGGGTGAATCTCAGCCTGGCTCAGAATATCATTGCTCGATTTCCGGCCGATACCGTAAATATAGGTCAGGCTGACCTCGACGCGCTTGTCATTGGGAATGTCTACACCTGCAATACGAGCCATCTTTCCACCTTATCCCTGGCGCTGCTTGTGATTCGGATTCTCGCAAATCACGCGGACCACGCCGCGGCGCCGGATGATTTTGCACTTTGGACAACGTTTTTTGACAGAAGACGTAACTTTCATGAGATTACCTTGTACGTGGCCGCAGCGGAGACATCTGTCCAGCCGATGACCGGCCGATAGTTCCTGAATCAGGACTCGCCCGGTTCGCTTCAGCTTTATCTCGTTGAAATGTCAATCCGCGGAAGTTGTTGTCAACCATTAGGCAGACGACAATTATATCAGGGACCCGGTTCGATTACCAGAGGTTTTATGCTTTCTCTATAATCGAAACGAGCTCCTGATGGATCTCTTCAATCGGTCGATCCCCGTCCACTTCCACGAGGAGATGGCGATCCCGATAATAATCGAACAGCCGGGTCGTTTGCTCGTGATAGACCCGCATCCGGTTGCGGATCGTTTCCTCGTTATCATCGGCCCGACCTTCGATGCGCGCCCGATTGATCAGGCGTTCGATCAGGACTTCCTCGTCGACCTTGATATATGGGACGACCTTGATCCGGCCGCCCAGCTCGGCCAGCAGTTCGTTCAGCGCTTCAGCCTGAATGGGATTGCGGGGAAAGCCGTCGAGCAGCGCCCCATTCTGGCAGTCGTCACAGGTCAGGCGCTCGCGCACCATCTTCACCGTGACACTGTCCGGGACGAGCTCCCCGCGATCCATGTAGCTTTTGGCCAGCCGGCCGAGCTCGGTTTCGTTTTTCAGGTTAGCCCGGAAGAGATCCCCCGTGGCCACCTGGGGCAGGCCCAGCTTTTTTTCCAGCAGCCGGGCCTGAGTCCCCTTGCCCGCCCCGGGGGCGCCCATCAGCACGACAAATGTCTTTCCGTTTGCCGACATGCCCTATCCCGTGATGGAACTTTCGTAGTTCCGCATGATCAGCTGGGCTTCAATCTGGCGCATCGTGTCGACCACGACGCCGACGACGATGATCAGGCCGGAGCCGCTGATCACGAAGGCACTCTGACCCAGTCCGCCGATGTTCAGGAAATACCCCAGGAACTGCATGAAACCGGGAATAATGGCCACGATGCCGAGGAAGACGGCGCCAACCAGTGTAATCCGGCGCACCACCGACGTAATGTAGTCGTCAGTTTTCTTCCCCGGACGAATGCCGGGAATGAAGCCGCCCCGCTGCTGCAGGTTCTGCGCCATCTTCTGCTGGCGGATCATGACATCGGTGTAGAAAAAGGTGAAGCCGACGACCGCCAGGAACATGAAGAGCCAGAAGGAGGCCAGGGCCCACGGGTGCACGGCCGGGTCACCACCCTGGGAGAATCCCTGGGCGATCGACCGCATCATCCGCGTGAGGAAACCTTCTCCTTCAGCCGCCGTCGCCGTGCGAATGAAAAAGCTGGCGACGAGCGACGGGAAGGTCAGGATCGACTGGGCGAAGATGATCGGGATCATGCCGGCCGTGTTGACCTTCAGGGGAACATGGGTGCTGGCCCCCTGGTAAACCTTGCGGCCGCGGACCCGGCGGCCGTATTGGACCGGTATGCGCCGCTCGCCCTCCTGGATAAAGACAATCACCAGCACGGTCAGCACCGTGATCAGCAGGAAAACCCCGATAGAAATAAAGCGATCAACCGCGTCGGTCTGGGTCTGGTTAAAGAGCTGAATCAGATTCTGCGGAATGGCCGAGGCGATACCGCCGAAGATGATCAGCGAAATCCCCTGCCCGACGCCGCTCTGCGTGATCTGCTCGCCGAGCCAGATGGCGAACATGGTACCGCCGACCATGGCCAGCAGCGTGGTCAGGGTCGGCAGGATATTCTCCGGGCTGGTGAACCCAAAGTTCGGCATGATCTGCTGAATCACATTATCTCCACCGCCGAAGCTGAGGCCGACCAGATTGATCTGGCCGATCGCCTGCAGGAGCGCCAGCGGTACGGTGAGATAGTAGGTGATCTTGTTCATCCGATTGCGGCCGGATTCCCCTTCCGAAGCCATTTCTTCGAGCGCGGGGATGACCGGGGTCAGCAGCTGGATGATAATCGAGGCGGTGATGTAGGGATAGACACCCATGGACATCACCGAGAAGTTGCTGACGGCGCCGCCGGAAAGCAGATTGAGTACGCCCAGGAGCCCTTCGAGCCCACGGCCGGCCTCTGTAAACTGGGTCCAGGCATCCAGATCCACGCCCGGGACCGGAATGTTCGCGGTCAGCCGGTAGATGATCAGCAGACCGATGGTGAACAGGATTTTGCGGCGGAGATCCGGAATGGTAAAGGCGGTGCGAACTGACTCAATCATGGGTGATTACTCCGCGCTTTCGAGCGGCAGCACTTCGACTTTGCCGCCGGCCGCCTCGATTTTCTCAACGGCCGACTTGGAAAAGCGATGGGCGCGCACGGTCACCGCCACGTTGAGTTCCCCATCGCCCAGGATCACAATCGGATCGTCGATTTTCTTAATCAGACCGACGGCAAACATCACTTCCGGCCCGATCTCCATGCCGGCTTCCGCCTCCATTTCCGTGAAGACGCCGATATTCACCGGGCTGTAGATGATCTTGCGGCGGTTGGTAAACCCGCGCTTGAAAGGCAGTCGGCGGGCCAGCGGCAGCTGACCACCCTCAAAATAGGGTCCTTTGCCGCCGCCGCTGCGGGCCCCCTGCCCCTTGGTACCACGGCCGGCGGTCTTTCCCTGCCCGGCAGCAATACCACGACCCACTCGCTTACGCTTCTTTTTGGCTCCCTCATCGGGACGCAGATCGTGTAGTTTCATCTTAATTTTCCTCTTCCACCGTCACCAGGTGACTGACTTTGTGTATCATGCCGCGAATCACGGGGGTATCCTCGTGCTCGACGACCTGATACAGTTTTCTGAAACCGAGGGCGCGAATCGTCTCCTTTTGATCTCTTTTGTAGCCGATCGCACTCTTGCGGTAGGTAATCAACAATTTTTTACTCATGACGGCGACTCCAGAAGGGGGTTACCTCATTCGGATCCTTACCACGGTTGGCCGCTTCTTTGTGGACATACTTCATCTGGCTCAGACCGTTGAGAGTCGCCCGAATCACATTCAATATATTGTCGCTGCCAAGAGATTTCGACAGGATATCTTTGTAACCGGCGGCTTCGACCACCGCGCGGACACCACCGCCGGCGATGACCCCGGTTCCGGGAGAAGCCGGTTTGAGCATGACTTTGGCGGCCCCGTGGATGCCGATGACTTCATGCGGCACCGTGGTTTCGACCATCGAGACCGGCACCATCGCCTTGCGGGCGGTTTCAATCGCCTTGCGGATGGCATCCGGCACGGTGCGGGCTTTGCCGATCCCCATGCCGACGGATCCCCGGTTGTCACCCACGACAACCGTCACCCGGAAGGCGAAGCGCCGCCCACCCTGGATGACCTTGGCCACGCGGGAAATATCGATGATGCGCTCATCGAGATCATCGTGCTGTGCACTAAAGTTCTGACGTTTTTGACCCATGATGTCTCCTGCGATTAGAACTCGAGGCCGCCTTCGCGGGCCCCTTCGGCCAGGGCTTTGACCCGGCCGTGATAGATGAACCCGCCGCGGTCGAAGACCACCTGAGAAACGCCGGCGGATTTGGCGCGCTCGGCAATCGCCTCTCCGACCAGGCGAGCCTGCTCCGACTTGTTCTTGTCGGCCATTGAAGCCGCCAGATCCCGGTCGATCGTCGACGCAGAGGCCAGCGTCAGGCCGTTGGAATCGTCAATGACCTGGACGTAAATGTGTTCCAGGCTGCGGAATACGTTCAAACGCGGCCGCTCGGGCGTCCCGAAAATCTTCCGGCGCATCCTGTAATGGCGGCGCTTGCGAGAAACTCTCGATTTTTCAGACATGATTACACCTTTCCAGCCTTACCGGCCTTGCGGCGGACGTTTTCACCCAGGTAGCGGATCCCCTTCCCCTTGTAAGGTTCCGGCGGCCGGATCTTGCGGATTTTCGCCGCCGTCTCGCCCACCACCTGTTTGTCGATGCCGTTGATGATGATCAAACGGCCGCGCTCTTCCACCGTGAACTTGACATCCTTATCCGGCGGGGCGACTTCGACAGGGTGGGAATAGCCGACGTACAGGAGGAGATTTTCCCCTTTCATTTCGGAGCGATAGCCCACGCCCTGCACGTCGAGCCGTTTTTCAAAGCCTTCACTCACACCCAGGACCATGTTGTGGATCAGGGAACGGCTCAGCCCATGAAGCGAGCGGTGCATGCGCGAATCCGTCGGCCGTACGACCGTCAGCTCGCCCTCGCCCACTGCCACTTTGAGATCACGGTGCAGGTCCATGGAGAGAGTCCCTTTGGCCCCTTTCACCGTGATCGTACTGCCATCGATGTCGACGGTTACCCCTTTTGGCAGGGCAATCGGCATTTTTCCAATTCTGGACATGATCGACCTACCAGACCTTGCACAAAATCTCGCCGCCTACGCCGAGACGGCGGGCTTTCTGCCCGGTCATAACACCTTTGGACGTGGTGACAATGGAAATCCCCATGCCGCTCAACACCCAGGGGATATCCGCTTTTCCAACATAAATCCGGCGGCCGGGTTTGCTGACGCGCGATAACCCGGTGATCACCGACTGGCGACTTTTCTTATCGCCGACATATTTCAGGGTAATGTGCAGCAACGAGAAGGGGTTCTGCTCGACGACCTTGTAATCGGCGATATACCCTTCACTCTTGAGAACATCGGCCACCGCCTGCTTCAGCTTGGAAGCCGGCATGACGACAGTCTTGTGTTGCCGCATAATTGCGTTGCGAATACGGGTCAGCATATCCGCGATCGGATCACTCATTGACATGCGATTACCTCACCAGCTAGACTTAACGACACCCGGGATGTTGCCAACCAGCGCCTGCTCTCGCAGGCAGATCCGGCACAGCCCAAAACGACGATAGTATCCACGCGGACGGCCGCAAAGTTTGCAGCGATTGCGCACTCGAGTGCGATATTTCCGCTTCGTTTCCCGAGAAATCATGGATTTCTTTGCCATGTCTACTCCTTAACCTACGCCAGTTCCCGTTGGAACGGCATGTCCAGCAGTGCCAACAGACGGCGACCTTCTTCATCCGTTTGCGCAGTGGTCACGATGCTGACACTCAACCCACGGATACGATCGATCTGATCGTAGTTAATTTCCGGGAAAATCAACTGTTCCGGCAGCCCCAGGGTATAGTTGCCCCGGCCGTCAAACGAATCAGCCGAAACCCCCTGGAAGTCCCGCGTACGGGGCAGCGCGACGTGAATGAGGCGCTGCAGGAAAGCCCACATCTTTTCCCCGCGCAGGGTCACTTTCACCCCAATGATCCGCCCCTCACGCAGCTTAAAGGCCGCGATCGATTTCTTGGCCTTATTCAACACCGGCTTCTGACCGGTAATCTGCTGAATATCGCGGACCGCAAATTCAATGGCCTTGGCGTTGTCCAGCGCCTCACCGAGCCCCACGTTCAGGACGACCTTTTGGATCCTGGGGACCTGCATCACATTGGTGTATTCGAACTCTTTGATTAGAGCGGGAACCACCACTTCTTTGTATGTTTCTTGAATCGGCTTAAACATTTTCCTGACTCCAGACCGAATGGGTTGTACATTCGGCGACGAGCGATTTATCCTCAGTCAAGCGCCTGACCGCTTTTCTTGGCGATGCGAATCAGACGGCCGTTTTCATCTCGATCGAGCTGAATGCGGGTCGGTTCGCCGCTCTTGGGATCGATCACCATCACGTTGGAAGCATCGATTGGCGCTTCGAACTCGATGATGCCGCCCTGCGTGCGGCCGCGGCCGGCCTGCTGCGGTTTCTGATGCTTCTTCACGACATTCACGCCGGAAACCACGACCTGGTTCTTCTTCGGGATCACCCGCTGCACTTCGCCCCGGGCTCCTTTGTCATTCCCAGCAATGACGATAACCTGATCACCTTTCTTGATCTTCATGGTCACCTTACCTAGAGAACTTCCGGAGCCAGCGACAGGATTCGGCTGTACCCCTGCTCGCGGAGTTCACGCGCCACCGGGCCGAAGATACGGGTGCCGACCGGGTTTTTGCTTTCCGGATCGACGATAACGGCCGCGTTGTCATCGAATTTAATATAGCTGCCATCGGCCCGCCGGTATTCTTTCGCCGTGCGCACGATGACGGCGCGGACGACGGCGCTCTTTTTTACGTTGCCATGAGGGTTGGCTTTCTTGACCGTAGCCACCACCAGGTCCCCAACATGGCCGTAATAACGCTTCGAACCGCCCAGCACCTTGATTACCAGAAGCTCTTTCGCGCCGGAGTTATCGGCCACGAGTAAACGACTTTCCTGCTGAATCATCGCTCGATAACTCCTAAATGGCCTTTTCCAGGATGGAAACGACCGACCAGCGCTTCTGCCGGCTCAGCGGCCGCGCTTCGATAATCTGCACACGATCGCCAATCTGGCACTCGTTGTTCTCGTCGTGCGCCTTGTATTTGCGGACGACGCGAATGACTTTTCCATAGAGCGGGTGGCGCTTCGTCGTTTCGACCGCCACCACGACAGTCTTGTCCATCTTGTTGCTCAGGACCGTCCCGACAAGTTGTTTGCGTTGTTCTCTCACGACGCCACCTCGTAGCTGATCACTTTCTGTACCGGTGGGATGTTTTCCCGCTGGCGGCGGGTCCGGCGACGTTTCTTGTTGAGATCCACCTTGCCGGAAGCCAGCTCGACGCCACCTTCATCGACAATCGTCACCAGCCAGACACCCTGCTCGTAATCGTAGCGGGCGCTGCCGGTCCAGGCTTTCCCCTGGAGCGCGGCGGCGACGGCCGGCTGCTTGGCGATCTCGGCCACGGCCCAGGTTCGCTTCTGCAAGATTTCGGACAGCCGGGCGATTTCACGCCGGACATGGCCGAGACGGGCGGTGTTTTCCAGACTGCCGGTCGCGTTCTGGAAGCGCAGGTTGAACAGCTCTTCCCGCGCACTCTCCAGCATATCCTGGAGCTCTTTCTCGCCCATTTCACGAAGTTCGACAATATTTGCCATGACCTCTATTCCTCCTTCGTGACAATCTGCGTTTTGATCGGCAGCTTGTAGCTGGCCAATCGCAGCGCTTCGCGGGCGACGTCGACCGGAATGTCAGCGACTTCGAACAGAATACGGCCGGGTTTGACCACGGCCACCCAGTGGTCGACCGACCCCTTCCCCTTACCCATCCGCGTTTCCGCCGGCTTGGCGGTTACCGGTTTGTCGGGAAAAATTCGGATCCAATAGCGACCACGCCGCTTCATGTGGCGCACCACAGTCCGCCGCATGGCCTCGATCTGCCGGCTGGTTATCCAGCCCGGCGATAACGCTTGCAGCCCGAACTCGCCGTTCTGCAGGTCGGTGCCGCCTTTGGCCATCCCCTGCATCCGTCCGCGAAACTGCTTGCGATATTTCACGCGTTTCGGCATTAACATAGCAACTGCTCCAAATGTAAGTGGTTTTGCCGCCGCCGCTTGCGGCAGCCAACCGACCGGGACCTACCTGAGCCTGCTCAGGCTGGCAGCCGGCCGCAGCCGGAAGCGATTCAGCAACCTGTCTTACCTGTTAGTAACTGCTCTTCTGCGGCAGCACTTCGCCTTTATAGATCCACACCTTGACGCCGATGCGACCAAACGTGGTCAGCGCTTCGGAAATTCCGAAGTCGATATCGGCCCGCAGGGTGTTCCGCGGAACCCGCCCGTCGATCAGCTTATCCTTGCGGGCCATTTCAGACCCGTTCAGACGGCCGCTGACTTCAATCCGGATCCCCTTGGCCCCCTGGCGCATCGCCAGCTGAACCGCCCGCTTCATGGCGCGGCTGTGGGAAACCCGGCGCTCCAGCTGCCCGCTGATGCTTTCGGCGACGAGCTGAGCCTCGATTTCCGGTTGGGAAATCTCCTCGACTTCGAGCTTGACCGCCTTGCCGGTCAGTCTACGCAGAGCGGAGCGCAGATCTTTAACGGCCGCCCCTTTCCGCCCGATGACGACCCCCGGCTTGGAGGTCATGATCGTCACCTGGACCTGGTTGGGGAAGCGCTCGATCTCGATTTTGCCGATCCCGGCGCTCGATGCCGTTTTGCCAATCAATTCGCGAATGGCGAAATCCTCGTGCAGCAGATCCTGGTATTTCTGACCTTCCGCAAACCAGCGAGCATTCCAGTCACGAATCACTTTCAACCGAAAACCGGTAGGATGTACTTTTCGTCCCAAGACTGACTCTCCTTAACGTTACTCTGCGCTTTCGCGTTCGGTCAGAACAACCGTAATGTGGCACTGTCGCGAAATCTGCGGCTTCCACCGGCCACGACTGCCAAAGCGACCCCGCTTCAGCCGGCGGCCGTCATCGACAAAAATCCGGTGGATGTACAGATCGTCCAGTTCCAGCCCAAAATTCTCTTCCGCATTGGCGACGGCCGACTGAATGAGTTTGAAAACCGGCTCTGACGCCTTGTTAGGCAAAAACCGCAGAGAATCCAGAGCGTGCCCCGCACTTTTTCCGCGCACGGTATCGACAACCAGGCGCGCTTTTTGCGGAGAAATCGGAATGTTTTTCGCGATCGCGCGAACCTCAAATTCCTCAGCCATTACCGCCGCTTCCTTTTCTCATCTTTCGAGATATGGCCACGGAAATTCCGCGTCGGGGCAAACTCGCCCAGCTTGTGGCCGACCATGTTTTCGGTGATGTACACCGGGATGTGGCGCCGGCCGTCGTGCACGGCAATCGTATGGCCTACCATCTGCGGAAATATCGTGCTGGCCCGCGACCAGGTCCGGATGACCTGCCGCTTGCCGCTCGAATTCATCTCCTCGATCTTGCCGAGGAGTTTCCAATCTATATAAGGTCCTTTCTTTAACGAACGTGACATCCGTCCAAATCTCCTTTAACTGTCGGCTAACCGCGACTGTCTCCCGCTTAACGACGCTTCTTGGAACGGCGGCGGAAGACGTATTTGTCCGTGCGCTTGTTCCGGCGCGTCCGTTTGCCCAACGCCACCTGCCCCCACGGCGTCTTGGGGCCGGCCATCCCCACCGGGGAACGACCTTCACCACCACCATGCGGATGGTCTCTCGGCGACATCGCCGTGCCGCGAACAGTAGGACGAATACCCAGGTGGCGTTTGCGCCCGGCTTTACCCAGCTTGATATTGCCGTGCTCCACATTGCCGACCTGGCCGATCGTGGCCAGGCACTCCTGTGGAACATAGCGCTCCTCACCGGAGGGGAGTCGCAGCGTCACGTACAGCGGGTGGTCCTTGGAGAGGAGCTGGGCCGACGTACCGGCCGCGCGCACCATCTGCCCACCCTTACCCGGTTCCATCTCGATGTTGTGCACCATCGTACCGGTCGGAATATTGTTCAGGGTCATCGTATTGCCCGGCTGGATCTCGACAGACCCGCGGCTGCTCACGATCGTGTCGTCGACCTGCAGCCCGAGTGGGGCGAGAATGTAGCGCTTTTCGCCGTCGGCGTAGACGACCATGGCAATCCGCGCCGAGCGGTTCGGGTCGTATTCCACCGAGGCCACCCGGCCGGGAATGTCAAACTTGTCCCGCTTGAAATCGATCAGACGGTAGCGGCGCTTGTGACCACCCCCGCGGTGGCGAACGGTGATCTTGCCCCGAAAATTGCGTCCGCCCGATTTTCGCAGACCGCGCACCAGGGTACGCTCCGGGGCCGAACGGGTAATCTCCTCGAACGTGTAGCTCGTCATGCCACGTCGGCCGGGAGATGTCGGCTTGTAAACTTTAACTGCCATAATTCCTCCAGAGATTTGATTTCGCGCCTCTCAGCCCGACCGGAACACCAGCCCAGACCGGGGGAAGCGCCCATCCCTGCTTATTGCACACCTTCAAACAGGTCGATGCTCCCTTCAGAAAGGGTGACGATCGCCTTCTTGTACTGCGACTTGCGCACCCGCAGCTGCCGGTTGCGGTAAGAACGCCCCCGCTTGGCCGGCATGTTGAGTATGCGCACCTTGTCGACGGTAACACTGAACGCCCTCTCGACGGCGTCCTTGACCTGGATCTTGTTGGCACGACCATCCACGACAAAGGCGTACTGGCTCAAGTCAGACGCCTGGTAGCCGCTTTTTTCCGTGATGATCGGCCGCCGAATAACCTCTCGCCAATGCATGCCTTACTCCTCGATTTCCTCGTACCCGATTTCCGTACTCAAGATATCCACGAGCACATCGAGCGCGTCCAGCGTCAACACCAGCCTGTCATACCCCAGGAGATCCTTGATATTCAGGTAAGGAGCATGCAGCACTTTCACTTCCGCCAGATTCCGCGTGGAACGTTCCACGTTTTCATCCCGGCCGGCGATCAAAACCAGGGCGCTGTGCGCACCGACCACGCGTTTGACCAGCTCGGCCATTTCCTTGGTTTTCGGCGCGGCCATCGCCAGCTGGTCCAGCACAACGATCTGCCCGCTGCCGGCCTTGGCCGACAGTGCGGAGCGGAGGGCCGCCCGGCGCATCTTCCGCGGCATTTTTTGCGAATAATCACGCGGCAGGGGGCCGTGAGCCACACCACCACCGACAAATATCGGCGCGCGGCGGCTGCCGTGCCGGGCGTTGCCGGTCCCCTTCTGACGGTAAACCTTGGCCGTCGTCCGGTTAATTTCCGAGCGCCCTTTGGCCTTGTGCGTGCCGAGACGGGCATTGGCCATCTGGCGCACCAGCGCCTGGTGCATCAGGCCCGAATTGATATCAACTTCAAAGATGTCGGCGGGGAGTTCGACCTGGCTCACTTCCTCGCCGGTCATGTTCACGACTGATAATTGCATCGCTGCTTCTCCTCTATCCCTTCACCGCAGGGCGAATTATTACCAGGCCGCCTTTGGTTCCGGGAACAGCCCCTTTCACGGCCAGCAGATGACGCTCAGGATCAACCCGGACAACCTCGAGATTTTGAATGGTCAGCTTTTCGTTGCCCATCCGGCCGGCCATCCGGGTCCCCTTGAAGACCCGGGAATTGGTCGAAGCCGCCCCAATCGACCCCGGCGCGCGCCAGCGGTCTGACTGGCCGTGGGTTTTCGGACCACCGGCGAACCCATGGCGCTTGACCGTGCCGGCAAAGCCGCGGCCTTTGGTCTTGCCGGTGACGTCGATCTTGTCACCGGTGACGAACTGCTCGACCGTCAGCTCCTGCCCGATTTCAAAAGCGCCCGGATTATCCGTGCGAAATTCGCGCAGGTGGCTCAGGGCAGCCGTTAAATTGTTACTTTTCCGATGGGGATGCTTATCATCCGCTTTGAGCAGACCGAGGTGGCCGAGCTGGCCGCGGGTCAGGCGACCCTCTTTCGTCTCGCCAAAGCCAACCTGAACGGCATTGTAGCCGTCCGATTCCGTCGTTTTGATCTGGGTCACAAAGCATGGTCCGGCCTGGATGACGGTGACAGGTGTCACCACACCGTCTTCGTCCACAACCTGGGTCATGCCAAGTTTAATACCAATTAATCCTTTCACTCTAACCTCCGGGACTGCCAGCCGCATCGCGGTGCCGCATCATCCCAACCCATCACAGGTTGTCTGGGTTTAAATCAACGTATAGTCATTTAAACGGCTGTAGCAGCAGGTTTGAATACTGCAGGTGACAGGTACGGCCGGCCCAGCCAGCCACACCTGCGCCTTCCGAGGTGTCGGAAGGCCGATCTGCTCTCAAACCGGACACCTCCATTCCCTGAAAAGAAAGGGGAAGGCCCGTCCAGCAGAACGATCTGTTAAATCGAAATTTCAATGTCGACGCCGGCCGGGAGATTCAGCCGCATCAACGTGTCAATCGTCTTGGCGTCCGGATTGATGACATCAATCAGGCGCTTATGGGTGCGAATTTCAAAATGCTCGTGCGAATCCTTGTCGATAAACGCGCCGCGACGAACGGTGAACCGCTCGATTCGCGTCGGCAGCGGAACCGGACCCAGCACCAGAGCGCCGGTCCTCTCCGCGGTCCCGACAATCCGTTTGGCCGATTGGTCGAGCACCCGGTGGTCATATGCTTTCAGGCGAATGCGAATTTTTTGAGCCATACTGTCAGCCTTTCTTTCATAGATCCGCCCCGGGAGGCACGGCGGCCGTACCTCCCAGTGGCGACATGATTTATTGAAGGATCTTGGTGATGACCCCGGCGCCGACGGTCAGCCCACCTTCGCGAATCGCGAAGCGGCTCCCCTCTTCCAGCGCCACCGGCGTGATCAGCGTCACTTCCAGGTTCACATTGTCCCCCGGCATGACCATCTCCACACCC
>JBFFZG010000010.1:0-37268 GCA_041568735.1 Promineifilaceae bacterium (SeqCode)
CATCGACTCGACCCGGCGCGCCTTTGGCCTCGATCGGATCGACCAGCGGCAGTTCGGCCGCGTCGACGTGCTCAAAGAGCAGGACCTGGAAGACAACC
This sequence comes from Promineifilaceae bacterium (SeqCode), assembly GCA_041568735.1. Classification (GTDB taxonomy): domain Bacteria; phylum Chloroflexota; class Anaerolineae; order Promineifilales; family Promineifilaceae; genus WTJY01. The sequence goes on from JBFFZG010000010.1 coordinate 99, forward strand.
AGACCGCCTTGAAAAACGTCCGCCTCTGGGACTACCGGCCGCTCCAGCAGACCTACGCCCAGCTCCAGGAGCTTCGGCCGTACTACCAGTTCAGTTCGATCGATATCGACCGGTATGAGATCGATGGCGAGGAGCGTCAGGTGATGCTGGCCGCCCGGGAGCTCGACAAAGCGGCCCTGCCCAGCTCGACCTGGGTCAACCAGAAGCTCATCTTCACCCACGGTTATGGGGTGGTCATGAACCCGGTCGACCGCTTCACCGGCCAGGGGCGGCCGGAATTCTTTATCAGCGATCTGCCGCCGGTGAGCACGGTCGGCATCGACGTGACCCGGCCGGAAGTCTACTACGGGGAAACGACCCGCGATGTGGTCTTCACCGCCAGCGGCCAGGAAGAATTCAGCTACGCCGACGAGAGCGGGGATGTTTACTCCTCCTACGAGGGAACCGGCGGCGTGCCGATCGGCAGCTTTCTGCGCCGGCTCCTCTTCGCCTACCACTTTGGCGAATCCAATCTCCTCTTCAGCGACGCGGTGACCCCGAGCACCCGGGCCATGTTCTACCGCCAGATCCAGGAGCGGGTCAACAAGATCATGCCCTTTTTACTCCTCGATGCCGATCCCTACCTGGTCATAATCGACGGCAGGCTCTACTGGATCCAGGACGCCTACACGGCGAGCGATCACTATCCCTATTCCCAGCCGGTGACGCTGGCCAATGGCTTCAACCTCAATTACATCCGCAACAGCGTCAAAGTGATCATCGACGCCTACGACGGCGAGCTGGACTTTTACGTCATCAGCCCGGAGCGGGATCCGCTGATTCAGGCCTATCAGCGCATTTTCCCGACCCTGTTCCAGTCGTTTGACCGCATGCCGGAGGCCTTTAAATCCCACATTCGCTATCCGGAAGACCTCTTTCGCATCCAGACCCAGCAGTATCTGACCTATCACATGACCAACGAGCAGGTCTTTTACAACAAGGAAGACCTCTGGGCGATCCCGCAGGAGATTTTTGACGGGGATCCGCAGCTCCTGGAGCCCTACTACGTCACCTTCCGCCTGCCGGGGGAAGAAAAAACAGAGTTCCTGCTGATTCAACCCTACACGCCGGCCGGGGGAAAGCGCAACATGATCGCCTGGATCGCCGCCCGCAACGACCCGGAGCACTACGGCGAGCTCGTCGGCTACGAGTTCCCCCGCCAGTCGCTTGTCGTGGGGCCAATGCAGATCGAGGGGTTCATCGATCAGGAGCCGGACATCTCACAGCAGTTCACGCTCTGGGACCAGGCCGGCTCGCGCATCATCCGCGGCAACCTGATCGTAATCCCACTGAATGACAGCTTCCTCTATGTGGAGCCGATCTATCTCGAGTCTTCGACCAGCGCCCTGCCGGAGCTGAAGCGGGTGATCGTGGCCAGCGGGGAGCGGATCGTCATGCGCACAACGCTGCAGGAAGCGCTCGACGCCCTCATCACGGGCGAAGCGGCCCTGGTGCAGCTCGAGGTGCTGCCGGAAGGGACGGACGCCGGGGAAGGGGAAACGCCGGTCGCGCCCGCCACCACCGCGCCGCCCGCGCCTCAGGTCGAAGGCTCAATCGAGGAATTGATCCAGCGGGCCAATGACCAGTTCGTCGCCGCCGAACGAGCGCAGCGCGATGGGGATTGGGCGGAATACGGCCGGCAGATCGAGGCGCTCCGGGCCACACTCGAACAGCTCAACCGGCTGACGGCCCCCTAGGCGAGGTCAGCTCCTCAAAGAAAGCGGCCGTCTGCGCGGCGATCGTTTCCCAGGTGAACAGGCGGCTCGTCTCCTGGGCCGCCGCCCCCAGCCGCTGCCGCAGCGGTCGGTCCCTGAGAAGCCGCTCGATACCACCCACGAGGCCCTCGATCTCTCCGGCCGTCACCAACCAGATATTTTCCCCGTGGCGAAGCTCCGGCACGGCCGCTTCCGGCACCGTACTCAGAATCGGCCGGCCGTGAGCCAGCCCGGCCATCAGCGTCCCCCGCCGCAGGGAAACCCCGTCCCGGTAAGGCAGCACCACCAGATCACAGAGGTGAAAATACGTGGAGACCTCGGGATCCTCCAGGAAGCCGGTCCAGTGGACGCGGCCGGCCAGCCCACCGGCCTGAATCTGGCGGGTCAGGTCCTCGAGAAAGGCCTGGTTGTTGGCGCTGTCGCTGCTGCCGAGCCGGCCGCCGATGAAGACGAGGTGGACGGTCGAGTCGAGCCCGGCCAGCGCCTCCACGAGCAGATCGGCCCCCTTGCTTTCGTTCAAAAAGCCGAAGTAGCCGAGCAGCACCGCCTCCTGGCCCAGTCCCAGGCCGGCCCGCGCCGCCTCGATTTTTGTCGGGTCGGCCGGATGGACGGCAATGTTGCTGCCGATGGGAATCTGGCGCAGCGGTGTGCGGGTTTCGGCCGCCAGCCGGTCAAAATCCGCCGGGTTGGTAGCGATGGCCCCCTGGGCCTGGCGGGCGGTCTGGCGCACCAGCCACGGGCGCAGGCGGCCGGCCTTCGGAAATAGATAGGGGACGCGCAGATCGTGAAAGGTCACGACGGTGGTGGTCAGCCCCCGCAGCCGCCAGGGAAGCAGATTGACGGCCGGGCTGCGCATGTTGAAGGCGGCCGCCTGGTATTGAATATTGACCACATCAAAGGCGTAGCGCTCGGTCAGATCGGCTACCATGCCCGTCTCTCGCCAGGTCCAGCGGCGCCCCCGGGGGTGCAGCAGCCCGAATTCGAGCGGGAACGGCTCGTGCGCCTCGTCGATCGCGCGCCAGGCATCGCGCAGGGTTGGAACGGCCGGCCGTTCCGGCCGCGGCCGGGCCTGGGCGCCGGTAATGATGTGGATCTCGTGCCCCTGCGCGGCCAGCGCCCGCCCCAGCTCCCGGCTGAACGCCCCCACACCCCCCTCCATCGGGGGGAATTCTCCGGTGAGCAGGGCTATTTTCAGGGGCATGGGGTTCTTGGGAGTCGGGGGCTTAGTGAATAAATTCGCGGGGGTCGGGGACCGGGTGGCCGCGCCATTTGAGGAGGGCAAAGGCGTAGGCGCGCCAGAGGGCGCGGAAATTGGCCGGGTCGTCGCCGTTGGTTGGGATGGCCGGAGCCGGCCGGCGGCCGGACAGGATATCCCACAGCGCCTCGTCGTCCAGCCGGTTGAGCCCGAGCAGCACATCGTGGAAGAGCACCGGCACATTTTTCAACATCGGCGGCATCCCATTGCGCAGGGTCAGGACATACACTTCTTCGAGTGTGTAGCGGGAGACCCCGGCGATCTGGGCCAGAGCCTGGTGCAGATCCTCGGGCACGTTCAGGGTTATTTTTTCCGTCTTCATCCGTCAGCGTCTCCTGGCCGATCCCGATTTGGCGGCCGAATCAATGGTAGCCGAAACCCCCGGGTTGCACAATCGAGAGTGGAAGGAAATGGCCCTCGTTTCTACCAGCCGCTTTGGATGGCGGGTGGGCCACCTCCTTTCCAGAAACCCATCGACAACCCTGAGCGCTGCGTCCTCCAATTGTCTCAGGGGTCTACCTCCCACGATCCTCGGAAAAATCCCCGGCCGGCCGCAGCCCGGATCGCAGGACTTCCCAGTAGGCGGCGACCCGCTGCCGGCGAAGCGGTCGGCGGTGGCCGAGCCCCCATTTCAACCCTTCGAGCAGCAGCTGGCCGGCGAAGTTGAGGAGCAGAACGAAGCGCAGCAGCCCGGCAGCCAGACGGCCGTGGTATTTGCGGAAATAGCGGAGCTTGGCCCGGTTGAAGTGGATATGGCGGGCCGTCGAGGCCTGCTCACTGCTTTTCCCCTGGAAATGGATGATCAGGGCGGCAGGCAGGTAGACGACCGTCCAGCCGGCGTCGACGATGCGCCGGCACCAGTCGAGCTCCTCCGAGTACATGAAATAGCCGGGATCCATGCCGCCGACCTGCTCGACCACCTGGCGCCGGGTCATCAGGGCCGCACCGACCACCCAGTCGACCCGGCCGGCCGCCTCGTCGGGGAAATCCCGAGCATAGTAGCGGTCGAGCAGTCGTTTTGGCGCGATCGGCTCCAGCCAGGTGCTCTCAAAAAGGCCGGTCAGGAGCGTCGGGAAGCGGCGGCGCGAAGACTGCACTGTTCCGTCGGGGAACAGCAGCTGGGGGCCGGCCACCCCCACTTCCGGGTGGTCATCGAGATAGGCCACCAGGGTCTGCAGCGCCTCCCCCACCACGACCGTGTCCGGGTTTAACAGGAGCACATACCGGCCGGCCGCGGCCGCCAGCCCGATGTTGTTCCCCCGCGGGAAGCCGACATTTTCGGTCTGCGCCAGCAAAACCACCTGTGGAAATTCCTCGGTCACCATCGCCGCCGATCCATCGCTCGAGGCACTGTCCACCACGATGACCTCCAGGTCAAGCTTCCCCGCCTGCGTGAAAATCGACCGCAAACACGCCCGCAGCAGCTCCCGAACATTCCAGTTGACGATGATGATGGAGAGAGTTTTCATGGCGGAAAGCAGGAGGGCGGGGGATTGTAGGAGTGGGATGGGGAACAGGGAACGGGGAACGGGGAACGGGAGTTGGGATTTAGGAGTTGGGAGTTGGGCAGGCCGGAAATTAAAGGATCTCCCGCCTCATCACAATCACCTTTCCACTTTCCACTTTCCACTTTCAACTTTCCACTCGGCACTCGGTACTCGGTACTCGACACTACTTATAAATCGCGTCCCGCCCAAACAGACACGCCGCATTTTCCGTTGTGATATTGGCCATTGTCTCCGGGGAGACGTCGCGGAGGGCGGCGATGAAGTCGGCGATTTCCCGGACGAAGGCCGGTTCGTTGCGCCGGCCGCGCCGGCCGGCCGGGGCCAGGAATGGGCCGTCGGTTTCCACAACGATCCGGTCGATCGGCATCTCCCGAACGATTTCCCGCAGTTCGTCGTTTTTTTTGTCGGTCACCGGACCGGTAAATCCGAGAAAATAGCCCAGGTCGACCGCCTCAACGGCCGTATCCCAGTCGGCCAGGAAGGAGTGGAAAACACCGGGCGTTTCGACCTCTTTCAGCGACGAATCCCGCACGAGACTCAGCACATCGGCGCTCGCCTCCCGGTTGTGAATGATCACCGGCAGGGTCAGCTCAAATGCCAGCTCCAGCTGGGCGGCGAAGGCCTCGTGCTGGACCGCTTTCGGGGATTGATCCCAGTAGTAATCGAGGCCGATTTCGCCGATGGCCACGACTTTGTCGTGCCGGGCGTATTCTTCCAGCCGCACGAGCCAGTCGCCCGGCAGGGCGGCCGTCGAATTGGGATGAACGCCAACGGCCGCATAGAGCCATTGATGCTGCTCCACCAGCTGCAGGATGGCCGGGATCGTTTCCAGGTCGACCCCCGGGATGATGATTTTTCGCACGTCCGCTTCGACCGCATGGGCGATGACGGCCGCCCGGTCCAGGTCGTACTGGGTGAAATCGAGGTGGCAGTGGGTGTCGACAAGCATGGGCAGATTAAACCACAGTCAGCCGGCAGATCACAGGTTTTTGACCTTTTCTGAGTCAGCGATAACGGGAACTGGCGGCCGCCAATCGACTGGAAAAAGCGCACGCCGGTGATGTTCTCGCCTGGGAAAACCACCGGCGCGCCGGCCGCAATCGGAGAGCGTGGCTGATCCCCGGCGGCGGATCAGCCCAATCCGGCGATTTTCATACCGTCGGCCAGGATATCCGCCACCCGGTCGCCGTGGGTCGTCTCGCAGTAAACGCGGATGATCGGCTCGGTGCCGCTGAAGCGGATCAGCAGCCAGCCGCCGTCTTCCATGATGAACTGGTTGCCGTCGATCGTCACTTTATCGATGACCTTCAATCCGCCGACGGCGGCCGGCATGGCCCGGTTGACCCGGTCGAGGATCTCGCGCTTGCGCGACGGGTCGAAATTCGAGTCGATCCGGTCGTAGAAATGTTCGCCGACCAGGTCGAAGACGGCCGCCAGCAGCTCCGACGGCTTTTTGCCGGTGCGCACCATGAAGTCGAGCATAAAGAGACCGGCCAGGATGCCGTCCCGCTCGGGGACATGGCGGCGAAAGGCGTAGCCCCCGCTTTCTTCGCCGCCGATCAGCGCGTCGACTTCCATCATTTTTGGGGCGATGTACTTGAAGCCGACCCCGGTTTCGTGAACGGGCACCCCGTATCGTTTTCCGAGCTTGTTGAGCATCTTGGTCGTCGAAATCGTCTTGACAATCGGCCCCCGCTCCCCGCGCACTTCGAGGAAATAGTAGCCCATCATGCCGTAGACGCGGAGCTGGTCGATGAAGTTCCCATTTTCGTCGCCAAAGCCGACCCGATCGGCGTCCCCGTCGTTGATGATCACCAGGTCGGCCCCGGCCTGGCGGGCAAAGGCCAGCCCGTGATCGACATTGGGCGGAATCGGCTCCGGCCGGCTCATGTGAGGGAAGATCGGGTTGCGCTCATTGTGGACCTCGGTGAAGCGAGTGCGGCCGCCGCCGAGCAGGGTCGGGAACCAGCCGGCGCCGTTCCCCCACATCGCATCGACGACGATGTTAAAGCCGGCGTCTTTAAGCGGTTCGAAATCGACCAGCCGGCCGAGCTGGGCCGTGTAATCCGGACGGGCGTCGAACCGGGTGACCAGCCTGTCAGTCAGGGCATCGTCCAGGCGCAGCGTTTTCACGCCGGCGAGATCGTCGGGGATCAGCGCTTCGATCTTCTGCAGGCCGGCCGGATCGATCGCCCCGCCAAACGGATCGCGCACCTTGAACCCGCAGTCTTCCGGCGGATTGTGACTGGCGGTGATATTGATGGCGCCGCCGGCCTTCCTGGCCACGACGCTGTAAGAAATCGCCGGCGTTGGTGTATTGCGGTCGGTCAGCCAGACGTGAATGCCGTTGCCGGCCAGCACTTCGGCCGCCGCCGCGGCGAAATTGTCGGCGTGGAAGCGCTGATCGAAACCGATCACCACTCCCCGGCCGGCCAGCCCTTCCCGGTGTAGATAGTCGGCAAAGCCCTGGGCGCAGCGGCGCACATTGTCGAACGTATAGTCTTCGGCAATCCGGGCCCGCCAGCCATCGGTGCCAAACTTAATTTGTTTCATCTTCATAGCTTCAGATTGGGAACTCGTCAATCGTCGAATCGTTGCTGGTTGCTTGTCTGTCAGACGGGAAAAGATAGATGGCCCATCCCGGCTCCCGACCATTGTATGACAGGCGGCGCGGCCGGGTCACGGGGCCGTTTGGCCCCGTAAACGGCGGCTCACATCGGGACCTTGCCGGCGCGCACCATCTTGAGATCGGCCTCGACCATCATGTGAACCAGCTCCCGGAACGAGACCCGTGGCTCCCAGCCGAGCTCATTTTTCGCCTGGGTCGGATCCCCGACGAGCAGGTCGACTTCGGCCGGCCTCATGAACCGCTCATCCTGCACAACATACTGCCGCCAATCCAGGTCGACATAGCCAAAGGCCTCCTCGAGAAACTGCTCGACCGAATGGGTTTCCCCGGTGGAGATGACGTAATCCCGCGGCCGGTCCTGCTGGAGCATCATCCACATCGCCTCCACGTAATCGCCGGCGAAGCCCCAGTCTCGCCGGGCGTCCAGATTCCCCAGGCGGAGTTCGTTCGCCAGGCCTAGCTTAATCAGCGCCGCGTGGTAGGTGATTTTGCGGGTCACGAATTCCAGTCCCCGCCGCGGCGATTCGTGGTTGAACAGAATGCCGGAGGTGGCGTGCAGATCGTAGCTTTCCCGGTAGTTGATCGTAATCCAGTGGCCGTAAACCTTGGCCACACCGTACGGGCTGCGGGGATAAAATGGGGTTTTTTCCGTCTGGGGCACCTCCCGCACCTTGCCGAACATCTCGCTGGAGCTTGCCTGGTAAAAGCGAATGGTGGGATCGACCAGCCGGATGGCGTCGAGGATGCGGGTCACGCCCAGGGCGGTCGCTTCGCCGGTAAAAACGGGCTGATCCCAGGACGTTTTCACGAACGATTGGGCGGCCAGATTGTAAACCTCATCCGGCCGGTGCTCTTCCAGCAGGTGAATCAATGAAACCTGATCGAGCAGATCCCCATTGACGAGGGCGATCTGATCCTGGATTTGGGCAATGCGGTGAAAATTCAGGGTGCTGGTGCGGCGCACCATGCCGATGACTTCATAACCCCGATCCAGTAAAAATTCGGCCAGGTATGAACCGTCCTGGCCCGTAATTCCGGTGATTAATGCTTTGGGCATTGCGTCTCCTTGACGTGTAACGATCGTTGGTCAGGCGGGGAAGGAATCGAACCTCCCGTGGGCCTGGTGGCAAAATCAAGGGCGTAGCGCTGCTACGCCCCGATGCGATTTCGAATCATCCGGTTGGGAAAAATCAGAAAGGGGAATTATAGCCCAGGCCGGATATCTGGTAAAACCGGCCGCTCTCTTTTGTTCCGAGTTCCGAGTTCCGAGTGGAAAGTGGAAAGTGGAAAGTGGAAAGTCGAAAGTCGAAAGTCGAAAGTTGAAAGATTGCGCCCGGAGCATTTGCCAAAACCAATTCCCAACTCCCAACTCCCAACTCCCAACTCCCAACTCCCAACTCCCGTTCCCCGTTCCCCGTTCCCTAAGGTAAAATCCCCCAAACAAAAGAAGGAGGCTGAACAATGAAAATCGGAATCGTCGGTGCCGGCTTTGTGGGGGCCACGGCCGCTTTTGCTCTGATCATGCGGGGAGTCGGACGGGAAATTGTGCTGGTCGATCGCAATACGGCGCGGGCGGAGGCCGAGGCGGACGACCTCTTTCACGCCGTCCCTTTCGCCCATCCGCTGACCGTGCGGGAAGGGCAGTTCGAGGATCTGCAGGGCTGCCGGGTGGTCATCATGGCCGCCGGGGTCGGGCAGAAACCGGGCGAGACCCGGCTGCAGCTGCTGGAGCGGAACGCGGCCGTTTTCCAGGCGGTTATCCCGCAGATCTTCGCCCATGCACCGGAAACAATCTTAATTGTCGCCACCAATCCGGTCGACGTCATGACCCACGTTTCGGCCTCGATCGCGGCCGGCTTCGGCATTCCCGGCCACCGGATCATTGGCTCCGGCACCACGCTCGACACCGCCCGCTTCCGCGCCCTGCTCAGCGCCTATCTCGGCGTCGACGCCACCCACATCCACGGCTACGTGATCGGCGAGCACGGGGATTCTGAAGTGCTCACCTGGTCTTCGACATCAATTGGCAATACCCCGCTGGTCGACTTCTGCCGCGAGCAGCGGATCCCCCTCGACGAGACCGTGCGGCAGCGCATCGACCAGCAGACCCGCCAGGCCGCCTATCACATCATCGACGGTAAAGGGGCGACCTACTACGGGGTGGGCAGCGCTCTGGCCCGCATCGTCAGCAATATCCTGGGAAACCGGCGGGCGATCATGACCCTCTGTACCCCGACGGAGAAGGTGTCCGGCGTGGCCGATGTCACCCTCTCCCTGCCGCGCCTCATCGGGGGTGAGGGACTGCTGGCAACCTACCCCGTTCCCCTCGACGAGCGGGAGACGGCCGAACTCCACCAAAGTGCGGCCGCCATCCGCCAGGCGATCGACGCCCTGGGGCTGTAGGCGAAGCAGCCAGTTCCCCGAACCCCTCCCAGGTTCTCCCAGACCCGATTTGATCCCGGGCCATCTGGCATCATCGGCCGGGACAGGGGCCAGCCGGGTGGCCGGGAAAACAAAAAGCCCCGCCGGGGCGGGGCTTGCGTTTGTCTATCGCGGTGAATTTACTTGGTTTCCCGAAACAGCACGTGTTTGCGCAGAACCGGATCGTACTTTTTGAGTTCGAGACGCTGCGGGTCATTGCGGCGGCTTTTGCTCGTGACGTACTGAAACCCGCTTTCGGTGCTCTTCATTTTGATGACGATGCGGATGCCTTTCTTTTTGGATGCCATGATCAATTCCTCTCAATTCGATCCCGAAAACGGGGTAATCGCCAGATTCACGAAATTGGAGTATAGCGAATGGGCCGGCGGCATGCAAAGAAATGGGGGGGTTTTGATATTCTTAATATATTGAAATTTCGGCCACCGCTTCGGCCGAATTCCGGCTTACTCACTCACCCCTGGTCAGCCAGCCAGGCTTGCAGCGCCTCCGCCCGTTCCACCCGGCCCATCTTCCGATAGGCCTGGACTTCGTAAGCCAGGTCCAGGACCGGCACGGACAGACCGTCTACGTCGACCCAGCGGCGGTGCGCCCTCACATCGACCGGCCGCTCCCAGACCCCGGCCACCAGCCGCTCGACCGCCCCCATGACCTCGACTTTGACGCCCGCCACCTCGTATTCGCCGAGATGCGAGCACACCTGCTCTGAAGCCAGAAAGCGCACCGGCGTTACGGCACAATCTCTCAGCAGCTCGGCCAGTCGGTAGGCCCCATCGCGGTCCGTCTGGATGTCCAGATCGTTGACCTCGAACGGCGCCCCCTGCAGGGCCATCCCGGCGCTTCCGGTCAGGACCCAGTCGATGGCGCCGCCGATCCGTCCGGCGATCAGTTGAAGCGCCCGCAGGTGGGCCTGTGAAACTGCCATCTTTCCTCCTCGATCTGAAGGGCTTCCTAACGGCCGATGAGCTGGCGCAGAGCCCGCTCGAAAGCCGCATCGCCGGAATAGGCCAGCCGGTAGCGGGCGGCGACGGCGTCTCGGGCCGCGGTATAGCCGTCGATCAGCCGGCGCAGGTGGTCAAGAGAGCGGTCGGAATCGCGCGTATATTCCAGGTCGACGAGCCGATCGGCCGCCGGAGAGCGCGCCGGCAGGTGGGCCAGGAGGAAGGGGATCACTGACCCCAGCAGTTCAAGGTAGTCGGCGAAAGGGGTATCGACATCCCCTCTCTGCAACCGCCGCCAGATATCCCAGAGCGCTACCCAGAAGCGGTTGTCAAGGGCTTCAAGGTCGGCCGCGCTGGCCGGCGCCTGCGCCGGCGGCGCGGCGTGGGCCGACTGCCGCGAGAGATCGGCCGCCCAATCATTCGTATCTTTGAGGATGACGATCTGGCTGAAATGGGGAGCCGGAGCCAGCGCCTCGCGGGCGGCGTAAAACAGGTCAATTTTGCTGCCGTTGGCGAAGAGGACCGAGATCTGGCCGGGCCGGCCGGGATTTTCCCAGATTCGAGCCGCCACGTAGGGCAAAATCGACCCGGCCAGCTCCCGGCGGCCGGCGAAGGCGGCTTCCAGCGCCTGCTGCGTGGGATAGACGAGATAGACGTCGAGGTCGGCGAAGTCGTCCTGATCCCGGCGGCCGAAGGAGCCGACCAGGAAGCAGGCGAAGAGGCCGCTTTCGCGCAGGATGCGCTGCTGCAGGCGGGAGAGGGTGCGTTCTTGTTCAAACATACCGATTTCCGGTCAGGCGGGCCAGACCCGCCCGCCTATCAGGCAAAATAGCCGAGATAGCTCATGCCCAGGGGCAGGCCAATCCCGAGCAGCCAGCCGGCGACGATCTGGGCCGGGGTATGGCGGCGCAGGAAGAGGCGCACGAAGGCGACGGAAGCGATCAGAGGGATTCCGACCAGCAAGGACCAGAAGGGCCCCCAGACCAGCCAGAGAATGGTGGCGACGGCCGTCGTCGCCGCGCTGTGCATACTGATCAGCCAGCGGGTCGTGATCAGCCCCAGCGCTGCCAGCTCCAGTGCGTTGAACAGGGTGATATCGGCGATAATGGCCGGCGCGCCGGCAAAGCGCTCGATGATGTAAAGGACAGAGGCGCTGACAACTGCCACGGCGTATGGCAGGAGACGCTCCCGGGTGTTTGACATATGCAGCTCGGCGATCCGGCCGGTTTTCAGCAGGTAAAGCACAAAGAGAATCGGGAGGAGGGAGACGGTGATCCCATAGGCGGCCCACCACTCGAGGGCGACGCGCAGCGGTTTCAGCTGGAGGGCGATCGCCAGAACCAGGGCCGGAAACATCGTCGGGGGGCTGACCAGGTTGGAAAAGACCCGGGCCAGGCGCACCGCTCCGGTGCGGTCATTATCGTGGAAATCCTTCGGCGGCAGAATCACAGACTTTTAGGGGCGAGGCTGTTCCACATCCGGCAGCACGGGGAGCCCGGACCATCAGGGCGTGGACGACAGGGCGCTGGTGAAGGCGGCGAAAAAGATCGCGCCGTAAAGGGCCAGAATGGCGAAGAGGAAGATCGTCAGGAGGCCGCCGACGATCATGCCGATCAGACCCATTGTCCGGGTGCGCCGGGCATCGAGCGACTGGTCGGCATTGAAATAAGCGATCGCCCCCAGGATGCCGCCGACGATGGGCAGGCAGTAGATCCCGCCAAAGCAGGAGAGCAGGGATATGACGCCGATGGCCGCGGCAATGGCGCCGTAGAGGTCGTGGCTGTTTCCACGATAAGGCGCAGACCCTTCGGCCGCCTGGTCGGCCGGCCGGCTCGGCGAGAGGGAGCGGCTGACCCCGGCGGCATAAGCCTTCGGGGCGTAAATCTGGGCGCCGGCCGCCTTCGCCTCCTGGGCGTGGGTTTCACAATACCGGTGCCCCTGCTCCCCATACCAGAGGCAGAGACCACAGAGTGGCTGCTGGCAGACTTCGCACTGCTCGACCGCTTCGAGCTCCGGATGATTGCTGCAGGAGTTCATCGGATAGTCGGCCGGACGCGGCGCGCCGGCAAGATAATGGTTCTTCGATCAAAAAAGCGGTTAAAACGAAACCGAGTTCCGCCTGGAACTCGGTTTCTACCACAACTCTATACTGGCGCAAAGAGACTGCGATCGAATCGAATCAGGTTCCTTCTTCCCAGGAGTTCAGGTATTTTTCCTGTTCCGGGGTCAGGGTATCGATTTCGATTCCCATGGCCGCCAGCTTGATCGAGGCGATGCGCTGATCGACTTCTTCCGGCACGGTGTGCACCTGGTTCGACAGCCGGCCCTTGTGATCGACGAGATACTGGGCGGCCAGCGCCTGGCCGGCGAAGCTCATATCCATGACTGAAGCCGGATGCCCTTCGGCCGCGGCGAGATTGATCAGCCGCCCTTCGCCAAGGACGTTGACGCGCCGGCCGTTCGGCATCGTGTACTGGTCGACAAACGGCCGCACCCGCTTCGGCTCGCCGGCCTTTTTGGCCAGGGCCTTCAGGTTGATTTCGACATCAAAATGGCCGGAGTTCGCCATCAGGACGCCGTCCTTCATGACTTCCATATGCGGGTAATCGATGACGTTGATATCGCCGGTGGCAGTCACGAAAATATCCCCGACTCTGGCCGCTTCCATCATCGGCAGAACGCGGAAGCCGTCCATGACCGCTTCGAGCGCCTTGAGCGGATCGATTTCGGTGACGATCACGTTGGCGCCGAGACCGCGGGCCCGCATGGCGATCCCCCGGCTGCACCAGCCGTAGCCGGCCACCACGAGCACCTTCCCGGCGATCAGGTAGTTGGTTGCCCGGACGATGCCGTCCATGGTCGACTGGCCGGTGCCGTACCGGTTGTCGAACATGTGCTTGGTCAGGGCGTCGTTGACGGCGATCACGGGGTATTCGAGCTTCCCCTGGGCGGCCAGGGCGCGCAGCCGGATGACGCCGGTGGTCGTTTCCTCGGTGCCCCCGAGCAGGATGGGAAGCAGTTCGCGCCGCTCCTTGTGCAGCGAGCTGGCCACATCCGCCCCATCGTCCATGACGATATGCGGCTTGTGGTCGAGCACGGTCTGCACGTGCCTGTGATAGGTTTCGTTATCTTCCCCCTTAATGGCGAAAACGGGGATTTCAAAATGGGAGACGAGCGCCGCGGCCACGTCGTCCTGGGTGCTCAACGGATTGCTGGCGCACAGAACCACGTCCGCCCCACCCTGCTGCAGGGCGATCATCAGGTTGGCGGTTTCCGTCGTCACGTGCATACAGCCGGCGATGCGCAGCCCATCGAAGGGACGATTCTCGCCGAACAGGTCGCCAACCCCTTTGAGCACCGGCATTTCCTGGGCGGCCCATTCCATCCGGTGGCGGCCGCCCGGGGCAAGATTCACGTCTTTAATGTCAAATTCCATCAGTTTTTTAACTCCTCTAATCGGGGATTGATTCAAGTTGGTGGCTTACCGGCCGGCCGGCCGGGTCGCCAGGGGATCCGGGCGGAGCAGAATGTCCAGCCGGCCGCCATCGTCGAAATGGCGGCGGTAGCGCTCCACGAACTGGCCGGCCGTGTAGCTGTGATTTTGCGTACCCGACTCTTCGAGCACGTAAGCCGAGGCCAGAGCCCCCAGGCGGCCGGTGATATCCCAGGGAAGTCCGAGCTGAATGCCGCGGAGCAGACCACCCCGGTAGGCATCTCCCGCCCCGGTCGGATCGACCGAGCGGTTCAGGGGGACGATCGGAATCTGGTGCTTCTCCCCGTCAATGGTCAGTTCGGAGCCCAGTTTACCCCGGGTCACGAGCACCCCCTTCGCTTTTTCGTAAATCTCTTTTTCAGACAGCCCGGTCTTCTCAGAAATCATGCAGAGCTCGTATTCGTTGACCGTCAGCATGAAGCAGCCATCCAGCCCCTCGCGAAGATCTTCGCCCGACAGCCAGATCGTCTGCTGGCTCGGGTCATAAATGTAGGGGATATTCAGCGCCTTACACTCGCGCACATATTTGATCATGGCCACCGGATCGTTGGGGGAAATAATCGCCAGGTCGGCGTCGGGCGCATAGTCGGCAAAGCTCAGCTTACCCGCATACGCCATCGCCCCGGTATAAAATGAAGCGATCTGGTTCTGTTCGACGTCCGTATTGACGAAAAAGGAAGCGCAGTGCTCATTTTCGATTTCAATGGTGGCCGCCGTATCAACCCCGTGCGCCTCCAGCCATTCCCGGTAGTAGCCGAAATCCTCACCGGCCGTGGCCATCATGAGCGGCCGGCCGCCCAGGAGCCCCAGATTGTAGGCGATATTGGGCGCCGTACCCCCGCGCTGCTTATGCATCGATTCGACCAGAAAACTGAGGCTGATTTGATGCAGCTGGTCCGGTAAAATGTGTTCGGCAAACCGGCCCGGAAAATTCATCAAGTAATCGTAGGCGACCGAACCGGTGACGACAATTTTCATCAGTTCAAACTCCAGTTAAACAGAAAAAACCCCCTTTTCAGGGGCAGCTGGCACGACTTCCTAATGGCCATCAAACATGCAACTATCCATTATAGCACACGGAAGTGGATGTCCAAGCATCGGTCGAGCCGGTACAATATAATGTAAACACTTTTGATGAGGGGAAGGAAATCATGACGACTCGCATCTCACTGGGCCAGATGGATATTTGCCTCGGCGACCCGGAGGCCAATCTCGAGACGGCGGCCGGCCTGGCCGCCGAGGCGGCCGCCAGGGGGAGCGATCTGCTCGTTCTACCCGAGCTCTGGTCAACCGGCTACGACCTGGAAAATGCCGGCCGCCACGCCACCTCGACCGACGAGGGGATATTCGCCGCCACGCGCGATCTGGCCCGGCAGCACGGTCTGCACATTATCGGCTCCTGCCTGTCTCTGCTGGCGCCGGGGAAATACGGCAACACCCTGGCGTGGTTTACCCCTGCGGGTGACAGGCTGGCCGTCTACAGCAAGCTGCACCTCTTCCGGCTGATGCAGGAGGAGCAGTATTTGACGGCCGGCGCGGCCCCGACCCTCGTCGACTCCCCCCTGGGCAGCGTCGGCCTGGCCATCTGCTACGATCTCCGCTTCCCCGAGCTCTTCCGCCGTTACGCCCTGGACGGCGCCCGGATCTTTATCCTGCCATCCGAATGGCCCCACCCGCGGCTGGCCCACTGGCAGACCCTCCTGCGGGCCCGGGCGATCGAAAACCAGGCCTTCATGATCGCCTGCAACCGGGTCGGCCAGACCCGAAACGACCGCTTCTTCGGCCATTCCTGCATCATCGACCCCTGGGGAGAAATCGTTGTCGAAGGTGGCGAGAGCCCCCAGCTCCTGACGGCCGACATCGAGACGGACATCGTGCCCGACATCCGGCGGCGCATCCCCGTGTTCGAGGATCGGCGGCCGGAGACTTATTAAACCGGTCCACGCCGCTCACCCCCATCCGAATCAACCTCACCTGGAGAAGAAACCATGACCCACCAACCACCGATCGCCCGGCAGCAGCCGCAGGAGCTGACCCGGCACGGCCACACCCGGCAGGATCCCTATTTCTGGCTGCGGGAGCGGGAAAACCCGGAAGTGCTGGCCTATATCGAGGCGGAAAATCGGTACACCGAGGCGATGATGTCCCACACCGCCGATTGTCAGGAAACCCTCTACCGGGAAATGGTCGGCCGGATCCAGGAGACCGATCAGAGCGTGCCGACCCGGCGCGGGGAATATTTCTACTACACCCGCACGGAAGCCGGCCGGCAGTACGATATTTACTGCCGGCGCCGGGGCCGCATGGACACCCCCGAAGAAATTCTGCTCGACCCCAACCAGATCAGCGCGGCTGAAGAGCTGGATTTCCTCGAGGTCGGGATCTTTGCCCCCAGCCCCGATCATCGCTGGCTGGCCTACTCCCTGGACACGAGCGGCGGCGAGCGCTTTACCATCCGCTTCAAAAATCTGGAAACGGGGGAAATCGCCCCGGAGGCGATCCCGGACACCCTGACCAGCGGTGAATGGGCGGCCGACAGCCGGACTTTCTTCTACACGACGGTCGACGAGGCCTGGCGCAGCAGCAAACTCTGGCGGCATGCGGTTGGCCGGCCGGCCGGAGAAGATCGGCTCGTCTATGAAGAGACGGACGCGCTGTTTGAACTGACTCTTTACAAGACCAAAGACGAAGCCTATCTCGTCCTCTGGTGCCGGGGGCTCGAGACCACCGAGTGCCGGGTGCTGCCCGCCGCGCAGCCACAGGGCGCCTGGGTGACCATCGAGCCGCGCCGGCGGGGGCATCGGTACAAGGTGCAGCATCGCGGCGGCCGGTTGATTATTCTGACCAACCACGAGGCCTCCAATTATCGGGTCGTGACGGCTCCGGCGGCCACGCCCGGGCTCGCCCACTGGGAGGCGTGGATCCCGCATTCAGAAGAGGTCACGATCCTCGACTACGAAGTGTTCGCCGGCCATGCCGTCCTCTACGAACAGCACCAGGGGCTGCACCGGCTCCGCATCATCGATCTGGCCTCCAATAAGGATCACTTCGTTTCCTTTGACGAGTCGGTTTTTGCCCTGGAAGTCAACGACTACGAGGACACCTCCGATCGCAATCCGGATTTCCACAGCCATGTCCTGCGCTTCATCTACGGCTCGCTGGCCACCCCGTCCCAGACCTATGACTACAACATGGTTTCCCGGGAGCGGGTGCTGCTCAAAGAAGAGCCGGTCCTGGGCGGGTTTGATCGGGAGAACTATGTGACTGAGCGGCTGTGGGCCACGGCAGCAGACGGCGAGCGGGTCCCCGTTTCCCTGGTGCGCCGCCGCGAAACAGCCCCCGGCCCGGATACCCCCTGCCTCCTCTATGGGTATGGTTCCTATGGGGCCAGCTTCGATCCCCTATTTCGGCCGCGCTATGTCAGCCTGCTCGACCGCGGATTTATCGTCGGAATCGCGCACATCCGCGGCGGCCGGGAGATGGGGCAGCGCTGGTACGAGCAGGGGAAATTCCTGAACAAGAAGAACACCTTTACCGATTTCGTGGCCTGTGCCCGCCACCTGGTGGCCGAGGGGTACACCAGCCCCGGCCGGTTCGCCATCTACGGCCGTAGCGCCGGCGGCCTGCTGATGGGCGCGGTCATCAACCTGGCGCCGGAACTCTTCCGGGCGGCCGTGGCCGGCGTCCCGTTCGTCGACGTGGTCTCCACCATGCTCGATGACTCGATTCCGCTGACGGTCGGGGAATGGGAAGAGTGGGGCAATCCGCGCGACGAAACCTTTTACCACTATATGGTTTCTTATTCTCCCTACGACAACCTCGTCGCGGGGGAATACCCGGCGATCCTGGCCACATCCGGCCTGAATGATCCCCGGGTCCAGTACTGGGAGCCGACCAAGTGGGTCGCCCGGCTGCGCACCCTCAAGCGGGACGGCCGTCCCCTGCTGCTGAAGACCAACCTTGGGGCCGGCCATTCCGGCGCTTCCGGCCGCTACGACTACCTGCGCGAGGTCGCTTTCGAATACGCTTTTATCCTCGATCAGCTCGGCGTCCCAGGTGGGTAAATTGCCCGGCGGCGGCTCGTTTTTACAACCGCTGCCGGCCGCTCGGACCGGCAGCGGTTTTCCGCCGTTTTCTCGAGCAATAGGCCCCCAGTTCTACCCGGACTGAGCGTATAGTCTCATTTTCCTACTTTCCTTCACGAGCCATTCACCATACCCTATAATCGAATTCGATAAGATCAATTTAACCGGGTAGGGGCGTCTATGGTAAGCGCCTATCAAATCAATATTCCCCCGCAACCAGGGTGAAACCAGGATTTTGTTCCCCCACCGGAAGTCAGGCTTTATTGGATGCACCAGGGATTTTTTCCAGAGCCTGAATGTCTGTCGGGCGACGCCAGAAGGAGCGATCGAACGGTCGAGAAAGCGATCGGCGATCGAGCTGGTCAGCAGGCATATCCGGAATCTTTTCCCAAGGCAAACCTGCTTTAAGTTCAGAATTGAAGCGCGGAGCATTTGTTATTTCAGAGGTTGACCATGTCGTACGATGCTTATCGGAAATGGAAGAATTCCCCGATTTCTGAACATCCTTACCTGACGGTGGTGATTCCGGCGTACAACGAGGAAGAGCGCATTCTGCCGACCGTCGGGGCGATCGCCTCCTTTGTGACCGGCCTGGGGTTTCCCTGGGAGCTGATCGTGGCGGATGACGGCTCGTGTGATCGGACGGTCGATCTGCTCAAACGAAATCAATTCGCCAACGTCCACATTCTCGAGGCGGAAAAGAACGAGGGGAAAGGCAGCGCGGTGCGCCGGGGGATGCTGGCGGCGCGCGGCCGCTATGTCCTCTTCAGCGACGCCGACAATTCCACGCCAATCGAAGAGCTGCCCAAACTGCTGGCGATGCTCGAAAGCGATGAGTACGCGATCGCCATCGGCTCCCGGGCCGCCCAGGGTTCCGAAGAGGCGAACCGTTCGATCCTGCGCCGGCTGCTCAGCGGCGGGCTGCGCTGGATGGTCCAGAATATCTTCCGCATCGGCGTCAAAGATACGCAGTGCGGCTTCAAACTCTTCGAACGGGAAGCCGCCCGCCGGCTGCACACGGCCCAGACGATCAAGGGGTTTTCCTTTGATCTCGAGATCCTCTACCTGGCCAATAAATTTGGCTACCGAATCGCCGAAGTGCCTGTCCGCTGGATCGACGCGCCCGGGTCAAAGGTCGATGCCCGCAAAGAAGTGCAGCGGTTTCTGCGGGATCTGATTTTAATCAAGCGCAATGACTGGATGGGGGTGTATGCCAGAGCATAACAAAATGCGCGTGGCGGTCGTGACCACTTTTCCGCCCGGCATGGGCTCGCTGAACGAATACGCGTTCCATTTCGTCAGGGCTCTGGGAACGAAAGGCGAAGTTTCAGAGGTCATTCTGCTGGTCGACGAGCAGCAGGAGGGGCGCTACGACCCGGCTCTGCTGCCGGCCGGCGGGGCGCCGGTTGCGTTCGATGTCTGCTGGCGCTTCGACGACTGGCGGAATCCCTGGCGGATCCGGCAGGCGGTAAAAAAGCACCGGCCGGATGTGGTTCTCTTCAACCTCCAGTTCGCCACCTTCGGCGGCCGCAAAGGGCCGGCCGCCCTGGGGCTGCTGACTCCGCTGCTGATCCGGTGGCTCGGCATCCCGACGATGGTCCTGCTGCACAATATCATGGAGACGGTCGATCTGCGCAGCGCCGGCTATGCGGCCCATCCCCTGATGGAGCGGTTGATCCGCACGTTCGGCCGGGTCGCCACCCGGGCCATCCTCCAGGCCAACCTCGTCGCTCTGACCATTCCCGTCTACGTCGATATTTTGAAGGCGACCTATGGCGCCGACAATGTTCTGCTCGCGCCGCACGGCACCTTCGACCACGACCTGCCGGAGGATGTCCCACCGCTGCCGGAGGGGCCGCTGCAGATCATGACCTTCGGCAAATTCGGCACCTACAAGCGGATCGAAGCCCTCGTGGAGGCCTTCTCGCACCTGCAGTCTAACGGCCGTGGACCGCTCGAACTGGTCATCGCCGGCAGCGACAGTCCCAACGCCGCCGGCTATTTGAGCGAGGTGCAGACCCGCTACGAACATGTGCCCAATGTCCGCTTTACCGGCTACGTGGCGGAAGAAGACGTGCCCCAAATTTTCGGTGAGGCGGCCGTCGTCGTCTTTCCTTATACCAGCACGACCGGCAGCTCTGGCGTGCTGCACCAGGCCGGATCCTACGGCAGGGCGGCCGTGCTGCCCGACATCGGCGACTTCGCCCAGGTCATTCGCGAAGAGGGCTATACCGGGGAATTTTTCGAACCGGACGATCCGGCGTCCCTGCGCGAGGCGATCGCCCGGGTCGTCGACGATCCCGAGCATCGGGACCGGCTCGGCCGCCAGAATCTGCAGGCGGCGCGGGGTCTGCCCATCGACGAGGTGGTCGACTGGTACATTTTCCATCTGGAGAATCTCCTTCAGAAAAAGAGCAGAAAAAGAGCAGCCGCCAGCGGTTGAGGAGAGTTGCCGTGAAGGAAGAAATGCAAATGACGCTCCGGCTCGACGGCCGGTTCGACGCCTACCAGGCCCCGCAGGTGAAGGCCTGGATGAAAGAACAGGTCGCTCAGGCCCAGGCCGCCGGCGAACCACCGCAGATCATCGTCGACCTGCGGCAGGTCTATTTTATCGACTCGGCCGGCCTGTCGGCCCTGGTCGTGGGGCTGAAGCGGGCCCGCGAAGCCGGCGGCACGATGAATTTGTTCGCCCTGCAGCAGCCGGTGCGCATCATTCTGGAATTGAGCTGGCTGGACAAGGCCTTTCCGATTTTCGAAACGGAAGAAGAGGCCCGGGCTCACGCGGCCGAATGGGCCGCCGCCATGCATGCTGGATAGATTGATCCATACCCACCAGGCCATATTTTGCGATATGGCCCACAACTGGCTCGGCCTCGGGGCGGTTCGCTTCGCCGTGGGCGATGCCAGCGGCACTCTGCAGGAGTGGCGCGGCGGAAATCTCGTTCCCCAGGGGCATAATCTGCGCCAGCCGGTGACCTCCAGTGGGTCGACGGCCGGCTTTCTCGAGGTCGAGGGGATCACCGATCGCTCCCTGGCCAATCGTCTGGCCGCTGAAGCGCAGTACACCGGGAAATGGCTCCAGCTCGAGCAGGAAATCCAGTCGCTGACCGGCGAACTGATTTACTACCAGGATCAGTTCTTGATGCTGCACAAGCTCTCCCAGCTGACGCGCCAGCAGCTGCAGCCGGGGCCGGTCATTCGCTCCTATCTGGCCACCGCCCAGCAGCTCCTGGGAACCCGGTGGGCCGGACTGATCGAAGTGGGCGAGGCGGGCGTGTCTCTGCAGGCCAGTGAGCCGGCCGTGGTCGGACTTCCCCAGGAAGCGATCCCTCTGCTCCAAACCCTCCTCAGAGCCGGCGAACCGGTGCTGGACAACACCTTGAAGGGGATTCCCGGCTGGAAAAGTTATCTCTTCGTCCCGCTGAAGGGACAGCTCCCCCATCCGCACGCGCTGCTGCTGGTCAACCGGACCGGCGACAGATTTGACACGCCGGCCATCAAACTCGGGGAAACCCTGGTTGAGTTTTTGGGATCGGAGCTCGAACGGCTGCGCCTCTACCAGGACAGCCTGCAGCGCGCCCGGCTGCAGACCGAGGCGGAAATGGCCCGCGAGGTTCAGATGCAGCTCCTGCCGCGCCAGGTCCCGGCCGTGCATGGGCTGGAGATCTTTGGCCGCTCCCTGCCGGCCCGGCAGGTCGGAGGAGACTTCTTTGATTTCTTTCCTCTGGTAGATGGGGGTCTCTTTTTCACTCTGGGGGATGTGTCCGGCAAAGGGATGCCGTCGGCCCTGGTCATGTCCAATCTGCGCGCCACGCTGCGCTCCTATCTGCGGTTGATGCCGCATGAAAACGTGCAGCGGCTCATGAAAGAGGTCACGCGGGGGATGTACGAGGATCTGACCGAAGTGGAGATGATCGCCACCCTCTTTGCCGGCCGCTACGAACCGGCCGAGAAGCGCATCGCCTATGCCAATGCCGGCCACGCGCCCATTATCTACTGCCCGGCCGGCGGACGCGCCCGGCTGCTGCCCGCCAGCGGACCGGCCCTCGGCTTTTTACCGGACTCCGTTCCGGCCGAACAGGCCATCCCATTCGGAGAGGGGGATCTGCTGATCGTGGCCAGCGATGGTCTGAACGAAACGAGCGGCCCGGCCGGCGAACTGTTCGGCTACGATCGGCTGATGGGCTGCGTCGAGGAAAACCGGCAGGCTCCGGCCCGGACAATGGCTGAAAATTTGCTGGCCGCGGTCCACGGCTTTCAGGCCGGCGAGGAGCAGGAGGACGACCAGACGATTATCGTCATTCGAGGTGAAAGATGATTGATCCCGATGATGAAATTCGGCTCGTCCTTCCGGCCAAGCATCAGTATCTCAATTTGACCGGCGCGGCAATCGATGCGCTCCTGACGCGGATGGACTGTCCGGCGAGGGCTTCTTACGATGTCCAGGTCGCCCTGCAGGAAATTTGCGCCAATATCGTCGATCACGCCTACGAGGATCGGCCGGGAGGCCAGATTCAAGTGACCATCACCCCGCGGGAAAACGCCCTGGAAATCACCGTCCGGGACCGGGGAATCGCTTTTGACCCGGATACCGTCATCGATCCCCCCCTGGGCCAGCTCCAGGAACGGGGATTTGGTCTCTTTTTCGCCCGCCAGATGCTGGATGGGCTCGAATACGCGGTGGACGACGGGGAAAACTGCTGGCGGCTCTATAAAAAATTTGAACCGGTCGGCAGTGAAGTGGTGTGAGCCCGTCCGGCAGGAGAAAAACGGATGAATCTTGAAATTAATGAACACGTCAAACGAATTCTGACCATCAAGCCGGACGGCCGGCTGGACTCGTTTAACGCGCCGAAGCTCCGCAGCCAGATCCTCGAAGTCCTGGAGGAGGGCACGCAGTTTCTCTGCCTGGATCTGCGCGAGCTGCTCTTTATTGACAGCGCCGGCATCGCCGTCCTGGTCAATGCCCTCAAGCGTTCCCGCCAGCAGGGCGGGGATACGAAGCTCGTCGCCCCGCTCAATCCCGAGGCGATGCGCATGTTTGAGCTGACAAAATTTGATCAAATTTTCGATATGGGTGCGACGCCGGCCGAAGTTCTGGCCCGATTCTAGCCCCACAGAACCAGGATAAATGGAAAAGCAAATGGCTAAAATCCTGATAGTTGATGACTCCCCCATCGTCCGCCGCGTCATGTCCCTGACGCTGGAATCCGAGGGATATGTCGTCTTGACGGCCAACAACGGCCGGGAAGCGATCCAGACCCTGCAGACCCAACCGGTGGATTTCGTCTTCTGCGACTACTACATGCCGGATCTGGACGGCCTGTCCGTCCTGGAATTTGCCCGGAAAACGGAGGCGCTGGCGCAGCTGCCAATCGTCATCCTGACCGGGGCCGGGGAAATGGATGACCACGAAAAGGCTGTCGCCTTTGGCGCCAACGACGTCCTGACGAAGCCGGTTGGCTCCCAGGATGTCTTCGCCGTCGTACGCAAGCATCTGGCCGCCAGACCGATTCCGGCCGTGAACGGAAACGTATCGGGATGACATCCGCAGCGGCGGCTCCCCTGGCGGAGGCCGAAGTGCGCGCGCTCTACGGCGCCTGCCCGGCCGGTGAAGCCGGAAGTCACGACGCGGCCCTGCTGGCGGTTCTCCTGAACTGCGGCCTGACCCTGGCCGAAGCGGCCGGACTGCGCTGGCCCCAGGTCGATTTTGATCGGAGCTGGCTGCAGGTCATCGGTCCGGAGCGGCGCCCCCGTTTCGTCCCCTTGAATCGGCGGGCGCGGGAGCTGCTGGCGGCCTGGCAGTTACTGGCGCCTCGCTGGCCGTTCGTATTCGGCTGCTGGAACGGGCAGCCAGCCGGCTGGCGGGCTCGCTTCAGCGGCCGGCGGCGGGAGTCGATGCTGCAGGAACGGCTGGCCGCCCTCGGCCGGACGGCCGGTGTGTCTCTCGATGCGCGCCGCACCGCCCAGACACTCGTCCACCGGCTCCTCGACCATTCCGAAGAGGGGCGGCTCATTCGCTCGCTTGTACCGGCCGACCGGCAGGCCCAGATTCAGCTGCCGGTCGCCAATATGTCCCCCTTCTCGACAGCCGACCGGCACACCGGCATGGTGGTCGTCGCCCGGGGCATGGTCCCCTCTCCCTTTGATTTTTTAAGGCCCCCCGAAGAAGACGACATCATCCGCCGGGGTCGGCGCCTGCTGGATGCCGTGGGGAGGGTGCTGTGATCGCCCAATATACGCTCCAGATCAAGGAAAAAATGATGGAAAATGCTGCCCTCATGACCTTTGGCGTCAATCTGATCTTCGCCGTCATCGTCGCCACCTCCTACGTGATGTACGGGCTGGCTTTCAACCAGATGGGTGGTCTGCCGGCGGAAAAAACACCCCTCATTCTGGCCAGGTACGTCTTCAGCATTTTTTTCAATCCGTATTTCATTCTGGGCCTGGCGCTGGCACTCGGCGGCTCAATCGTGCGCATGGGTCTGTTCAGCCTGATCGGCATCACCCGCTCCGCCCTGGCGGCCGAGCTGTCGTTGATCCTGATGTTGATCTTTTCCGCCGTGGTTTTTCGCGAGATGCCCCGGTTTCCCCGGGATTACCTGGGCGGTCTCTTTATCTTAATCGGCTCGTACATCGTCGCCAGCTAGCGCCGGGGACAGCGTCCAACAAACAGGGATTAGATCGGTACGGGAAGGGATTTTTGGCACCGAGGTTTGGAATCGCCCAGCGAAGTAAGTAGATGATCAACTTGAATCAAAAAAACCGGGTGACCACCAGCGGGCTCGGCAGTAAGCGGTCGATCAGCGACCTGACCCCGCTCGAACTGAAAGAATGGTTCGATCGGGATCAGCGGCGCGAGGAAGCGGTGCTCAAGATTAACCGCATCATCGCCGAACTGGCCGAGAAAAACAACAATATGCAGATCCGCAGCGATCTGCTGGAAGTCATCGCCAAAACCTGCAAGTTTGACTACGCCATGCTCACTGAGATCCAGGCGGACGGCCGCACGATGGAGACGACGGCCGTCTTTGGCGACAACCATCTGCTGCCCAAAATTGAAAAAATCACCGGGTTCAGCCTGCTCGATTACCGCTTTGAAATTGATCTGGACGTGGCCCTCAAAACGCCGGCCACGGAAGTTTTCACCCATCTTTCCGATTTTCACCAGCCGCTGCCCAAGGCGGTCGGAACGGCCGTCGGCAAACTGCTCGGCATCAAACGCATTGTGGCCATCCGCCAGATGCTCGGCGAGAATTACATGGGGGCCGTGACCTTTTTGACCCAGAGAAATGACAGCGACCTGGAGCTGGTCGATCACCTCTGCAATAACCACCTCGCCTACACGCTCCGCCTGCTGCGGGAACAGGAAAAGCGGCGGGCCCTTCGTGATGAATACATGCGCACCCTGGAAGGCCGGGTGGCTGAACGGACGGCTGAACTCCAGCAGCAGCTCGAGGAAACCCGGAGATCAGAGCAGCAGCGGCTGGCCACAGAGGAAAAACTGCGCGAATTCAACGTTCAGCTGGCCGTCGCGCAGCAAAATGCGGAGCAGCGCCTGCAGGAAGCCGAGACGATGCTCGAAGGTCTGCGCCTGCTCAACGAATCGTTTAACAGTTCGGAGATTCTCAACGGGATGCTCGACGTCATGCGGGGTATTCTCGAATTCGAAGACGCCCTGCTCCTGACCCAGCAGGATCAGCAGCCCGACCGCTTCGTCGCCCTGGCCACCACGGAGCCGACACTCAACGAAGTCGTCTGGAACATCGAGGATTTCAGCCTGCGCATCCTGAACGGCCAGGTGCTGGCGACCGACAGGTTGGCCGGGATCCCCGAATGGGAGCCGATTCTGGCCCAGACCAATATGGCGATTGGATCGGCCCTTCACATCCCCCTGGTCGGTGCCGGTCAGTACGGCGGGCACGCCCTGCTGATCTGCACCCACCCGGAAGCGGGCTTTTTCAACGAGAAACACGTTGCCCTGGGTCATCGCTTTTCCATGCTGATTTCCCAGGCGCTGCGCAACGCCAACCTCCTCTACCGGCTGAAAGAAGAAAGGGACCTGCTCGAAGAGCGGGTTGCCGAGCGGACAACCGAACTGCAGATCCGGGAAGAGCGCATTACCCGCATCCTCGAGACAGCGCTCGACTGTATTATTGAGATCGATAAGGACGACCGGATCATCCGCTGGAATGGTATGGCCGAGCGGACTTTTGGCTGGAAAGCGGAAGAAATCATCGGCCAGAGCCTGTCGGAAACGATCATCCCCCACAAAAATCGCGCCGCCCATCAAGAGGGGCTGGGGCATTATTTTGAGACCGGAGAAGGCCCCGTTCTCAATAAACGGATCGAAATTCTGGCTCTGCACAAAAGCGGCCGGGAATTCCCGATCGAACTGTCCATTACGCCAATTCAGGAGCAGGATGTCATCTCCTTCAGCGCCTTCGCCCGCGACATTACGAGCCGAAAAAAAGCGGAATACGACCTGAAAAAGGCGAAAGAAGACGCGGAAACGGCCGCTAACGCCAAGAGCGAATTCCTGGCCAACATGAGCCATGAAATCCGCACGCCGCTCAACGCCATCATCGGCCTGACCGGACTGCTGCTCGATATCCCCCACAGTCCCCAGCAGGGACAGTTTCTCAATACGATCCGCACGGCCGGCGATAATCTGCTCACCCTGATCAACGATATTCTCGACTTTTCGAAAATCGACGCCGGCAAAATCGACCTGGAACAAGTCACCTTTTCCCTGACCAGCTGCCTCGACGAAGCATTCGAGCAGGTGGCCCCTCGGGCCGCGGAAAAACAGCTTCAGCTCGGCTATTTTATCGACCCGACCATTCCCAACTATCTTCGCGGGGACATTACCCGGGTGCGCCAGATCCTCGTCAATTTGATCAACAACGGGGTGAAATTTACACACAAAGGCTCGGTGACGGTCAAGGTCGAGTTCGCCTCCACCAAAGCCGATTTTCCCCAGCGCCACCTCAAATTTTCCGTGCGGGATACCGGTATTGGCATCTCCGAAGAGCAGCAGCAGCGGCTCTTCCAGGCCTTCAGCCAGGGCGACGCTTCCACGACGCGCAAATACGGCGGCACCGGTTTGGGGCTGGCGATTTCCAAAAAACTCGTCCATCTCATGGGAGGGGAAATCTGGGTCGAAAGCAAAAAGGGAGAAGGCTCCAGCTTCAACTTCACTTTGATCCTGGAAGAAGACGAAAACCTCTCCCAGGCGGCCGCGGCCGCTCTGGACAATCGGCTCAGCGGCTATCGGGCGCTGATCGTCGACGACAATGAAACTAACCGCATGCTCCTCGAGCACCATACCCGCCGCTGGGGAATGGTGCCGGTCATCGCCGGCGATCCCGATTCGGCCCTGCAGTGGGTCACCGAAGGGGAAACCTTTGACGTCGTCCTCCTCGATATGCAGATGCCCTCAATGGATGGGATGATGCTGGCCCGAAAACTGCGCGAGCTCGACCCGGACCTGCCGATGATCCTGATTACTTCGATCTGGAACCCCCCGGCCGATACCAAGATCATTCCGCTCGAATCTCGCCTCTATAAACCGATTAAACCGGATGTGCTCCGCCGCACGATTGAGGCCCAGCTGGGCTTTGTTTCCGATACCGGGGCGCTGCAAACCGGCTTTTTACCGCCAATTGATATGAACGAAAATCAAGCTGAAACGTCCGTCGGAGCCCGCCTGCGCATCCTGCTGGCAGAAGATAATGCGATCAATCAAAAAGTCGCCCTGAACATGCTGAAGCATATCGGCTACCAGGGAGATGTGGCCGCCAACGGCATTGAAGTTCTCAATGCGCTTGAGCGGCAGCCCTACGATGTCATCCTTATGGATGTCCAGATGCCGGAAATGGACGGCGTTTCGACCACGGCCGAGATCCACAAGCGCTGGCCGGAGGAGAAGCGTCCCTATATCGTCGCCCTGACGGCCAATGCTCTCGTCGGCGACCGGGAAAAATACCTCGAAGCCGGGATGGATGATTACGTCAGCAAGCCGGTGACGATTGGAGAATTAAAAGAAGCCCTGGCCCGGGCTACAGAAAAGCGGCCGCCCTCCCACCTGTTTGAAAACGAAGATCCGAACCAAACCGGGTCCTACCGGCTCGAAGCCCCGACCCTCAACATCGCGACCGTCAAAGAAGCGATCGGCATCGACGACGATGAAGCGATCTACGACCTGATCGACCTTTTTATCGAGGATTCTCGCCGCCTGATTACCCAGATCGAATGGGCTCTCAACAAAGACAATCTCGAAAATGCCAGCCGCCATGCGCACACTTTAAAGGGGAGCAGTGCCAGCATCGGTGCGGTCAAGCTGGCTCAGATCGCCGCCCACCTCGAAGATGTGAAGAAACACCTCGAGACGGGAACGGCCGTCGAGCAGCTCGAGGAAATCAAGCGGGAGTTCGATCTGATCTGCCTGTGGTGGGATCAGGAAAAAGCCGTCTAACCCGGCCAATCGCGGAAGCTTTCGGCGGGTGTCCATGGAATTTCGGGTCGATCAACACCGTTCGCTTCTCCTCGCCGTTGGTCTGACCATCGCCTATCACGGGGGGATGGTCTTTTACACCTTTTCGCGGACCTACGACGCCTACGTTCACATTTTCTTTGCCGATCACTACCGGCGCAGCTGGTTTGATCATTGGGAATATCGCTGGTACACCGGCTTTCCGATGATCAGCTACCCTCCCGGGTCGCAGCAGAGCGTCGCCCTCCTTTCGACGGTGACCGGATTGACGGCCGCCTTCGCCATCGTCCAGGTGGCTGCTCTCGTCCTCTGTGTCATCGGCATCTACCGCTTTTCCCGGATCTGGGTCAGCGCGCCGGCCGCCGGCTACGCCGCCCTCATTTTCGTTTTCTCGTCCAGCATCACCGAAACCGTGCACGTCTTCGGCCAGCTGCCGACGACTTTTTCCCTCGGATTTCTGCTCAACACCGCCCCGTACATGTACCGCTGGCTCATGGACGGTCGGCCGCACCTGCTCCTGCTGGCCTGGAGCTGGAACGCGGCCACCACGGCCGGCCACCACGTCACCACGCTGTTTGGGGCCGTCTTTTTTCTGGCCCCGGTCATGGCGCTGGCCATCCTGGAAAAATTTCGCGACCCGCTGCCCGACGAATCGCCGGTCCAGCCGCTGGCGATCAACCGGAGCAATCTGCGGCCGCTGATCATGCGGCGCTTCCGGCGGATCCTGCCGGTCGTCCTGCGCAGCGCCGTCTATGGGGTAGGCATGATCGGCCTGCTCGTCCTGGTCGTCCTCCCCTACTGGATCTGGAGCGTCACCGACCCCATCAACCAGGTGGCCATCCCCCATGCCTCGCGGGACTCCTACCTGGCCAACCCGGCCGCCGGCCTCATCTTCTGGCTCGTCCCCTGGGGCGTGACCCTGGTCGCCTTCCCCTACGCCGTCTACAAAGGGCTGACCACTCGGGTCTGGCCAATGACGCTGTCGCTTCTTCTCCTGGCGCTCCTGGGCACCGGCGGCACCACGCCGATCCCCCGGCTTCTCCTGCGCGGGGCGTATGAGGTGCTGACCCTCGACCGCTTTACCTTCTGGGCCACGATTGCCATCCTGCCCCTGGTCGGGGAGTTTGCCGCCAGCCTGGTCGACGGACGGCTGGCCCGCTATCTCACCGAGCAGTTCAGCCGGCCGACCTGGCGCGCCATCCAGTTCGGCCTGGCCCTGGCCCTCATTCTCTTTTCCCTGCTCACCGCCAACCTGACCCGTCTGCGCACCTTCCAGCCCGACCCGATCGACCCCGACCCAATCGTGCGCTTCATCGACAAGGACGAGCACTGGAAATGGCGCTACCTGACCCTCGGCTTTGGCGACCAGGTCGCCTGGCTCAGCGCCCAGACCACCGCCACCAGCGTCGACGGCAACTACCATTCGGCGCGACGGCTGCCCGAACTGACCACCACCCCGGTCGAGCGGCTGGAAGGAGCTAAATTTCGCGGCATTCCGGGCATCGGCTCCCTGCAGCAGTTTCTGGCCGTGCCGGAGAAATACAACCTCAAATTCGTCTTTTCCAACGACCAGTTTTACGATCCGCTCCTTTATTTTTCCGGCTGGCACCGGCTCGGCCGGCTGGAAAACGGCATCATGGTCTGGGAGCGCGAAGACATTCCCCCCCTGCCTGAAGTGCTCCCCCGCAAGGAGATCCCCCTCTACCAGCGTCTGCTCTGGGGGCTGCTGCCGATGGGGGCGATCGGCCTGGCCTTACTCCTGACCGGTCTTTACCTGCTGCGCCGGCCGCTGCTGCTCCTGCTCGACGCGGTCGATCTCACCGCCTTCCTGGAGCGCGGCGGCGACCGCCTGCAGCGGCCGTTTCGGCGCATCTGGGATAACGTCGATCGCCGGCTCGGCGCGCTGGCCGTGATCCCGGATGAAGCAGGCGGCGGTCGATTGAAGTGGCTTGCCTGGTGGGACCGGCTGGCCGCCTTTTCCCTGCCGCGGCCGGCCGCACCCTCGGCCCGGCTGCTCCGTTCCATCCTCCTCGGCGGCATCCTGCTGGCGGCGGCCGGCGGCTTCTTGCTCTACTGGCAGGCGCCCCTGCCACCGGAAGCGGTCGTCGTCGCTTATTTCGACGATCTCGATTTTCGCCGCTTCGACGAGGCCTACGCCGCGCTCGATCCCCTCACCCGGCCGGGTTACGAGCAGTTTATCCTCGATCTGACCGCTGCAGGCGGCCTGCTCGCTTCCTATGCGAAACTCGACGCGGTTCACACCGCCCGCGTCGAGTCCGCACCCGGCCGGGTGACCGTACGGGCCGATCTGCGCTGGGTTACCTCGCTGGCTCTTTATGACTCGACGACCACCCTGACGCTCATCCGCCGGGATAATACCTGGTTTATCTCTCCCCCAGCGGTTGAAGCAGCCCGGCCGCCCGATCCCTTCATGCGCCAGGGAGTCGTCGCCTGGCACGCGCAGGGCCGGCGGCGCAATATGGAGGCTGAAACCGATCTGGCCGATATCCAGGACCGTCCTGAGCTGGAGATTCTGTCCGCCCGCCTGGTCGAACGGAACGGCCGCCTGAGCGTCGTCGGCGAGCTCATCAATACCGATGTCGATCCCGCCGATATCACCGTCTCTGCCTACCTCTTCGACTCAACCGGGAACCCGATCACCTGGTACAACGCCCAGCAGGTGATCATGCACAAAATCCTTCCCAAAGAAACGACCCCGTTTCGCATCGATTTTGAAGGGATCGCCGGGGCGGCGCTGGAACCGGTCGCTGAGTTCGACCCGACCGCCTTCACGGCGGTCAATTTCGAGCGGCCGCCGGCGGCCTTTGAAGTGTACGCCAAGGCGGTCGTGACGCCGCACGACCTGCATCGGATCGTTGCCGTGCGCGAGATCGCCGCCTGCCCGCCTGCCTCCGCTTCCGGGGACCGCTGCCCGGCCGGAGACGGCTGGACCCTGACCGGCACGCTGACCAACAACGGCACGATCGAAGCGATTATTCCCCAGCTGCTGCTGACCTACTACGATGCGGAAGGAGCTGTCACCTGGGTCGACGCCGTTTACCTGGAGCAGAGCATCCGGCCGCAGCGCCATCTCCCGTTCCAGGTGACCATCCCCCCGGTGCGGGACGTCCGGCCGCTGATCTCCCGGGGCAGCACCTACGCCAATCGGGCCGGCTTGGGGCTGGAAACGATGCTGGTGCGGGACGATGAGGCCGCTCTGCGCCTGCCGCTGCCGCCGGGAAGCGGCTTTGCCGCCGTCAAACTGCAGGTCAACCTGTTCGTGCTGGAGCATTGAACGGATCCCCGTCCCGACCCATGATCTCGCGCAGACCCTTTTCACCCCTCCGCCTCCGCCTCGCCCTGGCCATTCTGATTCTGGCCGGCTGGTGGGGGGCGGCCGGCTGCGCGCCGCAGACGGATGCCCCTGGCGGCCACGCCGCCGATCTGCGCATCGATGCTCCGGCCCAGGCGCCGGCCGGCAGCCCCGTGCGCATCGACGTGACCGCCGGCGGAGCCGACGGCCTCCCCGTGCGCCTGATGATGTTCGGCAGCTATGGGGTCGAAATCCAGGAGGCGGCGCTGGCAGGTGGAGCGGCCACCTTTTACCTGCCGGGAGCCGCCACCCGTGCCGGCGGCAGCGCCCGCCTGTTCGTGCAGATCGGTCCGGAGACGGCCGAGCGGACGATCGAATGGATTCCCGGCCCGCCGGTCGACCCTCTCCAAACCCTGGTCGGGGCCAAATCGATCGTCGCCGACGGCACCTCCTGGGCCATGGCCGTCGTCATTCCGCAGGATCAGTTTGGCAATGCCCTCGTCGAGCATTCTCCCATCGAGATCATCCGCAGTCACCCGGACGGCCGCCGGCAGACCTATCCGCTGGAAACCGAGCACCTCCTGGCCTGGGTTCGCCTGACCAGCGGCACCACCGCCGGCCGCAGCCGGCTGAACGCGCTGGCCGGCCACGCCCGCGGTCCCGAAGCCGAGCTCGAAGAGGTGGCCGGCTGGCCGGTCGATTTCGCCGTCAGCCACGAGCCGGAACGCGTGCCGGCCGACGGCCGCTCCCTGCTCAGGCTGCGCACCACCCACCTGGCCGATCGCCACGGCAACCGGCTCCCGGACGGCACCCGGGTGACCTTTGTCGTGGTCGCCGCCGGCGGCCGGCGGAGCTACCTGCCGGCGCAAACGATCGACGGGATCGCCCAGGCGTCCCTGACGGCCCCGATCCGACCGGAAACGCTTTCCGTGCGCGCGGTCGTCTACGGTGTCTCAAGCCCGGAGCACCCGCTGGTTTTCGATACGGCCGTGGCCGTCGGAGAGATCCCCCTCGCGCTGCGCTTCGACCCCGAACAAACGGCGCTGGTGCTGACCGCCGGTCCTTTTCTGGCCGACCGGGGACAGTTCAGCCCGGATGGCACCCTGGCCGAGTGGCAGCTCGAGGGGCCGGATGGCTGGCGCCGCTCGGGGACGTTTGAAATTGCCGGCGGGTACGCCGGCCAGCCGCTCAATCTGAACGAACTGCCGGCCGGGCGCTTCCGGGCGACGGTGACGGCTGGCCTGGGCTCCGGCCGCCTGTCTTTCACGACGCCAGACAGCTCCGGACAGGTGAGTCCATGACCAAGACACGGCTGAAACTGGCCATCTGGCTGACTTTCTCTCTCCTGCTGGCCGGGACCGCCCTGGTCGGGATCGCCGGCCTGGCCAATCTGGTGGCTTATTTCCAGAAGGGGGCCGATCCGGCCGCGGCCCTGAACCTCATCCCCAACCGCCCGCCCGATTGGCCCGTGGCGGTCACCTGGCTGCCGGATGAAGCCGACTCCGGCCGCGACATGGAGCCTGTGACCCGCACCCGGATCGAAGACGCCTACGTGCGGGCCTGGCTGCAGCGCACCCTTTCCTATCAAAAAGGGGAAAATTTTGGTCTCGGGAGCTATTTCTCCGGTCCGGCTCTGGCGGCGCTCGAGGCCGACCTCGTCCGTGGAGCGGCGGCCGGAAGGCAAATCGAGCAGGTCGCCCTCGGTCACCGGCTGCAGCTCCACTTTTACTCGGCCGACGGCTCGATCGTCGCCCTGACCGATTACGGCGCCAACCTCGTCCACCGCATCGGCGGCTCCGGAGACACCCCCGCGCTGCTGACCGAGGAAACTGTCCCCTACCAGATCATCATGATCCAGATCGACGGAACCTGGAAAGTGCGCCAGTGGGTCCGGCGAGAAGATATTTTGCCCCCGGAAGACATCCGGCCGGCCGCGAAACCGACCCCGGACGGACTGGTCGAGGCTGCCGGCAGCCGGCTGGCGGTGGGCGGCCGGCCGTTTATCATCCGCGGCGTCAACTACTACCCTCAGGAATCGCCCTGGCTCGAGTTCTGGCCCAACTACGATGGGGCGCTGATCGACCGGGACCTGGCCCACGTGCGCGCGCTCGGCTTCAACACGGTCCGCATTTTCGTGCCATTCGAGCAGTTTGGCGGGGCTGACGTCGACCCGGTCATGATCGCCCGGCTGCGCGATTTTCTCAATGTGGCCGGCCGCCGGGAGCTGCAGGTGATCGTGACGCTCTTCGATTTCCGCGGCGATTACAGCCTGGTGACCTGGCCGGCGGCCGATCGCCATCTCGAAACCCTGCTGACGACCTTCAACCGCCACCCGGCCATCCTGGCCTGGGATTTGAAAAACGAGCCCGACCTCGATTTCGACAGCCAGGGTGAGGATCTGGTCACCGGGTGGCTGGCCCACGCGGCCGATCTGGCCCGCCGGATCGATCCCCATCACCTGGTCACGATCGGCTGGTCATCGCCGGCCGCCGCCGCCGCCCTGGTCGATCGGGTCGACTTCGTTTCCTTCCATTATTACGAGCCGGCCGGCGATCTGCCCGGCCGCCTGGCCGCCCTGCGCCGGAAGATTGGCCCGGAAAAACCGGTGGCTCTGACCGAGTTCGGCCTGCCAACCTGGAACAGTTTTTTCTTTCCGAACGGGCACACGCCGGCCGAGCAGGCGGTCTATCTCAGCCAGGTGCTGGCGGCTGTGGAAATCGGTGAACTGGCCGGGTCGGTCGTCTGGACCCTCTACGATTTTTCCGAGGTGCCGCCCATCGTGGCCGGCAGCTGGCCCTGGCAGACCGGCCCCCAGCGCCACCTGGGGTTGATCGACCTGGCGGGGAATCCCAAGCCGGCGGCCGCCCTCTTCGCACCCGAGGCGGGCCGTTCCACCCTCCCCTCCCTCCCCGGCTGGCGCCGCTTCGTCAAACCATTCTGGCTCGCGCTCGAAGCGATGGTCGGATTGGCCATCCTGGCCGTCACCGCCGGCCTGCCCCGTCGCCACCGGGTCCTGGCTGCCGCGCGGTCATTCGCCAGACGGTTCCGCATTCTGTAGAATAACTCCCTGTTCAAACCAGGACCCACCGGGTGGGCGGGCAGACCATGGTCAAAATTCACACGATCGACCTTCATCATCAGGGCGTGCCGGAGACGATCGCCTCCTACCTCGTCGAAGGACACGACGGCCTGGCCCTGGTGGAAACTGGTCCGGGCAGCGCGCTTGAAAAGGGGGTGGAAGGGCTGGCGCTCCTCGGCTACCAGCCGACCGACATCCGGCATGTCCTGGTCACCCATATCCATTTCGACCACGCCGGAGCAGCCGGCTGGTGGGCGGCCCAGGGAGCACAGATTTACGTCCACCACGTTGGCGCTCCTCACCTGATCGACCCCTCGCGCCTGATCGCCAGCGCCGCCCGCATCTACGGCGACCAGATGGATGTGCTCTGGGGAGAGATTCTGCCGGTTCCCGAGGAGCGGCTGACCCGCCTCTTTGACGAAGATGAAATTCGCATCGGCGATCTGCTGTTCAAAGCGCTGGATACCCCGGGCCATGCCTCCCACCACATGACTTTTCAGCTTGGAGACGTCGCCTTTACCGGCGATATCGCGGGTGTCAGTGTGCCCGGGTGGCGCATTCTCGATATTCCCGCGCCGCCTCCCGAGTTCAACCTGCCGCATTGGCTGGAATCCCTGGCCCGCCTGAAGCGCTGTGACTTCGAGGCGGTATTCCCCACCCATTTCGGCCGGGACGACAATGTGGCGGTGCGGCTGGCGACGGTGGAGGCGCTCGTCCAAAATGCGGCCGCCACCGTCTACGAGCTGATGGCGGCCGGAAAAAGCCGCGATGAAATCCTGGAAGCCTATGAAATATGGGAATTCCAGCGCTACGAAGCCGACGGGCTGACCGAACACGCCATCCACCAGTTCCTGACCGCCAATCCCCTCTACATGTCAGTCGACGGCATCATGCGCTACTGGCGCAAACACCCCCCACCCCCTAACTCTGAATTGAACCCGATTTTTTAGACACACAGATAAGGTGGTACTCTACAACCTTGGAGGTGTGACATGGTCAAACGACGACGTACGTACACGCGGGAGTTCAAGCTCGAGGCCATTCGGCTGGCCGAAGTGAGCGACCGCCCGGTCAGCGAGACTGCACGGGAATTGGGGATCCATCCCAATCTATTGTACAAGTGGCGCGACCAATTCGTGAAGGACGGCGCCCTGGCCTTTCCTGGCCAGGGGCAGGTAGCGGCGGATGAAGAGGAGGTGCAGCGGCTGCGGCGCGAGCTGGCGCAGGTGACGGAGGAGCGGGATATTTTAAAAAAAGCCGTCTCCTTCTTTGCCAGGGAAAAGTCATGAGGTTTCGCTTCATCGACGCGCATCGCAGGCGCTTCCGGGTGCGGACGATGTGCCGAGTCTTGGCGGTCTCGCGAGCGGGCTATTACGCCTGGCGCCAGCGGGGGCGCAGTGCGCAGCAGCAGGCCAATGACCAGTTGTTGCAGCAGATCCGGCGGGTCTATCAGAGAAGTCGGCGCCTGTACGGTTATCGCAAGGTCCACCAGGCGCTCCGGCTTCAGAAGGTCCCGTGCAGTCGTAATCGGGTCGCCCGCCTCATGCGTCTGGCCGGGCTGCGCAGCCGGCGCCGCCGGCGCTACCGCAAGACAACTCGGGCCAACCCGCAGCAACCCGTCGCGCCGAATCACCTCGACCAGTGTTTCACCGCCAGCGCCCCCAATCAGACCTGGCTGACTGACATCACCTACGTGCGCACCGGTCAGGGCTGGCTCTATCTGGCGGCCGTCCTCGATCTCTTCTCGCGACGAGTCGTCGGCTGGGCGATGGCTGACTATCTGTCTGACCGTCTGACCCTTAAAGCTCTGCGGATGGCCTTGAGCCATCGACGACCACCGGCCGGTCTGCTCCATCATTCCGACCGCGGCAGTCAGTACACCAGCCGCTCGTACCGCCATCTCCTGGCCGCCGTGCAAGCGCAGCCGAGCATGAGTCGCTCGGGGAATGCCTACGACAACGCGCCTATGGAGAGTTTTTTCGCGACGTTGAAGTGTGAGTTGGTTCATCGGCAACACTACCAAACTCGACAGGAGGCAAAACAGGATATTTTTGAGTTTATTGAAGTGTTTTACAATCGGCAGCGGCTTCATGCCGCGCTGGGTTATCGGACCCCAGTTGATTTTGAGTCCTTAGCCGTATCACCTTAACCTGGTGTCTTATTTTCCGGGGTCATACCA
>JBFFZG010000011.1:0-37002 GCA_041568735.1 Promineifilaceae bacterium (SeqCode)
CGGCCCCGGGGTAGCCCTGGGCGCCTCCGGCCGCTGCGGCCGGTCCTGGATAGGCGTTCCCCTCTTCATCAAGGGTAAAAACCGAGACGGCGGGAAGTGGGGCCGTCGGCTGAGCGGCCGGCTCTTCGCCGGCCGGAGACATCTCCAGAGCCGCCTGCGCCGGCAAAGCGGCGGTGCCCATACCGGAGGGGCTCCCCGCGCAGCCGGCGAGAAACCAGATGCCGGCCGCAAGTAAAATGAAAGGCGCAGTCCTGCGCCTGATCAACGCTTTTTCCATTCGCTGCAAACCTCTCAGCCTCAAACCGGGGACGATAATACGTGATCCCAACTGCAGATGACAACTTTCTTCCATCGTTCTTAGGGGAATTTGTCTTTTCGAGGATTCCCA
This sequence comes from Promineifilaceae bacterium (SeqCode), assembly GCA_041568735.1. Lineage (GTDB taxonomy): Bacteria > Chloroflexota > Anaerolineae > Promineifilales > Promineifilaceae > WTJY01. The sequence goes on from JBFFZG010000011.1 coordinate 389, forward strand.
CCCAGGGGAATATGCCGGAGATGTGGACCACCAAACCGGCTGTATCCCATTTGTTTGAATCCTATCCCCATTCCCATTACAATTTACCAGTGTTTTGCCGCCGGCCCGGACATAGGGGATCGATGGGGAAGGATTGATCAACGGCCGCGGCCGGCAGAAAAAAGGACCATCAGGGATCGAAAAGCGATCGACAGGATATCCCACAGCAACAGGTTGTCGGGCGCAGGACGTGACTGCAGCCAAAATGCCCCGGCACCGCCGGATTCGGGTCAGAACTCGAGGTAGGGTCGATGGGGAACGGGATTTCCCCGCCAGGACTGACCCGCCGGCCACCGACAGCCGGATTGTCCCGGTTTAACAGGTGTCGGCCCAGGCAGGCTGGAATCGCTCGAATTGAGGTGGGAAAAGATGACGATCGGCCATCTTTCAGGTAAATTGACGAAAACTGATGGGTGAAATCCTGAGAAAATCGACTCCGAACCGGCAAAAGTCCATCGCGATCGGCCTGGTTATTCTCTTCGCCTTGATCGCTCTGTCGACGGCCCTGGTACTCCTCCTCTCCCGGGAACAGAACCGGCCAACCAGCACCCTCTATCTCGTCGATAATTCAGAACGCATGGGGAACCCTTTCGGCAGCGGTGAGATCACCATGCTCGACGCGGCTGAAGGGTTCGTGCGGGATATCGTCAGCCGCACTCCGAATTCCAGCATCGTCGGCCTGCGGGTGTTCGGCTCGGGGTACATGCCGAATCCCTGCGATGATACGGAGCTCCTCGTCTCCCCCGGGCAGGGCAAACAGGCCGAAGTTTCAGCCCGGCTGGGTGATTTCAAATCCCACGCCGATGAAGCGGCGCTGGTTGCCGGCGCCATCGCCGCCATTCGCGATTTAGCCGCCATCCAGGACAGCGGACAGCTCCGGCTGGTCATCATTACCGGCGGCAACGGCACCTGCCTCCAACAGAGCCAGGATTTGATCGTCAGGGAAGCCAGCCGGGAAAATATCGAACTGGAAACCATCATCATCAATATCGGTCCAAATGAACGGGATGTCCTGGCCCTGCGTTCGCTGGCAGAAGAGCTCGGAAATGCCGTGGTCGTCGAAGCCTCCTCCCCGGAATCGCTGGAGGAGATTGGCGCGGTCATTGAATCCGGCGGGATTGAAGAAGTAGAGACCCGGGTCGGCCCGCTGCCCACGCGACCGGCCGCCACCTCGACCACAGGATCTGGTGGAAATCCGGCCGCCACTCCCGAAGCCACCGAGGCTACGTCGGAAGCGGCCACCCCGACCCAGCCTCCCGCCACCGACACCCCAAGCAGCCCCTCCGGTACGGCCACCTCAGCACCGGCCACTCTTCCACCCACAGCTACAGTGACTGTGCCGCCCACGGCTTCCCCCACCCCGTCGCCGACGGCCACCCTTTTCCCAACAGCGATGCCGACTGTCACCAATACACCGCCGCCAACGATCACGCAGCCCCCATCCGGCGGTAATCCGACCAATACGCCGATTCCCTCCCCGCCGACGCTGACGCCGACGGCCACACCGCTGCCGAGCCCGACCCAAACGCCGACAGCATCACCGACGCGGACACCGACAGCCACCGCAACGCGAACGCCGACGGCCATCCCCACCCCGTCAAAGACGCCGGTGCCGCAGCCGACCTTTACGTTTACTCCCCCGCCGCCGTCCAGCACCCCGCCCCCAGCCCCGATGCCATCCAGCCTGTCGATCGACGATGGCAGTGGGGATGAAGGGCAGGTTGTGACCGTCAAGGTGTACCGGAGCAGCCCGGCCGACGGCCAGCCGGTCTCGGTAAACTATGCGACAGAGGATGGGTCCGCGCAGGCTATCCTTAACTATTCCTCTGTAAGCGGGGTTTTAACCTGGGGGCCGAACGAAACCGGGCCGAAGAATATCTCGGTCACCCTCTTCAACGATAGTACGGTTACCGGCGATCTCTATTTCGTCATCAAGCTGAGCAATGCCGTCAACGCCACGATTGCCAAAAATATGGGGGTCATCTCGATACGGGATATAGGGGTGCCTTGAGCCGGCCGCAAAACACGGCAGCAGGAATTTTTACCGCTCCCAGACGGCAAAATTGTCAAAGCGAACGGTCTGCACGGCCGGGGTAAGAGGCCGGATCATAACCGCGGCCGTTCCCTGCAGGCCGTCCTCAGGGAAATCGACTTCCAGCAGCGCCAGATCATCAAAGGAAACCCCAACCTGAGCCTGGCCGCAGGCCAGCCCGGGCCGGCCGCCGGCGAGGAAGGTTCGCCGGGCGACATCGGAAAGCTCCACAGCTCCTTCGACAGCAATCTGGCCCCCGGCCACCCGCCAGATTTCCAGGCGCGGCCGCCCGTCGAAAACCCAGATGCCGCCCCAATAATTTTCGGGGTTTTCAAACCGGCAGAGGAGTCCCACTTCAAACTGGTCGGGCAGCTCAAGGGGCAGCCAATCGGTCTCCACGCGGATCATCCCGGTCGGCGCCATGTCGGCCGCCCAGAAGATGCGAAATCGGGGATCGCCGGTCGATAATTCCAGGGTCTCATCCACCAGCCGCGCCTCATCCGAGGCATCCTCCAGCCGGCTGGCGGCACCGAAATCGTCGAAATAGAGGCGGCCGACCGGGGTCACCACGCTGGTCGGCAGCTGGAGGACCGGCGGGGCCGCCGTGGGCCCCGACACGGTGCCCGGGCGGGAAAACGGACCGGACAGCAGCAGCCAGCCGGCAGCGGCCGCCAGCAGGACCACCAGGAGCCAGCCGGCCAGCCCCAGGCGGCCCGCTTGAGGAGAAACGCGATCCACTGGCGAAGAAGCCGCCGGTGGGTCGCTTCCGACATGGGAATACACCGGGATGGGAAACGACTGCGCCTCCTGGCTGATTTCACCATTCTGCCAGCGAACTTTCTTATCCGGAACCGATAGTGCCAGCCGCAGCGCGGCCGCGAAGGCCGCCCCGCGTGGAGGCCGATCTGCGGCGGATTTTTCCATTCCCCAGGCAATGGCATCGTCGAGGGCCCGGGAAAGCCGCGGTTCGAGATCGCGCGCCAAGGGAATCGACGCTTCGATGTGTTTGACCTGGAGGGCCAGGATCGAGTCGGCGGTATAGGGAAGTCGGCCGGTGACCATTTCAAACAGAGAAACCGCCAGGCTGTAGACATCGGCCGCCGGGGTAAAGGGTTCCTCTTCGAGGCACTGCTCGGGAGACATGTAGGCAGCGCTGCCACCCCGCCCCTGGTCATCCAGATACATGGTGCCGGCTACCCCAAAATCCGCCAGATAGACGTGATCCTGTGAATCGAGCAGCATATTTCCCGGTTTGATATCCCGGTGAAGAATCCCTCGCTCGTGCGCGATATCAACCCCTTCGGCCACGCCGATGATCCAGCGCACGGCCAGATCGATGGGGATCGGACCTGTCTTGAGGCGTTCTTTGACTGAGCCGCCTTCTAAAAAGCGGGTCACGAGGAAAGGGCGACCTTCGTGCAAGGCGAAGCGATAGACCGGAAGAATGTGGGGATGCTCGAGAGCGCCAATAATCTGGGCTTCACGCTCCAGGCGGGCCAGCCGGGCGACATCCTCTACCCGCTCCGGAAACATCTTGATGGCAACCTGCCGGCCGCTGCCGATCTCCGTGGCTCGATAGACGACACTCATCCCGCCAACGCCGGCCACGTCTTCGATCTGGTACCCCGGAATTTCCGGGTGGGAGATGGGTTCCCCAGGCATCATGGCATCAGCACGGGCAAAGTGATCGTGCGGGCAGAATCAAAACCAGGTCCAACGGCCGCCGCACCCGGCCGGACTGGCGGCTACCTCTGATCGAACGAGCCAGGCGGGGCCAGACGAGAGATATCTTCCAACCGGACGCGAACCAGGGCATCGTTCAATTCCACGGCGACCCACAGATCCCGACACGTATCCCCGCACGGTATCAGGGCCAGGTCCGAAGGCTCGCCATCGAGAGGGAGAGAGCCGATCTGGGTGCCGTCGGCCGGATCGAGCGCCAGCACCTGTCCTCCGGCATGGTCGGCAATCCAGATAACGCCGGATGCCGCAGCCACCGCCAGCGGCTGGCTGCCAGCCGCATAGGTTGCCAGCAGTTCCCCGGAAGCCGGGTCAACCTTGAGGAGTTTCCCCTGCCGGCTCAGGGTTACCCAGAGGAACCCCTGGCCGATGGCCAGATCGACGAGCTCCCCGATCTGGGAGGGGATGGGAATGTCGCCGTCAATGACCTGCCCGCGCATATCGATACGGGTGATGCGGCTGTCGCGCTCGCTGACGACCCACAAATGATCTCCATCACTGGCCATATTCGTCGGGAAATCTCCCGGGGCATAGCGGGCGATTTCGCGGCCATCGGATGTGAACTGAACGAGCGAATCGGCCAGGGAGGCCCAGAGCTGCCGGTTGGCCCAGTGGAGCTGGTTTACCGTGGAGAAAATTTCGATCGGCATCAACGGCGAGCCATCGAGGGCGAAGCGCAATATTTTCGTATCGAGCTGGTGCCCGATGAAAATTTGATTATCCCCCTGCACAATTGAAACCGGCCGCTGGGAGAGGGCGATGTTCTGGATGAGCGAGCCACAGGTCACTGGCGACCCGCAGCGGGCATTCAGGATATTGGCCGAATTGGCCTCGTAGCTGACGACCCAGATATGGCCATTCGTGTCGTGCAGCAGCGACCGGGGGCCTTTATCGATCGGGTAGCGGATCTGAGGCAGGGCTGCCAGGGGATCACGGCTGAACCAGTAGCCGAACGCCAACGCGGCCAAAAGCACGACCAGAATGGCGGCGATCCAGCCATATCGACCTCGGTCGCGGTCCGGCCGGCCGGCAAGCCGCGCGCGCGGTCCCGTCGCCACCGGCCGGCCGGTGGCCGCTTCCGGCGCATGGATATCGCGAACCGGATTGACGACCTGGGTCCGTTCCACCGTTCCCGCCTGAACGGTGATCTCCCGACCGGCCCCACCCATCGCCTTAATTCTATCCGAAGCCCCACCACCATGGGCGATATCTATTTCGACGGGCCGCAGCGCCCCCTGGATGTCCCCGAGGGCATGACGCAGATCCCACACAAAGCCGCTGGCCAGCGGATGGCGCTCCTGCGGATCTTTGGCCAGGACTTTTTGAAATACGCCGTCGACCGCCTCCGGCAGGTAGGGGGCGATTTCGTGGGCGCGCGGGATATGGCCGGAGAGATGCTGCAGGACGATCTCCATCGGGTTTTTGCCGGCGAAGGGGGTACGGCCGGTTAAGGCCTGATAGGCGATCACCCCGAGGGCATAAATGTCGGTCCGGCCGTCCAGCCGCATCCCCCGGACCTGCTCCGGCGACATGTAGTCCGGCGTTCCCGTGATCCCTTCGTCGGTCTTGGTCAGGTCATGGCTCCCGGAGATCGTCTTGGCCAGGCCAAAATCGGCCAGGTAGGCGTTGTTGCGTTCGTCGAAAAAGACATTGGCCGGTTTCAGATCCCGATGAATGATCCCCCGTTCATGGGCGTAGTCGAGCGCATCGGCCACCTGGCCCAGGCAGTAGATAATTTGATCGACGCTCATCGTCCCCGCTTTCAGCCGATCGGAAAGCGTTCCCCCCACCATGTAGCGCATGACGATATAAGGGGTTTCTTCGTACTGGCCAAAGGAGTAAACCGGCAAGATATGCGGGTGTTCCAGCCGGGCGATCATCAGCGCTTCTCGTTCGAAGCGGCGCTGAGCGTCTTGATCCTGTGCAAAATCGGCCAGAAACTTGATCGCGACCTGGCGCCGCATCGACGGCTCTTCGGCCGTAAACACAAAGCCCATCCCCCCTTCGCCAATCTTGTCCTTCAGGAGGTAATGTTCAACAACGATGCCTGGTACCAAGTTCGCCATAGGTCAAAATCGGGCCGGCAATCAGCCCGCGGCCTCGGCCGAGGCGATCTGGATGCAGAGGCTGACTACTTCCATCGCCCGGGCGACCTCCGCCACCGGTGGGCGGGAAGGTGAGAGACGAATATTCCGATTTTCCGGGTCCCGGCCCCCGGGAAAGGTCGCCCCGGCCGGCGTCAGGGCGACCCCGGCGCCTTTGGCCAGGGCAACAACCCGATCGGCCACCGGATACGCCGTATCGAGACTGACAAAATAGCCTCCTTTTGGATTGGTCCAGGTCGCCAAACCGGTGCCGCCCAGCTCCCGGGTCAGGATCTCCTGAACCGCGGCGAATTTCGGGCGCAGGATCGCGGCGTGGTCTTTCATCAGGCCGTCCACGCCTCCCGGATAGCTCTGGAAAAAGCGGACGTGCCGATACTGTTCGATTTTATTGGGGCCGATCGTCTGCAGTCCAAACCAGCGGCTGAAATAATCGACATTTTCGCGGCTGGTACCCATGAACCCGATGCCGCCGCCGGCAAAGGTAATTTTCGATGTCGACCCAAAGAGGATCACGCGATCGGGATTGCCCGCCGCCTCGGCCGCGCGCAGGAGATTCAAAGGTTCGATTTTCTCTTCGGTCAGGTGATGAACGGCGTAGGCATTGTCGGCGAAAATTGTGAAATCCGGCGCGGCCGCCGGCATGCTGACCAGCCGGCGCACCACGTCATCAGAGATCGTATCCCCGGTCGGATTGCTGTATACCGGGACGAAGAAGATCCCTTTGACGGCCGGATCGCTGCCCGCAATCGCTTCGATCTTTTCGATATCTGGTCCATCGGGGGTCATAGGCACCGCCACCAGCTCGTAGCCGAGCCCTTCCAGCAGAGCGAAGTGGCGATCGTAGCCTGGGATCGTGACGATCATGCGGGGCTGCTCTTGAATCCAGGGTCCACGGCTGTGACGCAGCCCTTGCACCAGGGCCCAGGTCAGGGTCTGGCTCATGAGCATCAGGCTGGAATTGTCCCCGACGATCATTTCTTCCGGCCGCACCCCCAGAAAAGAGGCAAAACAGGCGCGCGCTTCGGGGAGGCCAGCCACGCCGCCCGGGTAATTTCGAATTTCGATCCCGCCCGGGGTGACGGTGTCATCACCAGTGACCATTGTCAGCAGGTCGTTGGCCAGGTCGAAATTTTCATTCGCCGGCTGCCCTCTGGTCATGGAAAGGTTTAAACCTTGTTGTTGAATTTCCCGATAACGATCTTTCAGTGCTGCCAAATTCGTCATCCAATCAAGTCCCCACTTGTTAACAAAATATGGCCTCGGTTTCGAGGCTGTGCGTAGTATAGCTTAAAACCAGAGAGGCTCAACGGACCGGGTTTATTCGGGTTTGCCGGCATCGTTTAAATCGAGTGAATTCATTGGTATTCGCCAGGGTCTCCGCTACACTTGCGGCAGCGCTTTCGAAGGGGAAATCCGGCCGCGGAGGCCCGGTCCTGCCTCTCGATCTCATTGAATTGAAATAACTGTCTGACCCCAATGCTCCAGCGCATGCGCATCGGCACCCGCATTCTGTTTGTCATGGCTGTCTTGCTGGCCATTAATATTGCCGCCAGCAGCCTGACGCTCTGGCACACCTACACGATTTTTGACGAGGGGTATACGTTGATCGAGGGAGCTGCGGCCGGCGAGACGGACGGTCTTGCGCCGGATCTCGAGGCGGCGCGAGTAGAAATGACGCGGGCCTTTCGCAACAGCCTGATCATTACATTTGTGACAAGTGCTTCGGTCATCCTGCTGGCCTCTGTTCTTGGGTATTATCTGACCCGCAGTCTCATCGATCCGATTGTCAGCCTGCAGAAAAGCGCCGGCTTCTGGGCGCAGGGGAAGCTCGATCATCGCACCCCGACGAATGGGATCGACGAGCTGGCCGAGCTGGGGGCCACCCTCAATCTAAACATCAACCGGCAAAATAACTGGTATCGAATCCTGGAAAAATCGATCGCTGAACGCTCGGCGGAGCTCGAGCACCGGGCCCTCCACCTGGAGACCAGCGTGGCCATTGCCCAGCGCATTACGTCGATCCTCGAACCAGACCTCCTGCTGCTGCAGGTCACCGAGCTGATTCGCCAGCGCTATGACCTCAGCTACGTCGGCCTCTTTCTACCTTCCCGCGACGGCCGGTCCCTCATCCTCCAGGCGAGCACCCGGCCGGAAGATACCCGCCTCTCCCTCCACCTGCCAATCGAAGAACACACCCTGATTGGATGGGTCGCCCTCCACCGCCGGCCGGGCCTGGCCAACAACCTTCTCGAACAACCAGAAGCGGTCAGCGGCGATCGCCGGCAGATCAATTCCGAACTCGCCCTGCCGCTGACGCTCGGTAAGGACCTGGTCGGCGTACTCGATCTCAAAAGTGGGCGGCCGGATAACTTCAAACGCGATGACCTGCCCATGTTTCAGTCGCTGGCCGATCAGGCAGCCATTGCCATTCGCAATGCCGCCAGCTATCAGGCCGAACAGGCCCAGCGGGAACTGGCCGAAACGCTCCAGCAGGTCGGCCGCGCGTTGAACAGCAGCCTGGATCTGGATGACGTCCTGCAGCTGATTCTGGCCTTCGCCCAGCAAATCATTCCTTACGAGCGCGGTGGCGTCCTCTTCTGGAACGGTGAGGAGCTGGCGTTCGGCGCCATCCGCCAGTTCGGGGAAATGCAAGCCCAGCCGTTCCCACCGATCCAGCTCCAGGCCGCAGGGTCTAACCCGTATCTGGCCGAAATTATCGATCAGAAACAACCGGTATTAGTCAATGAAATTCAAAAAGATGAGCGGTGGGTTTCCGCCGCGGGCCTGCCGGAGCACGGCGCCTGGTTGGGGCTTCCGCTCATTCGCGAGAATGCCGTAAGCGGCATCCTCTTCTTAACCCGCAGCGAAACTTTCAGTTTTACCGATCGGGAAATCGCCTACGCCAATACCATGGCCGCTCAGGCAGCCATCGCCCTGGAAAATGCCCGCTTGTATGCGCAGATTCACCGATTTAACCTGCAGCTGGAAGAAGAGGTTGAGAAGCGAACCCTGGAGCTGCAGACCGCCTACAACCAGCTGGAGCAGCTGGATGCGGCAAAGAGCAATTTCATCCATATTGCTTCCCACGAGCTCAGGACTCCAATGACGGTTATCAAGGGATATGGGCAGATTCTTCTCAAGGATCAAAAACTGCTCCGCGATGAACAGTACCGGTCGATGATTCATGGGATCCTGGACGGTTTGGACAGGCTGCACGACGTCGTGGAGACCATGCTGGATATGGCTCGTCTGGACGACCAATCATTCCCAATCTCACTGGAGTCGTTTTCCCTCTTCACTTTGATTCGAGAAATAACGGAGGGTTTGAATGATGTGCTCGAGGAACGGAACCTGACCATCAGCATGACCCCGGCTTTTCGTCGCCTGCCGGCCATCGAAGCCGACCGTGCCGGTCTGCGCAAGGTTTTCTATCATCTGCTGGTGAACGCCGTGAAATACACCCCGGACAGCGGAACGATCAGTATTGACGGCCAGGGCTGGATGGCCAAACCGCCGAATCCCAACTGGCCGGAGCAGGGGGTGCTCGTGACGGTGCGAGATGCCGGGATCGGGATCGATCCGGGAAATTTAGAGCTCATCTTTAATAAATTCTTCCAGACCGGGCAGGTGGCCCTTCACTCGACGGGGAAGAGCAAATTTAAAGGAGGCGGACCGGGTCTGGGACTGGCCATCGTCCGCGGGATTGTCGAGGTTCATGGGGGGAAAGTCTGGGCGGAGAGCAAAGGGGTGGATGAAACCACCCCGCAGGGGGCAGCCTTCCACGTCGTCCTGCCTTTAAGACCGCCGCCCCCCGTTCAGGTGACCTACAACGGCGGAGCCGTGGCCGGCAACGGCCTGCGCTGATCAGGGGAGGGATCGAGGACCCGGCCGGGCCTTTTCGCCGCATTCCCACGTGTTCAGAACTACCGGCCGCTTACGACTCACCCCGGCTGTCCCCGACGTCTTCTCGAATCCTCCCGCTCGATTCCTCTTCATGGCCTCGACCGTACACGCCGATCAGGACTGCGGCCACCAGACGGGCCGCCGCGGTCACCATCAGGGCCGCAACCAGGCCGACCCGATTGGCCAGAGCCGGCCCCAGGAGTGACCCACTCAAAATGGCCAGATGAAGTGACAGATTGTACCAGGCGAGATACGGCGGCCGGTCCGTTTCTGGAATCCGCTCCAGCAGATAGTTGCCCAGGGCGCCGCCGGCGAGGGCCCAGGCCAGGCCACCCAGAGCTGAGGCGACTAAAAAGCCGGCGGCTCCGGCAGAGGTTCCCAGAACCAGCGGGTAGATGGCGTAGGTGGCGGCGCCGATCGTCGTCACACGATGATTGCCAAAACGGCGGCTCAGCCAGGATATTTGGGTCGATAACAGGAAAAGGGAGAGATAAAAAAGCCCGCTGCCAATGCTGATGACCTGATCGGAAAGGTCCAACCCGCGGACAAAAAACTGCGGGTAAAGCGGGATGCCGAAATACTGGGCGAAATGGAAAAGGAAGAGCAGGCCGAGAACCCGGCGGAAAGAGGCGCTGCGGGTCGTCAAATGCAGGCGGCCGCGGATCAGATCGAAATGAACAATTCCGCGCAGGGCCACCATCGGCCGGCTGGTCCCGAAAATTTGCAGGAAGCCCGGTCGCGCCATGTCAGATAATCGCTGCCGAACATGCCCGGCAGCCGCCTCGCGTTCGGCTAGGGGGCGGATGAAAAAAAGGTGCAGACTGCTCATGGCGGCGCCGATGAACCCGAAGAAAAAAACGACCTGGTAGCCAAGCGGGAATGGAAGCCAATCGAGGATGGCGCCGCTCAGGAGCAGGGTCCCGATCGAACTCAGGGCAAAAACGGCATTGCGCCAGCCGACGACATGGCCGCGCCAATCAGAAGGTACGGCCGCGGCCAGCATGGCATTAAAACCCACCGACAGCATGGTGCCAGGCACGCTCATAAGAAGAATCAGGAGGATTAAACCCCAGACCTGCTGCTGCGGCATGAGGAAAATCGGCAAGAAAATCCACAGCAGGTAGCCGCTCCGATGCCAGATCGAAGCCCAAAAAACCGCTCGACTCAGTTTTCGATGCTGCAGGTATCCCCCAACCGGCAGGGTCACCAGCAGGTTAACTACGGCCGGTACGGCGTTCAGCAAACCGATTTCCAGCGATGAGGCGCCGAGACGGGTGGCAAAAACCGCCATAAAAGCGACGGCGCTCCCGTTCAGCACCCCAAACCAGCCGATATCGAAATAGAGATGGCGGAAATTGGCCCGGTGTTCGTTCGGAATTTCAGTGGATCGTCTAAACCAGGTGAATTTGGAACCGGTCACAGGCACTCCGGGCGGTTTTATTTTGAGAGGAAATCCTGACAGACGTAAAATGGATCGACATCAGCCCCGGTAAAGTGGGGCTGTCTGGCAAGTCAAGCCAACCCGAACGAACGGTCTTTTTCCGACGCGTTACTTTTCTGTCCGCTCAGTAACTTATTCACGACAGAGTTTAACGCAAACTGGGAATCAGGGATAACCGTTTGATCGGACCTCATCTCACGAAAACAACCTTGAAGGGTGGGCTCAACCTGCAGGCAGGACCCGCTTTTCTCCAAACCCGGGCAGGAGGTCGATTGGAACGATCCCGACAAAACCCAACCCCGCAGGAGGAACTGCGGCTGCTCAATCGGGCGCGAGCGCTCGATGAAGAGGCTTTGATTCGCATCCATGACCTGTATTACCGGCCAATATTCCGCTACGTGGCTTTCCGGGTAGCCGATCAGGCCACAACAGAAGATATCACCAGTGAGGTATTTACCCGTCTTCTGAGCGCCCTCCGCGAGAAAAGCGCCCCCCAAAAGACGATTCGCGGCTGGCTCTACGGCACCGCCGCCAATCTGGTTAAAGAGTATTACCGGCATAAAAAAAACCATCCGGAAGTCGAACTGACGGCAGACATGAGCCGTCCCGGAGGGGAACCGGGCCGGGAGCTCGATCGCAAACTCGAAGACGAGCACCTGTACGCGGCGCTTAAAACCCTAACCGACGAGCAGCAGAATGTCCTCGCCCTCCGCTTCGGCAACGGCTGGTCAATCGCCGAAACCGCCGATCACCTCGGGAAGAGCCAGGCGGCCGTCAAAATGCTTCAGGCCAGAGCAGTTGCAGCCCTGGCCAAAACCATGGGTCAGGAGACCGGAAGATTATCATGAAAGACACCCTGGAAACCATCCTTATCGAATGCCTCGATCTCCTGGAAACCGGCGAGCCTCTGGAGGCCATACTCGCTCGCTATCCCGAACAGGCGGCCGAACTGCGGCCGCTCCTGGCCATCGCGGCCCACCTGGCCGATCGCCCACTGGAACCGACGGTTTACGCGCAGAACCAGTCGCAGGAGCGGCTGCTGCAGGCAGCCCGAATCTTAAAAGAGTCCCGACAGGAGCGGCCGGCCGTTTCCTGGTTCCGGCGCGCCTGGCTTCCTTCCCTTTCGGGCGCCCTGGCCGTGTTCATCCTCCTGGTCGTGGCGGTATTTTCCCTGTCATTCCAGGCCCTGCCGGGAGATGCCTTCTATGGGGCCAAACGGTGGATTGAACAGACCAGGCTGCAGCTGGCGGCTTCGCCTGACCAGGCCGAACGACTCGAAGCGCAGTTCGCCGACGAGCGGATTCGCGAAATCCGAGCCATGGTGGCTTCAGGCCGCTCCGGAGAAGTGCGCTTCAGCGGCCTCATCGAAAATAGGGACGCCCGCCAGTGGATCATCGCCGGTCTGCCGGTCGCCATCCTGCCGGAAACCCGCCTCGAGGATGGCCTGGGAATTGGACGACGGGTCAATGTTGCCGGCCGCGTGACCGCAGGCCGAATTGAAGGGATCGCCATCAACCTGGCTGAAGGGGAGCTGCCGCTGATTCCGACCCAGATCCCCTCCCACACGCCGAGGGTCGAGGCCGTTGACCCAACGGCCACGCTGACGGTGACGCCATCCGAGACCCCCTCGCCGACGCTGACGGCCACGCCCTCGCCGACGGCCAGTAAAACCCCAACGCGGACCCCATCGGCAACCCCAACTCAGACCAGAACTCCCAGACCGACTGCCGCACCGACCGCTGTCGCCGGGGGGAATGAAAACACAAACTCGAATTCGAATCAGAACGAGAACGAAAACGAAAACGAGAACGAGAACGAGAACGACAATGACAATGACAACAAAAACGACAATGACAACAAGAATGACAACGACAACAGGAATGACAACGACAACAAAAACGACAATGACAACAAGAATGACAACGACTGACGGAGCCTCCCTCTAAATCCCGTATTAACGCATTTGGCTCGGATCGGATCCCTGCTATAATAAGGGATGGTGCATCTTGGTCACCTGTTCCGTCGACAGGACGGAGACTCGGATGTCACACATTGACAAAAACGAGGAAGGACAATGTCGATTTCACCAGAACGCAAGACCGAGCTCCTGAAGGAATTCGGCCGCTTTGAAGGGGACTCCGGGTCTCCGGAAGTCCAGATCGCGCTTTTCACCGAACGGATCAATTACCTGCAAACCCATCTCGGTACGCACAAACACGACCACAGCTCCCGCCGGGGTTTGCTGAAGCTGGTTGGAAAACGGCGCCGGCTGCTCGTCTATCTGCAGAAGAAAGACTACGACCGGTACGAAGCGGTCCGCCTGAAGCTCGGAATTCGTCCGATCAAATAGTTTGTCAGCCGCCTTTGAGGATCCTAAACCGACCCCCAAAGGCTTTTTTCAATTCTATATCGCCGGTACGATGTTAGGGTGGTTTAGAGATTTTTAGGAATTGGGTCGTGGGCCAAATCCCGTTTGGCCCAGGCCCCAGTCCCTAAAATCCCCCCAAACATCGCCAGACGAATCACCATTTCAAGATCGTCGCCGAGGCGTCGGGTCTGCACCCGTACCAGCCTGGCTGGCGCTTTTGCTTACAGACCAGCCGCCTCGAGTGGAACGATCGGAAATGATCCCATGTTTGGAGGATTTTAATCAATGAACAGTGAACAACGTTTCACAACGACGATCGGTCAGCAGGAAATTACTTTCGGGACCGGTAAATTAGCGCAGCAGGCAGGGGGCGCCGTAACGATCTACTTCGGCGAGTGTATGCTGCTGGCCACCACGACGATGGCCAAAACGGTGCGGGAAGGGCTCGATTTCTTTCCACTGAGCGTCGATTACGAAGAGCGGCTCTATGCTGCCGGCCGTATTCCGGGGAGTTTTTTCCGTCGGGAAGGGCGGGCGACGACCGAAGCGGTGCTGACGGCTCGCCTGACCGACCGCCCGCTGCGGCCGCTTTTCCCCAAGGGGATGCGCAATGAAGTTCAGGTCATCATCACGACGCTCTCCTCAGACGGCGTCAATTTCATGGACGTCAACGCCATCAATGCGGCCAGCGCCGCTCTGACCATTTCCGAAATCCCGTGGAACGGACCGGTAGGCGCCGTGCGGGTCGGTTATATCGACGGCAATCTCGTGGTCAACCCGAGTGTGGCCGAGATGGAAGAGAGCCTGCTCGACCTGCGGCTGGCCGGCACCCAGGACGCCATCATCATGGTCGAATCGCGCGCTAAAGAAGTTCCCGAAGCGGTTCTGGTCGAGGCGCTGGAATTCGGTCACAACGCCCTCCAGCCCCTGATCGCCCTCCAACTGCAGATGCGGCAGGAACTCGGCGTCGAGAAAATCGAACCGACCCTGATCATTCCCGACGAATCCCTGGTCGATCAGGTCGAAACGCGGTTTGGCGGCGAGCTCCTCGCCCTTCTGGCCGAAAATGAGGATCGATCCGAGCGGCGTGAGGCCATGGCCACCCTGGTGGAAAAAATTATCGCGGCCTTTGTCGAAGAAAATCCGGAAATTGACCAGGTGGAGCTCAACAACGCCATCGACAAGGTCAATAAAAGATACGTCCGATCCCGAATCCTGAATGAGGGGATTCGCCCGGACGGCCGGGACTACGCCACCATTCGGACCCTTTCTTCCGAAATCGGGATCAGCCCCCGCGCGCACGGCTCCGGCCTCTTCCAGCGGGGGGAAACCCAGGTCCTCTCTATCGCCTCCCTCGGCACACTCCGGGAAGCGCAGAAATTAGACGGCCTGGAGGCGGCAGAAACCAAGCGGTTTCTCCACCACTACAACTTCCCGCCGTTCAGCACCGGGGAAACCTGGCCCCTGCGCGGTCCCAAACGGCGCGAGATTGGCCATGGCGAGCTGGCCCGCAACGCCCTGCTGCCGGTTATCCCGACGGAAGAGGAATTTCCCTATACGATCCGCGTCGTCTCGGAGGTGCTTTCCTCGAACGGGAGCACCAGCCAGGCGAGCGTCTGCGCTTCGACCCTGGCCTTGATGGACTGCGGCGTGCCGATCAAGCGGCCGGTGGCTGGGATCGCCATGGGACTGATTTCCGAAGGGGAAAAATACGCCATCCTGACCGACATTCAGGGAATGGAAGATCATCTCGGCGACATGGACTTCAAAGTCGCCGGCACCAGTGAAGGGGTGACCGCCCTGCAGATGGATATCAAGATTTCCGGATTGACCCAGGAAATCATGGCCCAGGCCCTCTCCCAGGCCCACGAAGCCCGGATGCAGATCCTGGCGAATATGCAGGGGACCATCGCCGAGCCGCGGCCGGAATTGAACAAGTGGGCTCCCCGCATGCTGACGATCAAGATCAACCCCGACAAGATCGGGGCGGTGATCGGAAAGGGCGGCAGCACGATTCGCAGCCTCGAAGAGGCGTACGAAGTTTCCATCGATATCCAGGACGACGGCACGATCTTTATCGCCGGCGTCAATGGAGAAAAATCCGATGGGGCGCTGCGCCAGATCGAGCTCCTGTCCAAAGAGGCCGAGGCTGGGGAAATTTACACCGGAAAAGTCGTGCGCATCACCGATTTCGGCGCTTTTATCGAAATTCTGCCCGGGATCGACGGCATGGTCCATATCTCGCAGATCTCCTCTGAGCGGATCAATCGCATTGAAGATGTGATGAAGCTGGGGGATGAAGTCATGGTCATGGTAACGGCTGTCAGTCCGGACGGTAAGATTCGCCTTTCCCGCCAGGCAGTTCTCGAAGGCTGGTCCCTCGAAGAGGCGATCGCCGCCGATAATCCCTCCAGCGGGCGCAGCGGCAGTCGTGACCGCGGCGGCCGGAATGATCGCGGCGGCCGCGGCGGCCGGGATCGCGGCGGGCGGAATAACAACCGCCGCTAATCTTCACCAACAGAACGACACCTCCAAAGCCTCACCGGCAGCTGCCGGTGAGGCTTTTTTTGACCACTTCGGGGCGAGCCAGCCGCCGCTGCAGCGGGACTGGCTGCCCAGAATCACCCGGCGAACCAGTACTAATTGGTATATTCATGGCCTGGGGAATTGGTTAAGATAAGGTGGAATGATTCGATCTCCATTGGCGCCTATCTTTCATGATTTCATCGCAGGATTCCCACGAAACAAACCAGTCGACCACCGCTACTCCTAAAGGCGGTGTCTGGCGGCAGCTGTTCAGCCGGCCGGAAGTCCAGATGAGCGGCGCCTTCGCCGCTGTCGCCGTCCTCGGCCTCGTATTTCTCGGAAAGAGCGAGCCAAATCTGGCCGGAATCCTCGGCCTGCTCCTTTGCCTCAGCGGGGGATTCTTGCTTCAAGCCCAGATCAAACTCACCCAACAGGTCGAACGGCTGAGTCAAGAGGTCGCCGGTGGGCAAAAAAAGCAGCAGGAAACGGCCGCCGAAGTCGTTCGGGCCACCCATGAAAATCTCGATCTGCTTGCCCGTCATAATCTTCTTCTTCGCCTCATTCACCTCACCCGTCCCCTGTCTGAGATGGGTGCCATCGACGCCACAATGCGGAAGATCCTGGAAGCGACCATGGCGACCACCGGAGCGGAATCCGGCAGCATCATTCTCATCGACGAAACTGGCCGTGTCACCGCGGCCATTTTCCCCGATCTGGCCTTAAATGAGGAGGAACGGGCCCTCGTCGCCGCCAAAGTGCTGGAACAAGGCGTGGCAGGTTGGGTGGTCAACCACCAGGAACCGATCCTGATTGGGGAAGCCGACAGCGATGAACGATGGATCTCCCTCGCCGAAGGGCAGGCGAACATTCATTCGGTCATTTCTCTGCCCATCGTCAGCTACAAAACCACTATCGGCGTCCTGACCCTGACCCATCCCAGCCGCAATCATTTTGATCGAAACGATCTCGAGCTGCTCATCCATGGCACCCACCATATCGCGATGGCCCTGGCCAATGCGGCCGCTTTCGAGCGCCAGCAGGCGCTGGTGGCCCGGCAGGGGGCTCTTTACCAGCTTCTAAAAATTATCAGTTCGCAGATCGATCCGGATGAAATCGCCCGGGTTGTGGTCGAAACGGTCATCGAATTGACCGGCTGGTCGCACTGTGGCCTGTTCGTCCCTGATTTCAATGCCGGCACGCTTGAGCTGATCTACGCGAACGGGTCGGCCGGCCAGGATCTGCCCCGCCCCTTCCAGGTCGATCTGGGCGGAGACAGCCCCGCCGCGGTTTGCCTGGCCGGTGGACGCCTGCTGCAGATCCAGCCGGCCGTAGATGGAGTTTCCGCGGTTCTGCCCGGAAAATCAGCGGCACGCGAGATGCTGATTCCCATCAATCACGGCCGGGAGCCCCTCGGTGTCCTCTACTTTGGAGATGGCGCCCCCGCCCCATTCCACGCTGAGGAGATCGCCGTGGCCCGCTCCATCGCCGAAGCGGCCACACTGACCCTGGCCAATGCCAACCTGTTCGGCAAGCTGTCCAGCCAAAGCGGTCTTCAGGAAGCGCTCATTGAAGCCAACCAGGATGGTCTCCTCCTGATCGGTCTGGACCGCAAAGTACTCGTCATCAACCAGAAAGCGATCGACCTCCTCCAACTGCCCCCCATCACGCAGGGGTGGCAGGGAGAAAAAATCGACCACATACAGCAAATCCTCGCGAAAACGGCCCCGCAGCTGGTCCAGAGCCTCAATCGAGAGCTGGATGTTCTGGCCACGGTGACTATCCGCTCATCCCAGGTCGAGTTTCAAATCGGAGATCGGTTGATCAAGGTCTTCTACCTGCCGGTGCGGGCCGAGAGCAGGCCGGTCGGCCGGGTGATCGTCTTAAAAGACGTCACCGAAGCCCGGTTAACCGAGCGGATGAAGGAGGAACTTACCCATACCATGGTGCATGACCTGCGCAATCCCCTCCACATCATCAGCAGCGGTCATGCGGTTCTGCGCGAAATGTTCGAGAACGGGATGGCCTGGGATGCTCAGCAGGAGCAGCTGGCCCGCATTATCGACGCCAACACCGGCAAGATGCTGCGGCTGGTCAACAGCATCCTGGACATCGGCCGGTTAGAATCCAACCGCCTCCCCCTGGAGCTAGAGGAGATCGACCTGGCCAGAGAAGTCGATGAAGCGATCCTGGCGGTTGAGCCGCTGATGATGGAGAAAAAAGTGACGGCCGTCGTCAATATTCCCCCGGAAGCCACCCTGGCCTGGGCCGATCGGGAGATATTCGGGCGGGTCCTGCAGAATTTAATCGATAACGGCCTCAAATTTACCCGGCCGGGCAGCGAGCTGTCGATCTATACTCAGCCCCGGCACGAGGATGAAAAAGTAATTCTCTACGTCAGAGACAGCGGTCCAGGCATCCCGCCGGAATTAAAAAACCGCCTCTTCGACCGGTTTGTCACCGGTGGCATGGGCGGTTCGGGGAGCGGATTGGGGCTGGCATTCTGCAAAATGGCGATCGAAGCCCACCAGGAACGCATCTGGGTGGTCGAGAGTTCTGAAGCCGGCACGATCTTCGCCGTTTCCCTCCCCACGCGGCTGAAGCAGGCCGATCTCGAGGTGGCCGTCAGGGAATCACGACCAGATAGGCGATAATTATTTTCACGGCATTGTTGATGGCGTGAACGAGGATCGCGCTCCAGATCGACCCGGAACGCTCGTAAACCCAGGCGCTGATCAAACCCAACACGGCCGCCCCGACGATAAAAGGGAGCAGACCGTGAAAGAGACCAAACACCCCGCTGCTGATGGCCGCCGCCCAACCGAAGCCGGTGTGAACCCGCAGCCAGCGGAAAAGCACACCTCGAAACAGCATCTCTTCGGCGGCTGGCACGAGGAGCCCGGCGAGCAGCGTCATCCCCACCAGACCACCCCAGGAAAACCCTTCGGGCATGACAAAATCGAGCATCGGATTGTCGAGCGGCTGGTCCAGGGCCACCACGACGACCCAGGCCACCAGATTGGTGACGAAAATGGCGGCGATTCCGGCCAGCGTCGCCCGCTGCCACCAGCTCCAGCTCATACCCCGCCAGCCAAATGCCCGCCAGTCGATCCGGCGCCAGAGACCGGCCGCGATCACCGGCACCCCAAAGGCAAGGACGTTCAGGACCATCGCCGCCAGGCTGAATGCCAGGGAGGGGGCGATTTCGACGTCCACCCGGCCGACATCTTCCGCGAATCCAACGAGCAGAATCGCCGAGCCGGCGATGGTCAGCCCGATGACCGCCAGGGCGATGAGCAGCACATCAATCCCCCGCCAGCTGGCCGGCCGCGGCTGGATCCCGATTGATTCTTCCGGTGTCATCATTTGCACTTTTGCGTCTACCCTTCATACAACCGACCGCGGGTCTGGCCTTAATCCGAATCGACCGTCTCGATGCGATCGATCCGCCACCGCGCATCCTCTTCGATGAGCATAAAAAGGCGGATCTGTTCGATGCTGCCCCGGCGCAGGACGACCCGGATCTTGACCGGGGCGGCTTCTGTCAGAATGCGCTCGGTTGAAAATGAAACCGGCACGAAGTCGATCTGCAGGAGATCGAACATGTCGCCAGCCGTTTGAATGGTCTGCCGCTGCGCGCTGCTGAAAAATTCGGCCGCCTGGCCGTCGAGCTGTTCCCGGACGACGATGGTCAGAAAGTCGATGACCGTCTGCATCGGCCCAATATCCTCTTCCGGGTGACTCGTCGGGGCAGCGGCAGTGGGCCCGGCCGCCCGTGTGGGAGTCGGAGCGGCGGTCGGGGTGGCTTCCGGAGCGTCTTCCATCACCGGCGTCGCCACCGAAGCCGGACTTTCCAGGGAAAACGAGTTGACGAGCGGGCGCAGGGTTTTCAGGGTGACCGGATCGTGGAGGGTGAAATAGATCAGGCGCCCTTCATGGGTCAGGAAAAACCACTCGAACTGCGGGGTCTGGTCAGTGCCAATGACCAGGCTGCGTGCTTCGAATTCGCCGACCTGGTCTTTGAACATCAGGAGCCGGTCGCGGCACCCGATGGCCCCGCACATCAGCAGTTCCGAGGCCTGGTTGGCATCGAGATCCTCGAGGTTAGCCACCAGGATCATGTTCACGGCCGGGTCTCCGGGCACGATCGGCGGCGGGCCAAGCAGCGTCATGACCCCCAGCGGCGTCAGGCGGGGTTCCGTTGTTTCCCAGTGGGCCGGAATCAGCAGCGAAAAGCCGGCATCCAGATCGTCATAGCGCTTGAAACCGTCGCGAAAATTCAAACCAAATGTCGCCTCGGCCAGGGTTTCACCGAACGAGTCCTGCACGATGACCTCGACCACACCCTTACCGGATAGATCCTGGCCGTCGCCAAGAATC
Organism: Promineifilaceae bacterium (SeqCode); assembly: GCA_041568735.1. Classification (GTDB taxonomy): domain Bacteria; phylum Chloroflexota; class Anaerolineae; order Promineifilales; family Promineifilaceae; genus WTJY01. The sequence goes on from JBFFZG010000011.1 coordinate 20,920, forward strand.
GGCATCAGCAGTTCGAGGGCGAAATTTCCGTCACTATCCGCCTGCACCTGGTGCAGGGGGGCGGTCAACCCGAGCTCCCCCAGGCCGAAACGGAGAAAATAAGTTCCACCCGGCGGCAGATTTGAGGCGACGGCGATAATCTCCGCTCCCGGTGCCCCTTCGCGCGGAGACAGGGTCAGGCGCGGCACCGGCACCGCCGTCGGGGCCACGGTGGGATTCAACGGCGCGCTGCCCAGACTTCCCCGGGTATCTTCAGCTGGCAGGTTTTGGCAGGCAATCAGCCCCACCCACAAAAACATCAGGCCAATCCAACGAAATGGCATGCGGTCAACTCCAGTTAATTCATCGACTGGCCAGGAGATCTTCCATGACAAATGCTCGACTCTGGGCTATGATGCCCGGCCAGAAGCAAACCATTATTCACGACATTTTCAAAATTCACAAATCCAATGTCGACCCCAATACCTGACCAGCTGGTGGCCTTTCTCTATACCGAAGATTTAGAGGCGACGGACCGGTTTTATCGAGAGACCCTCGGACTGACTCTGGCCCTGGATCAGGGCCCCTGCCGCATTTACCGGGTGACTGACACGGCCTTTATCGGCTTCTGCCGGGCCGGGACGGCCGTCGGCCGCGCCGCGCCAGCGGCCGATGGGGTCATCCTGACCCTGGTTTCCGATCAGGTCGATGACTGGTACAATCAGCTGGTTGAGCGCGGGATTCCGGTCGAACAGCCGCCAAAAAAGAACGACAAATTCAACATCTACCACTGCTTCATTCGCGATCCGAATGGCTTTCTCATCGAAATTCAGACCTTTCTCGACCCGACCTGGCCCCGGCCGGCCGGGGCCGGTTCAAGGGGAAGCAGGTGAATGCCGGTCCCTCCCCGTGTTGATTTCTCACCGAGTTCATCTGTCCCCTCGATGATGTGTTCTCCCGACTCTCCTCCCGGCATCCATACGGTCTCTTTTCCCGTCCGCTATTATGAGTGCGATGCCTATCACCACCTCAACCACGCCATCTACATCCGGCTGATGGGTGAGGCCGCCTTCAGCGCCTCAGCCATGGCCGGCTACCCGGCCGACCGCCTCGAAGAGAGCGGGCACGTCTGGCTGGCCAGGGAGCACGAGGTCGAATTCATCCGTCCCTATCTCTACGGCGAAACAGTCACGATCCACACTTGGATCGAGGATTTTCGCCGGGTGCGCTCGCGCCGGCGATATGATTTTTACAATGGCGAAGCGCTGGCCGCCCGGGCCGCCACGGACTGGGTCTACATCGAAAAGAAAAGCGGCAAACCGGTCTCCGTTCCGGCCGAGATGGTGGCCGATTTTCGTCGATTAAATGGCGGCGGCGGGGCAGCCCTTCCCACTCGCGACCCCTTTCCCACCCCGCCTCCCCTCCCCCCATCCCCTTTCCACCACCGGATGCCGGTCGAGTGGCGGGATGTCGACCCCCAGCGCCATGTTAACCATGCTTCGTATCTGTCGTATATCGAAAACGGGACCTGGGCCCTCATGCAGCACCGCGGCTGGCCGCTGGAACGGCTGATCGAACGTGGATTTGGCATCGTGGCCCGCCGCTTCCGGATCCTTTACCTGGAGCCAGCCGTCATGGGGGATGAACTCGAAGTGACGACCTGGGTTTCCGACGCGAAGCGGGCCACGGCCGTCCGCCATTACACCGTCCATCGTGTCCGCGACAGCGCGCTGCTGATGCAGGCGCGCGCCCTCTGGGTCTGGGTAGACCTGGTCGACGGCAGCCCCATCCGGATTCCTGAGGACTTTCGGGCTGATTTTCGGCCCAATTTCACGGAATGAAAATGAATAATCCCCACGGCATTCGATTGATCGCCGTCGACATCGACGGGACTTTATTAAACGACGCCCACGAGCTGACACCAACGACGGAAGCCGCTGTCAGAAAGGCTGTTGGAATGGGAATCCACGTCGTTCTGGCCACGGGAAAGACGCGAGCGTCGGCCGTCGATCTCATCCAGCGACTCGGCCTCCAATCGCCGGGAGTTTTTTCCCAGGGGCTCATCATCGCCGATCCCGATGGCACCATTCGCCACCAGACCAATTTGGCCGATGCGCTGGCCCGGGAAATCGCCGAAGCGGCCCAGTTATGCGGGCTGTCCTTCGTCGCCTATCGGGATCAGGCGATTTACTGCCTGGCCAATGATGTCTGGTCGGATCTGCACGTCGCCTTTCACGAACCGCTGGCCATTCCAACCGGAACGATCGACGGGCTGATGGCTCGAGGCCCATTTCAAAAATTTATCTTTATGGGCGAACCGGACCAGCTCGCGGAGCGCATCGATGCGCTCCGCAGCCAGTTCACCGGGAAAGCGGCCATGGTCTATTCCAATCCACGCATGCTCGAATTTCTGCCGCCCGGCGCCTCCAAAGGAGCCGGTGTCCTGCGTTTGCTCGAAGAGCTCGCCATCGATCCGGCAGAAATGATCGCCTTCGGCGACGCCGACAACGATATCGAAATGTTAGAAGTGGCCGGAATCGGGGTGGCGATGGGCAACGCGATGGCCGGCCCCAGGGCGGTCGCCGACTACATCACCGATTCAAATAACGCCGATGGCGTGGCCAGGGCCCTGGACCACTTTTTATTCCACAACGGCACCTCGGGAATTGAGCAGAAATGACCCAAACCACACTTGAATTCATGGCACAAAACCAGGCCCGCTTCCTGGAAGAGCTGAAAACACTCATCCGCATCCCATCTATCAGCACCCAGCCGGCCCATGCGGCCGATGTCCAGCAGGCAGCCGACTGGCTTGTCGATCGCCTGGTCGAAATCGGCATGACGGAAGTCGAGCAGATCCGGCACCCGGCCGGCCGGCACCCGCTCGTCTACGGGCGCTGGTCCGCTGCGGGCTCCGACCGCCCCACGGTGCTGATCTATGGCCATTACGATGTCCAGCCGGCCGAAATGGCCGACGGCTGGAAGACCGATCCATTTACCCCCCATATCATAGATGGCAAACTCTACGCCCGCGGCTCGACCGACAGCAAGATCAACGTCATGAGCCAGCTCAAAGCCCTGGAGACGCTCTTCCATGCCAATCAGGGGCGCCTGCCGCTCAACGTCACCGTGGTATTTGAAGGAGAGGAAGAATCGGGTTCCGAAACTTTCGAAGCCTTCGCAGCGGCTCACGGCGAACGGCTTCGGGCGGATGTAGCCGTCATTTCGGATGGTTCAATTATTCGGCCGGAACAGCCGTCTCTCGTTTGTGGTCTGCGCGGGATCATCTCCTTCGAGATTCACGTGCAGGGGCCGATCGACGATCTCCATTCCGGCCACTACGGCGGCAGCGTCCACAATCCGGTGCAGGCGCTGGCCGAGATCCTGGCCGCTCTCCACGATGCAGAAGGCCGGGTCACCGTTCCGGGCTTTTATGACGAGGTCCGCCAATTTTCTCCCGAGCGGCGGGTGGCCTGGGCTGGAATCGATCCAATTTTCGACGCAGCCTGGCACCAGGTAGCCGCCGCGCCCCAACCCTGGGGAGAACCCGGCTATTCGCTGCACGAACGCACCGGCATCCGGCCGACCCTGGAAATCAACGGCTTCTACGGGGGCTACACGGCCGAAGGGGTAAAAACCGTGCTGCCGGCCCGGGCGGTCGCCAAAATCAGCTGCCGACTGGTCCCCGATCAGATCCCCCGCCAGGTCATGGCCCGGGTGAAAGCTCACCTCGAGGCGATCGCTCCCCCCACGGTGCGGCTCGAGGTCATTGAAATGGACATGGGGGCGGCAGCTGTTTATCTCGACGAACAGGCGCCGGCCATGCGCCTGGCGGCCGAGGCCTATGAAACAATCTGGAACCAGCCGGTCCTTCTGGAAATGGCCGGCGGCAGCGTCCCCATCACGCATGCGCTCCTGCCCCTGGTGGGCCAGGTCGTCATCATGGGGTTTACCCATCGCGGTGGTCGGGCCCATGGTCCCAACGAGCACATCGTGATTGAAAATTACTTCCGCGGGATTTCGACAGCGGCCCTGTTCATCGAGAAACTGGCATCTCAGGCGGCCGCCGGCAAGGCCGCCCATTCCTGAACAAATGCGCTGGATTTCAAGTCCTCTATGACGAATATACCATGGTCTAAAGCCCGTTCTCAGGCCACAATAAGGAGGGAAAACTTCCATCCACTCGAATGTCATCACCCCCCCCAAAAAAGGGGATTTTGTTCGGCAGAATTTTCCGGCGCGAGCGTTCGCCAACGTCCGGCAACCTGGCTGAGAAGAAAATTTTTCTGACCGCCCAATGGGTTATTTATTTTTTTATCAAAACTCCGTAACAGCGATCTCGACAGTCGTGATCTGCACGATCATCCTGGCCTATCTCCTTAATCTGCGAACCAGGAGCACCGGGGCGATGTGGGTGAAAGGGATCTTCGGCTGCCTGCTGCTGTTCAATTTATTCTGGTTGATCTCTTCAAGCCTGGCCTCACGGTGGATGATCTATTTCATTCCCCCGCAGTATTTATTCGCCTTTCTGGCCACCATTTCCAGTCTGCAGTTCGCCCTGCGATTCCCCTTCGTGACCTCCCACCGATCCCTGCGGGTCATCAACAGCATCAGCTTCCTGTCCGCCCTGATCGTCGTCCTTTGTCTCGGCTGGTTCTATTACGGCTGGATCACGATTGAAGCCCGACTTTCTATCGCGCTGCTTATCCCCTCCCTGATCATGCTCGGCCTGAATCTGCTGATCATGGTTGCCTATATTTTCCAAATCAACCGCCTGTCGCGGACATTCCTCCAGCTGCCGAAGATTTCCTTCTGGACGACCCTCATCAAGCCGGCCGGGACGATAGCCGTTCATGCCAGGCTATTTGCCATTTTTTACGGGTTTATCATCCTGCTCAATTTATCCAATGTCGCCCGGACTTTAGGCTGGATTGCCGAGCTTCCCTATTATCTAATTTTCAGCAACGGCATGGTTGTCGCGCTGACCGCCTTTTCCCTGGTATTCCTCAGTGCGGTAGATGAGCCGGTCTCTTTTAACGGAAAGCTGAATCTGGCGGTGATCATGTTCGCCCTGCTCATCATCAATATGATCTCTCCGTTCGTCCAGACCCAGCGCCAGACGGTCTTCCACGAATCGAGGGCGCGTGATGTCGGCGTGGTCGCCTTTCACCTTCAGGAAAATGTCCCGCTTTTGACCGGGGAAGTGCCGGAAAAGATCGCCTTTATCGGCGAACGGCCGGCCGGAACTCTGGCCCCCGCCGGCGAAGCAGAACAAATCTATCCTTCCAGTCTGTCTCCCTGGCGGGCGGAGCCGCAGGTCCGACCGGCCGGCCGGTTCGACATGCTGATACCGCTGCCGCCTGACGCGATCCTCCCGGATCGCTGGTATTTCAGCGATGACAGCGGCAACCTCTTCTCCCAGGATCCGTTTCCAATTACCGCTTATCTGGTGTCGATCATCGACGTCGACGGCCGGACCTTTGAGATCGGCCACCGGTATGCCGACTACCGCGCTTATCTCCACGTCAGTGCCTGGCCTCTCGTCCTGGCGGCCGTTCTCGCACCCATTGTCGTCCTTCTGCTCTTTCCCATGCTCTTTCGGGGCTTCTTGATCTCCCCCCTCCAGGGGCTGCTGGACGGCGTCCGCCGCATCAAGCGCGGCGATCTGGACACCTATGTGCCGGTGCGCTACATGGACGAGATCGGCTTTTTGACCGACGCCTTCAACGACATGGCGGCATCGATCCACCAGCAGACGCGCCAGCTGCGCGAATACAACGAGCGGCTCGAGGAAAAAGTCTTGCAGCGAACGGAAGAACTCGAAATCGCCCGGCAGTATGCTGAAAAAGCCAGTGCCGCCAAATCCGCCTTTTTGGCCAACATGAGCCACGAAGTCCGGACGCCGCTGACCGCCATCATTGGCTACAGTGAAATGCTCTACGAAGACATGATCCATGATGGGCGGGAATTTGAAGCCCAGGATGTCCGCCGCATTCGCCAGTCGGGGCTTCTGCTCCTCAATATCATCAACGATATTCTCGACCTTTCCCGGATCGAATCCGGCAAGCTGGCCCTGAATGTGGAAGAGGTCGAGGTCGATTTTCTGCTGTTGAATATCAAAGAAATGGTGGAGCCGCTGATCGAGAAAAATGACAATCATTTTTGGGTGGAAAACAATACCCCACGCTGCACGCTTCAAACCGACCGCCAGCGGGTCACCCAGTGCCTCCTCAATCTGCTCGGCAACGCCGCCAAATTTACGCAGAAAGGCCAGATCAGGCTGGTTTCCGATTTCCTGACAGAAGAGGATGGGAGCCGCTGGCTGCGCTTCAGCGTGCAAGACAACGGGATCGGCATTCCCGAAGAGGAGCTCGAGCGAATTTTTGAACCATTCGAGCAGGCCGACCTGGTCAGCCGACTCAAATTTGGCGGATCTGGGCTGGGGCTGGCGATTACCCGCCGCTTCTGTGAAATGCTCGGCGGCGGCATTCGGGCCGAGAGCGATCCTGGCTCGGGGTCGACGTTTTCGATTCTGCTTCCATTAGACCTGGACGGTCTATCAGACCCCCAGCCCGGCCTGTTTGAACGACGGACATGAAATCAGTACGAATCTACGCTTATTCCCGCCCGGTCCGCCTGGTCGGACTGGTCATGCCTGTCCTCCTGATCGGCCTGATTGGCGCCCTGCTCCTGCTGCCTGCTTTTGAACCCGACCTGGAAATCTCAGCCACCCGCTATGGGCTGATCCTCGCCCTCGGGATCCCACTGACCCTGATTTTTGCCTCGGCGATTCACCTGATGTACCCGGCCGTCCACGTCCGGCAGGACGCTTTCAGCCTCCACACCAGCCTCTATCACAGCCGCTGGCTTTCGTGGGATGAGATCGCCGAAGTGCGCCTCCCGGAAAGCCGCCTGACGGCACAGATCTGCGCGGTCCGCGTGCCGGGTCTCCCGCCGATCTTCCGGGCCATCGGCCTGGCCCAGGGGATGCTGGGGAGCGCCTTCCTGATCCATCCACGGATGCCCCAGGGGAGCGAATTGATGCGCACGCTCTACGCCAGGCGGCCGGATCTGTTTCCACCACCTCCCAAATCATCCTGAAAGGCGGTCCCCTACAGCTGGCCGATTTCTTCCTTTTCAGGCATCATTACGGCAAACGACCGAGGAAACCAGCCGATCAACGCCCTTCAACCATCCACCACGACCGAGGAACAGTTCCGCCGCCTGCGGGACGACCTGGTGGCGGCCGTCGATGAGCTGCACCTGGCGGAGGCGGCCCTGGCCGAAGAGCAGGCGGCCGTCAATGCCTTTCGCATGCACTGCCGCCTCAAACTCGGCGGATGGGTGGACGAAATTCTCAGCCTGCGGGCCGAAAAACAGCGGCTGCTGACCGCTCTTTCTCTGTGGCAGCAGGCGGTGGAAAATGAGGAATCCTTCGATCCCTTTGCCTGGCTCGACGGCAGCGATGAAATCCCGGAAGAGGAGCTGCCTCCCCTCGAAGATGGCTACGAACCCCCCGTTCCGGCTTTGCCGCGCGATCGCCAGGCTGAAAAGCGGCTCTACCGCGAGCTGGCCCGCCGTTTTCACCCCGACCTGGCTGAAAACAGCCTGCAGCGCGTCTACGCCACCTCGATGATGGCCGCCATCAACGAGGCCTACCACAACCGCGATGGACAGGCCCTGCGAGACCTGGCCGCGGAGCTCGATCCCGAATCGGCCGGGGAAATCATCGCCCAGGCCGCGCAGAACCGGCAGTTTCTCCAGCTCCAGCAGCGGCTGCGCCGGTGCCGGCTGCGGCGGCGCAAAGTGGCCCGCCAGCTCGTCCTCCTGCGGCAGGAAAAAATAGCCCGGCTCTGGCAAAAGGCCCGCCAGGTGGAAAAACAAGATGGCGAAAACTGGTGGGATGAGGTCGCCGCGACTCTCAGGGAGGACATCGAGCGAACTCGGACTGAAATCGACGATCTTCGCCGGCAGCTCCTCCACACCAAAAACCCGGAAGAGACGGGTTAACGAAATCCAGCCCCCTCCCCGGCCCCAGGCTTCAGCGGCTCAGTGTTTTTGGCTGCCAGAAATTGATCAGCTTCCCCCGAATTCCCTCTTCGAATGACCTCCATTCGGCCAGGGCAAGATCGACCTGCGCCAGGTTGGCCGTCGTCATACTCTGCCAGCGCAGGATGACCTTGGAGAGGAAGGTTTCGATCCCCGGATTGTGGCCGACCACCAGCACGGACCGAATCTGATCCGGGGTGGCGGAAACGACCTCGTAATAGGTGTCCGGATCGGCGTGATAAAGGTCCTCTTCCAGCTGGATCTCAAACTCATAGTCGCAGCCCAGGGCGACCAGTTCGGCCGTTTCGCGAGCGCGAACGGCCGTGGAAGAAATGATGAGATCGGGAACCAGCCCCTCCTCTTTTAATAGCATCCCCATCTGGGGGGCATCCTCCCGCCCCCGACCATTCAACGGCCGTTCCCAATCGGAGAGAGTGGCATTGCTCCAGCTCGATTTCGCATGGCGCATGATGAGCAAGGTTTTAGATTCCATAAGGTAGCGCTCGATTTTCGTGACTGCGGCTGCCGGTAAATCATAGCACAAGCTCCCTTCTGATCCAATGGATCGGCCGGGAGATTGACGTCGAAATTGATATAGTGTATAATTTACACTATATGGCCAGACTTCTGCCCACCGTCGACCTTCATTCGCTTCAGCTCGATCCGGACCGGCTCCTTGCCGCCGGCGGAGAAGGAGAAATTTATCCGCTGCCGCCCGATCGTGTTGTCAAGCTCTACCACCGGCCCACGCCGGAAAAGCGGGAAAAACTGGAGGCGCTGGCGGCCCTGAAGGAGCAGGGAGTCCTGCCGCCGGCCCTGCTGGCCCCGGAATCCCTCGTGCTCGACCGGTCGGCCCAGGTATCGGGCTTCACCATGGCTCGTCTCCCCCTGCACTATGAACCAATCGCCCGCCTGGGACGGCCGCCGGCCGCCGGCCAGACCGGCCCAGAGCTCAAGGTCGCCCTTCGCATTTTACGGAGCGTGCGGGATACGCTGGGACAGATTCACGATGCCGGCCTCGTCGTCGGCGATTTAAACGACCGCAACATCTGGTTTGATCCCGGCCGGCCCGGCGAGATTATTTGGATCGACATCGACAGTTTCCAGTTCGACGGCTTCCCCTGCCCGGCCGCAGCCGTCCCCTTCCTCGATCCCTCGCTCTACGGCATCACCGATTTCGCCAGCCGCCCGGTGTTTTCACAGGCGAGCGACCGCTACGCCTTCACCGTTCTCCTCGTGCAGACGCTGTTGAATGTCCATCCGTACGGCGGTGTTCACCCACTCTATAAAACGATCCAGGCACGCGCGGCCGCCGGCCTCACCATCCTCGATCCGGCCGTTCACTATCCCACGACGGCGCGGCCGCTCACCATTCTCTCACCCGCCCTGCGAGATTTGATCCAGGCCGTGTTTCGGGAGGGGAAGCGGCCGGCGGTCGAGGCTTCTCTGCTCGATGATTGGGCGAATTCCACCGAGCACACCGGCCCCAGCGGCCCGTTCCCCCGGCCCGGGCCCGGCGCCGGAGAAAGCCCGGATGCCAGCCTGCCAGACCTGCGGCCGTACGGGGAACTGCGGGCCACCAGCCGGCAGCCCAACGGCCGCTGGCGGGCGATCGTGCACCGCGAAGATCAGATCAGCCTCCTGGCCGGCGGGCGGGGGCGAGTCCTGGATGAAACCCCCCTTTTCCGATCGAGCACACCCGGCCGTTTCTATTTTTTGCCCACCGGCCTCGTCTTCGAAACCGCGGGCCGCGACGAGCTTCTCGTCTTCAGTCTAGGGAACAGCCGTCCGAGGCTCGTCACCCGCCTTACGCCATCCGAATCGACATTTCCGGCCTGCGCCTTCGCCTGTTCCCCCACCGCCCTCTACCGGCTGGCCGGCGGCCTGATTTTGCGGGGAACCCTGGACGGAGAGCGCTGGCTGGAAGAAGCCGTCGGCACCGCCTTCCGGCAGAGCACCTGCCTCTGGACCGCCCCCGACGAGGACCTGGTGGTCGCCCTGCACCGGCAGCTGGGACAGACTACGCTCTGGCTGCGAACGAGCAGCGGGACGGCGGTCGAAAAGAACTGGCCGCAGATCGACACCGCGACGCCGGATCACATTCGGTTCCAGCACGACCGGCTGGGCGGCCTGATCCGGTGCCAGGTCTCCCTCCCCGGCCGCCCGCCAGCAGAGCTGGTGCTGCCTATCCCCGGCTGAGCGACGGGTCTAAGGCATTTCTTACCGGCCGTGATCCGGCTGCTTGCACATCGCTAACTCAAGCCGGTTATCCTTATAGACAGGTCGAACAGACCCCGCTGCGCGGGCCCCTGGCAGCGTGCAGATGTGGTAAGCTTTGAACGGGTGGAGTTCTTCGGTTAAGCCGTACCCAACTTCCGCCCAAGCGATGCGAAAACGAACCGATGCCTGGAGAAAGCATGGAACATCCGATCGCCCAACCGATTCCCGTCGTCCCGCTGAGAGGCGGAGCGGTTTTCCCGGGAATTACGACCACAATTTCAATCGGCCGCGCTCGCTCTCTTGAAGCAGCCCAGGCCGCGGTGCAGGGCAATGGTGAGCTGCTGATTCTCGTGCAGCGCGATGCCGCCGTCGAACTGCCTGGCGCCGAAGATCTCGCTCCTATCGGCATCCTGGGCATGGTTCGCGATATTTTGCGCGCTCCCCAAATGGGTGGGGTGCAGATGCTCCTCGAGCTGCGGGACCGGGTCGAGTTTGTCAGCCTCGACCAGGAGGAGCCGTACTACACCGGCACCTACCGGCCGCTGCCGCCGGAACCGGCCGAGGTTTCCGAAGAAGCAGCCGCCGAAATGCTCGAGGCGATCGCCTATCTCGAAAAATATGCCGAGGCCCTGGGTGAGGTGAATCAGCAGGTGCTGGTGGCAACCCGAAGCCGCAAGACGCCCGGAGAGCTGTCTGATTATCTCTCGGGACTGCTCAATCTCCCCTTCGATTTCGAGCTCGAGCTGCTGGGCAATCTCGATGGGCTCGACCGGCTGCGCAGCCTGCGGGCCTATCTCGAAAATGAACTCCAGATCGCCCAGGTCCGGCGCGAGCTCGAAGGCGAAGCCCGGGAAGGGGCAACCAAAGCCCAGCGGGAATACCTCCTGCGGGAGCAGATGAAGGCGATTAAGCGAGAGCTCGGGGAAGAACCGGAGGATCTTGACAGCGAACTCCGGGGAAAGATCGAAGCGGCCGGCATGCCGGAAGAGGTCGAGGCCAAGGCGCTCAAAGAGCTGAAGCGCCTCTCCATGCAGAATCCGCAGGCGGCCGAAGCCGGTGTCATACGCACCTACCTGGAAACGCTCGTCGACCTGCCCTGGACCCAGGAAACAGAAGACAATCTCGATCTGGAGCACGTCCGGCAGGTGCTCGACGAAGACCACTACGGCCTCGACGAAGTGAAGGATCGCATCATCGAATACGTCGCCGTGCGCAAGCTGGCCGGGACCCAGATGAAAGGGGCGATCATCAATCTGAACGGCCCACCAGGGGTCGGCAAGACGTCGATCGCCCAGTCCGTGGCCCGGGCCATGGGGCGCAAACTCGTCCGCCTCAGCCTTGGCGGCGTGCGGGATGAGGCCGAGATTCGCGGCCACCGGCGGACCTACATCGGCGCGCTTCCCGGCCGCATCATTCGGGGCATTCTCGATGCCGGCACCCGGAATCCGGTCATCGTCCTCGACGAGATCGACAAGGTCGGTGCCGACTGGCGGGGAGATCCGAGCGCGGCCCTCCTGGAGGTGCTCGATCCAGAGCAGAACCACGCCTTCACCGATCACTACCTCGAAGTCTCCTTCGACCTGAGCCGGGTTATTTTCATCACGACCTCCAACCAGGTGAGCCAGATTCCGGCCGCCCTGTTTGATCGGATGGAGAGCATCGATATGCCGGGCTACATCGAGGATGAAAAACTCGGCATCGCCCGCCAGCACCTGGTGCGCAAGCAGCTGGCCGGTCACGGAATCCGCGAGAAGGTCACCGTCGATATCGAACCCGACGCGCTCCTCCTCTTGATCCGCCGCTACACCCGTGAAGCCGGTGTGCGGCAGCTGGAACGCCTGATCGGAACCCTCGTGCGCAAGATCGCCGTGCGGGTGGCCAGCGGCGGCCAAGGACCCTTCACGATCAGCGAGGCGGATGTGCGGGAACACCTGGGACCGGAAAAATTCAGCTACGGGCGGGCGGAAGTAGACGATGAAATCGGCGTGTCGACCGGGCTGGCCGTGAGCAGCTTTGGCGGGGATGTCATGAGCATCGAAGTCAGTCTGAGCGAAGGCAGCGGCAAGGTGCTGCTGACCGGCTCCCTCGGGGAAGTCATGCGCGAATCCGCGCAGGCGGCGCTGACCTACGCCCGGGCCAACGCCCGCCAGCTGGGGCTGGAACCAGGTGTTTTCGACCAGGTGAATATCCACGTCCATGTACCGGCCGGGGCCACCCCTAAAGACGGGCCGAGCGCCGGCATCGCCCTGGCCACCGCTATCATATCCGCCTTCACCAACCGGCCGGTTCGCCGTGACGTGGCCATGACCGGAGAAATTACCCTGCGCGGGAAAGTGTTGGAGATCGGGGGTTTGAAGGAAAAAACGATCGCGGCCCATCGAGCCGGCATCGAAACGGTGCTCCTTCCCCAGGACAACGCCAAAGATATCCCTGAACTGCCGGACCGCATCCGGGATGATCTCTCCCTGATTCCGGTCCAGCACCTCTCCGAAGTCCTCGACATGGCCCTGCTGACCCCGGCCGGCCCACCTTTCGAGGCTGCCCCAGCCCCCCGATCCGAGGTTGAGGGGAGTTCGGCGCCGATCGGCCGTCCCAAGAAAGGGGACAGTCCTGCCGTAGCTGCCTGAGCGGGCCATTCGAGTTCAATCGACCTGGGGGTATCCGGTGGATACCCCCGTTTTCATGGCAGAACCGGCCGGCACACGACCCCTGCCTCGCCCCCTCGCAAGTCCCCATCCAACGATTTCAGCCGATCTGCCCCCTCCCGTTTATCTCGTGACAAACGGCACCTGCGAACCCGCCAATCGTCACTAGTCTTCCCCTCCCCGCCTGTGCCATACTGACGGAAGAATTCCAGGGGACTTCCCCGGTGGAAAATCCCCTGCTTCAGGCAATTTCGGTCCCGGTGAGGAGGGTTTCATGTTCAATAAAATTCTGGTGCCTATGGACGGGTCACCGCTGGCCGAAAGAGCTATAAATCCGGCCATTGCCCTGGCCAAGGAAACCGGGGGCCAGTTAGTTCTGCTCCATTCGATTCTGACAGACGACGTGCTCATACCCGATTACATGGGGATGCCGGTCCTGCAGCCGGAGTACTGGATTCATGAGCGCCGGCGCCAGGCGGATGCCTACCTGAGCTCCATTCAAAAGCGGTTCGGCAGTCCAACGCTGAGCCTGACGTATCAGATCCTCGAAGGGGATCCGGCCGCCACCATTCTCGACATTGTCCAGGAAGAAGGGTACGACCTGGTCATTATGTCAACCCATGGCTACAGCGGTGTGCGGCGGTTTATGTACGGCAGCGTGACCGAACATGTCCTGCGCCACGCCATCTGCCCGGTTCTCGTGGTGCGCTGCGATCGGTCGATCAGCCATATCCTGATCACGCTGGATGGCTCCAAGATGTCGGAAACGGTCATCAAGCCGGCCATGCAGCTGGCGAAGATGCTCCAGGCAAAGGTCACCTTTTTACGGGTAGAAAAGGACGTCATCCTCAAGGATTACCAGGAAATCCGCAAAATCGAACAGCTCGATCCCGGTCTCGGCCAGCGCATCCTCGACAGCTTTTACACCCGGGTCGACGACTACCTGCAAAATTTGAAGCTGCGCTACGGATCGACCAACCTCGAGATCAATGTGCTGTCGATGCGCGGAGATCCGACCGACGACATTCTCACGGCGGCGGCCCATTTTGATGCCGATTTGATCGCCATGGCCACCCACGGCCGGAGCGGCTTTCGCCGCTGGGTCTACGGCAGCGTCACCGAGAAAGTCATGCGCCAGGCGGAGCGAAACATGCTGGTCGTTCGCCCTCCAGAGGAGATGTTCACTCAGTAAGGCGAAGATCACCACCCGGCTAATCCAGTTTAAGACCCGGGGAGCCTGGGCAGGGAGACATTGCCAGCGGCTGTAACAGGAATCCTGTTACAGCCGCTTTTTTCTCTCTCGAACCACGACCCCAACCGGGCTCGCCCGGTCCAGCTGGCGGCCGGCAACCCGTGCCGGTTTGGCGGCGCATCCAGATCCGGAACCCACCTAAATTTAGAGGATCTGAGCGATTCCTCTATAATTTAAGGGATCGGGAGCGTCCGCCGGTCACGACCGACCAATCCAGAACTGCCTATGAGGAGGTTGGATGTTTACCCATTTACTGGTTCCGCTGGATGGCTCATCCCTGGCAGAGGAGGCCCTGGATGTCGCCAGCGAGATCGCTGAAAAATTCGACAGCACCATCACCCTGCTCCATGTTCTGATCGATATCCCCCATGCCTCGTTGATCGAATCGGAAAGCCACGATGACCTGCTGGACAAGATCCGCCGGACGGCATACGAACAGGCCGTGACTTTCCTGGGGGAGGCCGGCCGCAAACTGAGAGAAAAAGGATTGACCCGTGTTTACCAGCATATTATCGAGGACTCCTCCCCCGCCGATGCCATCCTGACCGCCAGCGGCACGCTGGCTGCCGATGGCATCGTGATGAGCACGCACGGCCGCGCCGGGTTCAATCGCTGGGTATTCGGCAGTGTGGCCGAACGCGTTCTGCGCGGGTCGAAAATCCCCATCGTGCTGATTCGCGGCCAGTAGACGGCCAGATAAAAGTGAGCCCTACCAGCATCGAGTGAAAAAAGGATAAACCGAAGATGAAAACCCTGTTTAACGGCGCATACAACGGCCGCCGCGTCCTGATCACCGGGCACACCGGCTTCAAAGGCGCCTGGCTGACCACCTGGCTGCTCGAGATGGGTGCGGAAATTGTCGGATTCAGCCTGCCGGAACCCCCATCAGATCCCTGCATGTTTGACCTGCTCGGCCTTGGCGAGCAGATCGTCGATCTGCGGGGTGACGTGCGGGATTTTGACCGGCTGGCGGCCGTGTTTGCCGACTATCAGCCCGAGGTCGTCTTCCACATGGCCGCCCAGCCAATCGTCTTGAAATCCGTGGAAGATCCTAAAACGACCTTCGACATCAACGCCGGCGGCACGGTTAATGTCCTGGAAGCCGTTCGCCGCACCCCGGGGGTTCGGGCCATGATCGCCATCACGACCGACAAGGTCTATGAAAACCGGGAGTGGCTCTGGGGGTATCGCGAGACCGATCGCCTCGGGGGCCACGATCCCTACAGTGCCAGCAAGACGATGGCCGAGCAGGCGCTGGCCGCTTACAGATCGACCTATTTTCATCCGGACCGCTTCGGAGAACACGGCGTCGGGGTGGCTTCGGTGCGGGCCGGCAACGTGATCGGGGGGGGCGACCTGGCCCCGTTCCGCCTGGTGCCAGACTGCATGCGTGCCCTGATGGCCGATGCGGGTCCAATCCAGGTGCGCAATCCGGCGAGCATCCGCCCCTGGCAGCACGTGCTCGTTCCCCTCAGCGGCTATCTGCTCGTGGGGCTGGGGCTGCTCCAGGACGGCCCGCATTTCGCCGATGCCTGGAATTTCGGCCCCCTGGAGCAGGTGGGGGTTCCGGCCGTCGATCTCGTGGAAAAACTGATCGAGATCTGGGGTTCCGGCCGCTGGGAGCAGCCCGCACAGGCCGGTCCGCGTGTGGAAACCGGGCAGCTGCGCCTCAGCTGGGAAAAGGCGGCCAACCGGCTCGATTGGGCGCCGATCTTCAACTGGGAAGACGCTCTCTATGAAATCGTGGCCTGGTTTAAGGCCTATCAAAATGGGGTTGATTTAATGGCCGTCACCCGGGATCACATTGGCCAGTTCGTCGGCAAGGCCCGGCAGATCCAGGCGACCTGGCTCTAAAAAAATGCCGGTGCCGCTTCCAAAAAACCCGGGAGCTGCCGGCCGGCCCAGAGCGCTGGAGCCGGGTGAAGACCTGGCCGGACC
>JBFFZG010000012.1:0-35225 GCA_041568735.1 Promineifilaceae bacterium (SeqCode)
ATGGGGGTGGGGCAAGATGGGGGCTGGGAGTTGGGGGTTGGGGCAGGAGTCCCTGGAACCGGCACTTGGCTGGTTCCAGGGATTGTGATGGGGAGATGTTTTAATTTTCGGCGAGGAGCCGGTGAAAGGGGGCGTTGAAGCCGGCCGGATCTTCAAGGTAGGGGGTATGTCCGACATCGGCGAGCACCACTTCCTCAAAGCGGCCCCCTCTGGCGGCGTACTGCTCGAAGACGGCCCTTGTCTGGTCGATCATCGGCTGGGGCGGGCAGGCTTCCATTCCGGGCCAGCCCGGGATCGCTCCGATGGAGCCGAGTGCCTGGATTTCAAACATGGCCAGATTGGACACGATCTGGTCGCTGTCCCCGCGAATCCACAGGATCGGCGGCTTCGGGTCGACGTCGACGATGCCGGCCGCATCGTAATGCTTGCCCGACAGAGTGTTGAGCACCCCCCGGTTTCCGGGAGCCACTCCCGGCCAATTTTCGGAAGGGACAAAATCGCCGGGATAGTTATCCTCGCCGATTTTGGTCAGGAGCATCGAGCTGAGCAGCTCCGCTTCGCGGGCCGGCCGGAAAGGTGGCTTGAAGTAGAAGCTGCGCATGACGTTGAGCGGGGCCAACGGGTTGTCGTCCTCCCGGTAGCCCTCGGCCAGCAGGCGGACGAAATCGGGATTGGCCCCCCCACCGCCTGCCGGCGCCCCGTCGGCATAAGTCGGCGTTCCATCGACATCTTTGGTGCCCCCATACCCATGCGGTGACCCCGTGGCGGCCAGGGTCAGCGACCGGATCTCGGCGGGATATTTCAGCAGGTATTTCATCAGGATATTGCCGCCCATGCTGTGACCGGCCATGTGGCAGCGGGTCAGGCCAAGCCCGGCGACCAGGCTGTGGATATCCTCGACCATGTCGTCGAGACCCAGGGTGGCGTCGATCGGCAGGGTTTCCGTGTCGCCGTAGCCCCGCATGTCCGGGGCCAGCGCCCGGAAGCCGGCCGGCAGGGCCAGCATGGTTTCTTCCCAGAAAGACGCGGAAGACACGTTCCCGTGAATGAAGAGAACGGGTATGCCGTCCGCGGGCCCTGAAGTCAGAAGATGCACCTGCAGGCGGCCGGTGTCGATCATCTGTGATTGGATACCATCAAGTGTGGGAATCGATGCCATCATACCTCCTGATTAAGTCATCCTGCGGTTTTCTCTTTCGATCCTTCATCATGCAATGACAGCCCCCCAACCGGTCGAGTCCTCGTTGTTTGACCGATTCTTCCGGCCAGTATACACCCCAACGGTCGCAATGCGGTTACAATTTGTTGCCGGAATGTAACCGGGGTGAGGTAAAAAAGAGGGGAAAGGGGAAAGGGGAAAGTGGAAAGGGGAAAGTGGAAAGGGGAAAGTGGAAAGGGGAAAGGGGAAAGTGGAAAGAAGAACGTGATTGGGGAGTCGGATAGTTCGTTCGGCCGATCTTCCTTGTACGTACCGACCACTTTCGACTTTAAACTTTCATCTTTAGACTATTTCTCGGAACTCGGAACTCGGAACTATTGATATGAGGGTTCACCATGCGTCTGCAAAACAAAGTGTGTTTGATTACAGGAGGTTCGGCCGGAATCGGTTGGGCCACGGCGGAGAGGTTTGCCCGGGAGGGGGCGATCGTCATGGTTTGCGACATCAACGAACCGGATGTGAGCGGGCTGGGTGAGGACGCGGCCGGTTTTGTCGTCGATGTCACGGATCGAGAAGCTGTCGACAGCTGGATACAGGATGTTCTGACTCTGCATGGACGGATCGACGTGCTGGTCAACAACGCCGGCATCACGCGGGATGCCCGGCTGGTCAAGGTCAAAAATGGCCACATGGAAGGTCAGATGGCCGAGGCGGATTTCGACGCGGTCATCGCCGTCAATCTCAAGGGCGTGTTCAACTGCACCCAGGCGGTGGCGCCGACGATGATCCGGCAGGGGAGCGGCGTGATCCTGAACGCCTCGTCCGTCGTTGGGCTGGACGGCAATTTCGGCCAGACCAACTACGTCGCCACCAAGGCCGGCGTGGTCGGCATGACCAGGGTCTGGGCGCGGGAGCTCGGCCGATACGGGGTGCGGGTCAATGCTGTGGCACCCGGTTTCATTCTCACCGACATGACGGCGAAGATGCCGGAAAAGGTGCTCGACTCGATGAAAGGGCACACGCCGCTGGGACGTCTCGGCCGGCCGGAAGACGTGGCAGCGGCTTATCTATTCCTCGCTTCGGAAGAAGCGGCTTTCATATCGGGGGCGGTGCTCCGGGTCGACGGTGGGCTGGTGATCGGCACCTGACACCCGTTTCTTCCCTCAATCACGAGATTTTGAGGTCATTCATGTCCCGATTTGCCCAGATTCTGGCCACCGGCCGCTACGTTCCGGAAAAAGAACTGACCAACCGCTATTTCAACGACCTGCTCGGACGGGATGTCGACAGCTGGCTGGTTGAAAATGTCGGCATCAATGCCCGCCATGTGATGGCCGAGGATGAAGTGACCAGCGATCTGGCCGCCCACGCCGGTCGGCAGGCCCTGGCCCGCGCCGGCCTGGAGCCGGAAGCCATCGACCTGGTGATCGTGGCCACCGACACGCCGGATTACATCAGCCCGGCTACGGCCGTCGTCGTGCAGCATAAGCTCGGGTTGAAGGCGTCGGCCGGAGCGTTCGACATGAACTGCGCCTGCGCCGGCTGGGTGTCGGCCGTCGATACCGCCGCCCGCTTCATCATGACCGACGCGTCGATCCGCCACGCGCTGGTCATCGGGGCCTACGGAATGACCCGGTTTGTCGACTACACTGACCACAAAACCTGCACCCTGTTTGCCGACGGGGCCGGCGCGGTGGTGCTCGGCGGCGGGAAGACGCCCGGATTTCTGGCCGGGGCGCGGCGCACCTTCGGCGAGCATTTCGCCTCACTCGGGGTTTATGCCGGGGGGACGGCCGCCCCGAAGGCCGACGAGGCGCTCAATCAGGGAATTCCCCGGGTCCAGTTCGTCCACCGCTTTCCGCCGACTTTCAACGCGGAAAACTGGCCGCCGCTGATCGAGGAAACGGCCGCCCGGGCCGGCCTGACCCTGGATGAAATCGATTTTTACGTGATGACCCAGCTCAATCTCAATACGATCGTGGAGATTATGGAGATCATCGGCCAGCCGCTCAGCAAAACGCACTGGATCATGGACAAGTGGGGGTACACCGGGTCGGCCTGTATCCCGATGGCGCTCGACGACGCCATTGAGCGGGGGCGAGGTCCGCGGTCGGGTCAGCATGTCCTGTTCATCGCCAGCGGCGGCGGGATATCGATGGCCTGTAACGTCTGGCGCTGGGTTTAAGCTGCCGGGAGGCCCGACCAGGACCAGGAGACCGGATGCGGTCTTGCGGTTTTGTTCTTGGCAGTCTGGCGGACTCAGGGGGTGGCCGTCGGCTGCGGGGTTGGCCGGCGGGTGGGGGTCGGCGAAGGAGTGGGGGTGAGTGTACCTTCCACCTCGCCACTTTCTTCTTCGATGATGACGATCATGAACTCCGGTTCCGTTGAGCGGATTTCAATATCGCCGGCCGTGACGCTGACGATGGGTTTGATCGAATGGCGACCCGGACCGAGGTCGAGCAGATCGAGGGTGACGGTGACATCTCCCTCCCGGATGGAGTCCAGGGCTGGCAGCGGGCCGTAGAGGAAGATAGAGAGCTCTTCCGGTTCGACCCGGGCGGTCAGACCGGCGGCCAGGGCGCGCATTTCCGGCAGCCGCCGCACGACGTCAATCGTAAAGATCGGTTCGATTTCAATGGTCACAAAGACCGGCTGGACCTCGTCGGGAACGACCCCTTCCGGAAAGACCAGGGAAACCTGCTGGGTGAACGACGCATTCAACCCGGAAATATCGATCGGCTCGGTGGAAATCGAGCGAATCGACTCGAGAACTGTCGGCGGACCGGTAACCAGGAGGCTGTTCGGTTCGACTCGCACATTGAGCAGGCGGTAGCCGACGGCCGGCGTGCCGCTCCAATCGACGGTAATCGGCTCGTCGGCAACGCCCGCGATCTCGTCAATGGGAATGACCACGACAACTTCTTCCGTGCTCCGATCGAGGCCGTTGACCGACACGACCGTATCGGTGCGGTCGATGAAGGTCGGCCGCCGCTGGGTGACGATATCTTCGCGTGGTTGATCGAGAAAGATGGTGATCTGGGCTTCCTGCAGCTGGTTGACCCGGTCTTCCGGACCGGAAACGAGAATCGTGGCCGGATCGGCCACCGGTTCGCCGATCGAGTGCCCCCGCGCGGCATTGCCGCGCACCTGGACCACCACGGGAATCTCCCGCGAGATAATTTCCTCGGCATTGACGACCGTGATGCGGGGATCCTGGAAGACGATCCGCAGATCTTCCGATTCGAAATCGATCTGGATTTCCGCCTCAGAGACCCCAAACGGGATCTCTGAGAGGTCGATGAAGGCCTCAAAATTACTGCGCGTCAGCGGTGTGACGATTGACTGGGGTCCCTCGACGGTGATGCGCACCAGACGGTCTTCCGGGGTCACCACCCCCTCCGAAGGGAGCAGCCCGCGGGTGCCGATTTCCAGTTCGAGCGACTTGGTGATGATCGGGTCGGCCGCCCGCACGGCCACCGCCCAGATAATGAGGGCCAGGATTAAGGAGAGCAGCAGGGTGGTGAGATCGGACAGCAGGTTGCGGAAGATTCTCATCAGATTATCTGGCGTTGGTGGCCCGCTTCTGCAGGAAGGCGGTCAGGATCTCTGCGAGCCGTTCCGGGTCCTGCCGACGGAGGATGCGGCCGTTGTGCGTGATGGCAAATTGCCCGGTTTCTTCCGAGACGACGAGGGAAACCGCATCGCTGACTTCGCTGATGCCGAGCGCCGCCCGGTGGCGCAGACCCATCTGCCGATCGGTCAGATTGCCGCTGGAAAGCGGCATCACGCAGGCGGCGGCGGTGATTTTCCCATCGCGGACGATGACCGCTCCATCGTGGAGCTCGGTATGCTTGTTGAAAATGGTCAGCAGCAGCTCGGGGCTGGGCTCGGCGTTGATGCCGACGCCGGTATCGATGTATTCCTGCAGCTTGGTTTCCTGTTCAAAGACGATGAGGGCCCCATGCCGCCTCTGGGAAAGGCGGTGGCTGGCGCGCACGACGGCTTCCACGACCGGGTCGGAGCGATTCCGCTGGAAGAAGCGGAAATAGCGATTAGCGCCCCCGAGCCGTTCAAGTGCGCGCCGCAGCTCCGGTTGGAAGATGACCGGGATGGCCAGAAACAGGGCCGGCAGGGTTTGTTCAATCAGCCAGCTCAGGGCCGGCAGTTCGAGCGTGGAGGAAGAAAAGATGGCGAAGAGGCCGGCTGCGACAATCAAGAAGCCGCGCAGCACCTGGATCGCCCTCGTTCCCTGGATCAGGCGCAGTGTCACGTAGATGATCAGCGTGACAAGCGCGATGTCGATGATGCTGTCCCACCGGCCGAGCGCCTTGAACTGGGAAAAAAATTGCTCGAAGGATAAATTCATGCCAGGAATCGATGCCGGATTGAATCGGTCAGGATTAAGTATACCCCCGGGTTGTGGCGGTAGGGTAAATCCTTAAGGTACCCTCTGATGGCGGATCACCGGGCCGGTCTCAAATAACCGGAGAATAGACCGACGCAGGTGAGCCGCCGCGGCGTAAATTGGAAACGGTCGAGCAGGGAGTCGAAACCGCCGCTAGCCCTTCAGCTGCTTCAGCAGCTGTTCGTAGGCGGCCACATTGTCCGGACTGAGACCGAGGATTTTTTTGATCGTGCCGATCGCCGCCTGGATTTGACCGGCTTCGAGCTGGGCTTCCCCGAGCTGATCCAGCAGTTCAATGGCCTTCGGCAGCCGTTTTTGTTGGATGTAAAGTTTGGCCAGTCGATCGACAAGGCCCGGCTCGTTGGGGCGCTGCGCCAGCAGATCTTCCAGGATCCCCAGGATCTTGGCCCCGCGGCCGCTTTTGGCCAGCTGGATCAGGTAGCGATCGAGCTCCTTGAGCGCCTCCTCTCGATCCCCCACCTTGAAGAGCAAATCAATCAGGTTCATGGCCACCCGTTCGTCCCCGGGCTCCAGACGGCGCAGTTCCCGGTAGACAGGCAGCGCCTGGCGCCAGTCAAAGCGCTGCAGGTCGATGTCGGCGATCCGGCGCAGGAGCCTGGCCCGCCAGTTCGAACCGGGCGTGCCACGCGGGGCCAGTTTGAGGGCGTCGATGTAGGTCTGGCGCGCCCGATCGATCTGGGCGATCTGGTAGTAGCTTTCCCCCAGGTTGATAAACTGCTCGATCGCCTGATCGAACTGACCATTCTTTTTGAGCAGGTCGATGAGCCGGTCCCGGGTTTCCAGGTCGAGCGGGGAGATTTCCGCCGCCCGTTCGTAGGCCTGAACCGCTCCGCCGATATCGCCGCGGATCAGGCAGGTGTTGCCGATCATGACGAATTTGTCGACCGCCTGTTCGGTCCGCTGCAGCTTGATGAGCAGCTCGCCCATCTGGAGATGGGCCGGGAGGTAGGTCGGGCTGAATTCGATGGCTCGAAAAATTTCTTCGATAGCCGAATTGTAAAGACCGCGCCGGGCGTGTTCCTGGGCCAGGAAAAGTGATTCGAGGACGCGGGAGGATCCGGCCGACAAAATATCGCCCAGGATCATCGTTCCCTTGCCGGCGGAAAGGGCATCGAGCCGGTGGCGAGCTGTTTTGACCTTGTCCTCCCATCCCCGGTGACTCAGGAACTCGACGAGGGTGTTGGAAAAAGCCGTCGCTTTATCCCGTTCCCCTTGGGCGATGAGGCTGTCGGCCAGATTTTCGTAGAGCTCGATCAGGCGATCGGCCTGATCGTGGCGCACCGTCGGTAGATCGACGATTTTGAGAACCTGGATAAAGTGCTCGATCGCCTTGTCGACCTTGCCCTGTGCCCGGTAAGACTCGCCGAGGGCGAAATGGCTGGCCAGGCGGTATTCATTCGAGCGGGCCGAAACCTGCAGCTGTTCGATCGCTTCATCGAAACGGAGGCGCTCCTGGTAGAGAAGCCCGAGATTGAAGGCGGCGGCCGGGTTCTCCAGGCCGGCCTGGATCGCCTTTTCATAGCTGTTGATCGCCTCCGGAACCAGTCCGCGGGTCTGGTAATCGAGGGCCTGGCTGATCAGTGCCATCTGCTGCACCTGCCCTCCGCCGCTCTCGTCTTCGCCCGAAGAGAAGATCGCTTCGGCCATCTGCTCGCGCGAAATGCGCAGGGCGTCCTCGACCGGAGTTACGGTGCGCCGCTGCTGCCGCTGCACCAGGTCGACCATGCGGGAGCTGGGAGCGAAGTCGGTCCCGATCTGGCCGGCGCCGGTGTTCTGAAAGGCTTTCTGGCCAGATTGCAGCAGTTCAAGGGCGGTCAGAACATCCGGGTTGCGCGGGTCCATCTGGATCGCTTTCTGGCAGGCCTGCAGGGCTTTGGCGACATCGCCCTGGGCCTCGTAGAGGCGAGCGACTTCCATGTATTCCGTCAGGGCCGGGAAAGATTTGCCCTGTTTTTCAAAAACGGCGGCCAGCCGTTCGTGCGGTTTTAAGAGGTTGTTGTCCAGCCGCGCCGCCATCAGCCATTTATCCATGGCGTCGTCGAGCCGATTTTCACGCATGCGGATTTCGCCGATCCAGAGGTAGGTCTGGGCCGCTTCGTGAAACAGCCCGAGCCGCTGCTGGACGTCGGCCACCTGCTCCAGGTAAATCGGATCCCCGTTGGACAGGCGGGCGGCCTGCTGATAATTGGTCAGCGCCATGTCCAGGTCGCCCAGTTCGCGGTAGGAGGTGGCCAGACCATCGTAGAGATTGGCTTCTTTTGGCAGCCCCTGAATGGCGAACGTGAACGCCTTAACCGCGTCGTCCCAGCGCTGTTCCCAGATAAATGTGTGGCCTAAATTCCCCGCTTCAGCGTAACGATTTGTCACCTCGACCTCCGCCCGGCCTCAAGATGCCTGATCAGCCATTAAACGCACCAGGATCGCTTTCTGGGCGTGCAGCCGGTTTTCGGCTTGCTGAAAAACAACCGACTGGGGTCCGTCGACCACCCCGGCCGAAATTTCCTGGCCGCGATGGGCCGGGAGACAGTGCATGACAATGCAGTCAGGCCGTGCGTGGTGCAGCAGCGCCTCGTTGACCTGAAACGGAGGAAAGACCTTCTCCCGCTCGGCGCTTTCCGCCTCCTGGCCCATGCTGGCCCAGACATCGGTATAAATGACGTCGGCTCCGGCCACGGCCGCCGCCGGATCGTGGAAGGCTTCAAATGTGGCCCCACCGGTTCGCAAGGCGGCCGCTTTTTCGTAATCGGCTTCATCCAGGGTGAATCCCGGCGGCGTGGCCGCGGCAAAGTGGATCCCGGTCTGCATCGAGCCAAAGAGAAGCGAGCGGGCGACGTTGTTGCCGTCCCCGACGTAGACGAGGCGGATGCCCTCGAGCCGTCCTTTTAACTCCAGGATGGTGAACAGATCGGTTAAGCCCTGGGCGGGGTGATTGTAATCGGAGAGGCCGTTGATCACCGGCACAGCGGCGTACTCGGCCAGTTCGAGAATCTGCTCGTGGCCAAAGACGCGCGCCATGATTCCCTGGACATAGCCGGAGAGCACGCGGGCCACATCGGCCGGGCTCTCCCGCTCGCCCATGCGCACTTCGGCCGGCGATAAATACATGGCGTGACCACCGAGATGCACCATCCCCATTTCGAAGGAGGCCCGGGTGCGCAGAGAGGGTTTTTGAAAGATCATGCCCAATGTTTTGCCCGCCAGCAGCGGATCATTTTTTCCCCGCTGGCGGTATTCGGCTTTTAACCGCCGGGCAGATTCGAGAAGATCGTGGATCTCGGCAGAGGTCAGCTCTGCCAGGCTCAGAAAATGTTTCATCGGCGTTTTGTCTGTGGTTGTCCTTTGTGCAACCGTTCCTGGTTTGGACAGCTTTTGGTGGATCGATGCGGGCGGCCTGTCATGCAACCGACCCGCCCCGGGATGGATTGCCGCCAACCGCCAATTTTACCCGAAAAACGAAACCGAAAAGCCGACATAAAGTATACCACAGCCCGATTTACTCGGAAAAATGTACTATACATAAGGTACTTTACATAGTTGTGTGGCACACCCTGTTATGGTAAGATAAACGCAACATTAAACCATCCCAAATTTGTACTAAGAAGGTAGGTCGTTTATGAGTGACATTGTCTGGGCCTTTGTCAGGGGCTCGAAAAACACCATATACCCGGTCGTGGCCGGCATTGTCGGTTTTCTCATCGGCCTGGTTCTCTTTGGGTGGTGGCTTACTCCAGTTGCTTATTTCGATGCGGGACCCCAGGATCTGCGCGAAGCAGATCACCAGCAGTTCTACCTGCGCAGCCTGGCCAATGCGTACAATGCGGATGGGAACGCCGCTTTCGTGCAGGCTGCTTTTTCGCAGTGGCCGGAGGGACCTGTCGCTATCTGCAACGCGGCCCTCAAGGCTGAGACCGGATCTGCGACGATTTCCGTCGATCCGACCGCGGCCCAGCGGCTGCGCAATATGGCCTTAATTTTTGATCCCAATGGCTGTGATTCGATCCTGAGCACAGCCGCGGCCGGCGGGGCCGCCGGCGCCGGCATTTCCTGGACTTATACCTGTGGTCTCGGTTTGCTGCTGCTCGTCCTCTTTGGTCTCTTCTTTGTCCTCTGGCAGCGCCGGTTGGCCGGACCGGATGACGAGGAATTCTACACGGCCCCCGCTCGGCCGTCGGCCGGTATGGCGGCGGCACAGCCGACCGGGCAGTACGAGGACGGCGGCGGCAGCGAACACGTCACCCCGATCGCCAGCTACCGCACCTCTTTCACCCACGGCAATGACGTCTACGACGATTCCTTCACCATCGAAAACGTCAACGGCGATTTTCTGGGGGAGTGCGGGGTCGACATTGCCGAATCGATCGGAACGATGAGCCCAAAGAATGTCACCGCCATCGAGATCTGCTCTTTGACAAAAACGATATTCGCACCATAACGAAGGTCGCCATGAGCGACCATGCCTTCTTCGATGACGCTATCAAGGCCAAGCTGGCCCCGAAAGGGGAGCCGGTCCTGGCCCGGCCGGATGAAATTGTTGTCCTCGAAACCGCCTCCTTGATTATCAACGCCCGCATCACGGAGCTGGAATACGGCGAAGACCCCGATCTGCCGCAGCAGAGCTATTTTGATCGCTTCGCTGTCGAGCTTTCCGCCTGGGCCAAGGACAGCGTCGGCACGACGGCCGCCGCCAGCTTCGAGGAGGACGACCTCTACTGAGCCTGCGATCCGTAAGGATCCGATCGGTCTCACTTAACAAAAAAGCCGGATCCCTGTTCACCAGGGGATCCGGCTTATTTTTTTGCCTCTCGTTCCGGCCACCTAGGCCCGGGAATACGGCATGAAAAGCCGCTCCCACTCGTCCAGGGCAAAGCGGTCGGTCATCCCGGCGATGTAATCGGTGACGACCCGCTCGACCGGATCCCGCTCCACCTTCTTCTGCGTGTCGGCCGGGAGCATGCCCGGTTGGGCCACGTAAGCGGTAAAGAGGTCCTCCAGGAACCGCTCCGCCTTCGTTTGCATCCGCACCAGCCGGTAGTGGCGGTACATATTCTGATAGAGGAAAGCTTTCAATTCCTGGATCGGCCCTTTCATGCGGTCGGAGTAGTCGACGATATTTTGATCGTGCAGCTGAACCGCCTCGGGCGAATTCAAGCCATGCGCGGTGATGCGCCGGTCGGTCGCGTCGATCAGATCGGTGACTGCCAGCCCGATCAATTCCCGCACGAGATGGTGGCGGACAATCGAGCTGAACGGCCCCCCTGTCCAGCCGATGCGATCGCAGAGCTGGCGCCAGATGGCCAGTTCTTCCAGGGCGGCCATGTCGAACATCTCCGCCCGCAGCCCGTCGTCGAGATCATGCGCGTTATAGGCGGCTTCGTCGGCCATATTGGCGATCTGGGCTTCGAGCGAGGCCCGTTTTTCCGGAGCGTAAACCGTATTTTGCGTGTAGTCGTAGTCGGTTTCGTGCTTGATCATCCCTTCTCTCGTCTCATACGTCAGGTTGAGACCGGGAAATTCGGGATATCGCTCCTCCAGGAGGGTCACGACCCGGTAGCTCTGCTCATTGTGATTGAAACCGCCGTGATCGGCCATGAGCCGGTTGAGCGCGTGTTCCCCGGCGTGGCCAAATGGGGAATGGCCCAGGTCATGGGCCAGGCAGATCGCCTCGGTCAGATCGGGATTGGCTCCCAGCCCGCGCGCCAGGGCCCGGCCGATCTGGGCCACTTCCAGCGTGTGGGTGAGCCGGGTCCGGTAGTGGTCCCCTTCAAAAAAGACGAAAACCTGGGTTTTATATTCCAGCCGGCGAAAGGCGGTGGTATGAACGATGCGGTCTCGATCTCTCTGGAAGGCGGTGCGGGTTTCGGACTCCACTTCGGGATGGATCCGGCCGCTGGATGCCGTGCTTTTCAGGGCATAAGGGGCCAGGGAGATCCCCTCGAGCTCTTCTAGTTTCTGCCGCTTGTAAAACATAAACCTTCAACTCCTTCGCCGAGGTGAAAACCCGGGGCGGGCTGCAGACCCGCGTTAAGATGGTCGGCTGGTCACGGCCCCGCCACCCTGCCGGGTCGCCGGGCTGCGCCGGATCGAGCCGCGGTGCGAAAGCCGGGGCCCGGTCGATATTTGTTTGCTGGTTTGACTCGTGAAAGTACACACAAAGGCCATTTTTTCCGGTAAATCGCCGGTTATGATAGCATGATTGCCGGCAAGATCGATGCGTATCCTCGAGATTGGTTATAATAAGGGAAGTTCTAACTCATCTTAATCAACCGGCACAGCCAACATGAAAGGGGAAGAACGACATGCGGATCTTCGATAACCCGCTGATCGGTTTGCTGATAATGGCCTCAATTATCATCATGGGCTTCACGGTTTTGTTTCTCTCGATACAGGGACGGCCGGATGCCCCGCCTGACCTGATTGCCCAGGTCGATCCGGCCGGGCAGGGTGGCGAGCAGGCGCCGGTGGAGACGGCCGTGCCGATCCAGGGCGAAACGATGACGGGCACCGCCTTTATCGAAGGGGAGCCGATTATTCTCGAACCCAATCCGGCGGAGCTGGTGCAGCGGGTCGACGCCATAATGCCGGTGGGGGATCAGCCGCCAACGAGCGGGGGAACTGACCAGATCGTCATCAACCCGGTCGATCCCATGACCCAGGAGCAGCCCCAGGAGCAGCCCACGGTCGAGATCATCGTGCAGGAGGTGACCCCGGAGCCGGTGGTCGCGGCCGATGCCGCGCCGACCGCGGTGCCTCAGCCCGTGATCACCTCCGTCGACCCGATTATCTTTCAGAGCCACATCGTGGCCGCCGGGGATACCCTCTACAACATCGCCCGCCGCTACAATACAGGTGTGGAGCTGATGGCTGAAAAAGGCATATCCAGTCGGAATCTGGTCGCCGGGAATCAAATCATGGTCCCCATTCCCAATCCCGATTACTGCCCTGGGCTCGTCAAAGTGGTCGTACGCGAAGGGGATACCGTCTTTCGCATCGCCACGAATTACAATCGGACCGTGGAGCAGGTGCGGGCGGCCAACAATCTCAACCAGTCCTATACGATCAATATCGGCCAGGTGCTCTGCATCCCTTGAGGCTTGCGGCTGGCCTGGTGATTGGAACGCGCATGATTACACCCGAAGAAGTCTGGGAAGATATCTGGCCGACGGTCGAGCGATTGATTCAGTCGACCCTGGCGGAGGATCTGGCCGGCATCGAGGAAACGCTGCACCCGAAAGGGACGGCCGCCCAGCTGTTCGACCTGTACGGTCACTACGTGTTCGACCTGCTGTTGAAAACGGTTCTGGGACGGGGCAGCCTCACCGTCACCCGGGCCATCGAAACGGAAAACGGCCGCTCCGTGCACGTCGAAATGGTCTGGCCGGAGCCGGGGAGTGAAGACAACAGCTACACGGCGGCCGATCTGGTGGCCCTTAAGATGAAAAAATACCGCAAAAGCTGGCGGGTAGTGGATATCAACCCCGCGGCGGTCGACCTGCCGCTGACCGAGGCGCGGGCCACGGCCATCCTGGCCAACAGTAAGGCCCTCAGCCAGGCGGACGGCCTGCCCCAGGAGGCCTGGATTCTGCCGGTAGCCCTCTTCGGCGGAGCCCTGCAGATCAGGCTGCGTGAGGAAGGGCTGCGGGACGATGTCGAGCGGGAATTCCTGACCGGCATGCAGGCCAGGGCCTACGGCATCCTCTCCCAGCTGGGGGCGCGCCGCCTCTGGCGAGATTTCGCGACCCAGGAAAAGCCGCCGCTCGACCGGCCGCGCGATTGGGCGGCCGCCGTCGAGATTATCGCCAACGAACAGGCCCTGCGGGAGCAAACCCAGGCCGCGATCGCCAAAAATTACGGCACTTCCCTGGCCCCGGTGATCTCCCGGGTGGGGGCGATCAAAAAAGCGCTCAAGATTCAGGGATTGGATGAGCGGTACACCGCGCTGCACCACGAGCAGATCCAGTTCGGCGGACCTTCCAATTCCTGAAGCTCACCCGGAGATGGCCCGGCCGCGCCGGTGCCCTTAAAACAAAACCAATAATCCCGGTAGATCCGGGAACAGAACATGGAGTATCGAGATGAATAAAAAAACCGTCGCCGATATCGATTGGATGGGCAAAAAAGCCCTGGTACGGGTCGACTTTAACGTGCCGTTGAGCAGCAAGGATCCGGCGGATGACATACAGGTGACCGACGACACCCGGATTCAGGCCGCGCTGCCGACGCTCAAATACCTGCTCGACCACGGTGCCGCGCTCATTCTCTGTTCCCATCTCGGCCGGCCCAAATCGGCCGCCGACCGCCAGTTCGCCATGGATCCGGTTGCCCGGAAACTGTCTGAAATCATCGGAAAGCCGGTCAAAAAATTGGACGAGGTAGTCGGCCCCGAGGTGCAGGCCGCCGTCCGGGCGATGAAGCCCGGGGAGATCATTCTGCTCGAAAACACCCGGTTTGATCCACGGGAAACGAAGAACGACCCCGAGCTTTCCCAGGCGCTGGCCGACCTGGCCGACGTCTATGTCAACGATGCCTTTGGCTCGGCTCATCGGGCCCACGCCACCACCGAAGGGGTGGCCCGGGCGATGCGGGCCAAAGGGGGAGCGGCCGTCGCCGGCTTTTTGCTCGGCAAGGAAATTTCCGCCCTTGGCATGGCCGTCGGCAGTCCACCCCATCCGTACGTGGCCATCATGGGTGGGGCGAAAATCTCCGACAAAATCCTGGTCATCGACAATCTCCTCCAGCTGGCCGACGCCGTGCTGATCGGCGGCGGCATGGCCAACACCTTTCTCAAGGCGCAGGGGAAGGAAATCGGCCGCTCCCTGGTCGAAGACGAGGCCCTACCGGAGGCGAAGCGGCTGCTCGACCTGGCGGCCGACCGCCTGATTCTGCCGGTTGACGTCGTCGTGGCCGGTGAATTCGCGGCCGATGCCCCGCACCAAACGGTACCGGTCGACGAAATTCCAGCCGACATGATGGCCCTCGACATCGGCCCGGCAACCATTGAACGCTTTGTCAAAGCCCTGACGGGCGCCCGGCTCGTCGTCTGGAACGGTCCGATGGGGGTGACGGAAATGCCGGCTTTCGCCGTGGGCACCGAAGGGATCGGACTGGCCCTGGCCGGCCTGGTGGCCAGCGGGGCGGAAGTGATCATTGGCGGCGGGGATTCGGCCGCCGCGGTTCAGAAACTCGGGCTGGCGGAAAAAATGTCGCACGTCAGCACCGGCGGCGGCGCCAGCCTGGAGCTGCTGGAAGGAAAAAGCCTGCCCGGCATCGCCATTCTCGACGAAAAATAGGCCGCGCCAGTCCGGCAGGCGCCGGCCGACCGACACCAGACCAGCCGCCGCCTCCGGCGGCTGATCTGTCTGGCGGCCGCGGCCCGCCTGCCGGTGAATCAGGTGGCCAATCGCCGGGGAGTGGTAGGGGAAAGCCCCTGTTCGATCCGGTGAATCCGGGTAAACTTGATTTCAGGCGCCTCGAATGGGGTGGCCGAGACATCCGGACACTGGAGAATTGAATTTCATGCGTCGTCATGCTCTGTTTTTCCTGGTTTTCGCCTTGATCCTGGGGGCGGCCGCGGCCTGTGGCGGCGGAGGTGAGACCATCGCACTGCCGACCACGGCCGTCAATCCGCCGGAACAGCCGGCAGAACCGACGATCCCGCCAACGCTGCCCCCGACCCTGCCGCCAACCCTGCCGCCGCCGGTTATGGCCACGCCGCGGCCGACCGAAACGCCGGCCGCCCCGGAAGAACCGGTTGACGAGCCCGAGGCGGCCGTCAACCTGCTGACTGCGGCCGATTTTGGCGAAAACCGCAACCGGCTCACCGGCGAGCTCGTGGAGGACCCGGCCGTCCTGAAGCGCCGCCCCCTGGCCATTAAGATCTCCAACGCACCGGCCAACTGGGTGCGGCCGCAGTCCGGGCTGAACGAGGCCGACATCGTCTTTGAGCACATCACCGAAGGGGCGCTGACTCGCTTTACCGTTCTCGTCTACGGCCAGGAACCGGAAAAGGTCGGCCCCGTGCGCAGCGCCCGCCTGATCGACGTCGAGCTGCCGGCGATGTACGACGCCGCCCTGGCCTTCTCCGGGGCCAGCGTCGGGGTCAGCCGAAAGCTCTACGGCTCCGATTTTTCCGAAAGGCTGCTGGCCAGCGGCACCGACGGTTTTTACCGAACCGGCGAGGCCAAACCGCTCGAGCACACCCTCTACGTGCAGCCGGCCGGCCTCTGGCGGGCGCTCGACGGGATGGGGCTGAACCGGCCGCCGGATTTCCAGCAGATGATGACTTTCACCAGCGAGCCGCCGGCCGGCGGAACGGACGCATCGCAGATCACCCTCGACTTCCGCTGGGAAAAAGTCGTCTGGACATACGACCCGGAGACCAATTACTACTACCGGACGGCCGCCGACCAGCCCCACCTCGACGGCAATACCCTGGACCAGGTGCGGGCGCGCAATATCGTCGTGCCGGTCATTAATCATGTCAACGACGCCAATATCTGCGAAGAGGCACGCAACAATCAGTGCGTGGCTCTCTCCGTCGAGATTCAGCTGTGGGGGCAGGGGCCGGTCGCGATTTTCCGCGACGGCCGCCGCTACGACGGCACGTGGAAGCGCGAGGGGCGGCGGGATATGCTGACCTTCGTCGACAGCAGCGGCCAGTCAATCCCGCTGCAGATCGGCAGCAGCTGGTTTGAACTGATGTCGATTTACTACTCGCCGGTCGCAGTCGCGCCTTGATGGGTTGCTGGCGGTTCGGACCGGGCGACAGCCGCCAGGTATCCGGCCGCGCCCAACCGCCCGGCGCAAGTGGGACAAAGAATTGTGGCCGACGTTCACATGGAAAAATGCCCGAACTGCCGGCAGCCGGTCCTGCCTGATGATGTATTTTGCTGGCGGTGCGGGACCCGCCTTCCGTTGGTCCAGGAAGAAGAAGAGGAGCCCCACCTCGGCCTGACCTGGTTCGAGGATGGGGGAGGGATCGCCGCGGACATCCAAAAACTGCCCGGTGCCCCGGTCGTATACGGCTTTGTCACCGTCGTCTTGATCGTATTGCTCTGGATCACCTGGCGGCTCCTGGCGGCCGCGCCGCTGGCCCAGGTCAGCTTTGGCGACCTGATTCCGGTCGGCTTCCGGGTGGTGACAGCCGCCGATCGGCGCTTCACTTTCAATCTATCCCGCCAGTGGCAGACCTTCGACAAGATCTCCGATCCGGACGGGCTGGCCGTCTTCCTGGCCGGCGCGCCGGCGCTCTTTCAGGATGCGCTGCGACCCCTTTCGCTGCAGGCTGACGACCTGGAGATCATCTTCGCCGCCCACGGGGGAGAGCGCTTTTCGCCGCTGGAATCGGGTTTCCTCCTGGTGGCCCGGAGCGCCCGGCTCAATCGGCTGTCGCCGGGAATGGCCGAGGTGGCCGCCAGGCAGGCTCGCTGGCTTCCCCTTACCCGCGTGGAAATCGTCGAAGATGCCGGCAAAAGCCACCTTCGGATCGATTTTTTCAACCAGCCGGCCGACCCACCGGCCGATATCATCGTCTCCGGCATCCCCGTCAGCTGCAGCCAGCAGTTCGTTCCCGGCGCCCGGGAAAGCCTGCTGCTGGCCGTCTGCTCGCCGAATCGATCCGGTGCCGGGGTCGCCAGCCTGAACGATCGGGCGGTCCGGGATGGGGTCATGGAGAGTTTTGAGTATCTCGGCCGGGAGAATCGAGAGTGAGCGCCGGCTCTTGAGCAGGGGTTTCGTAAGCAAAAGGCTGGAATGCTGACGGCCGGCAGCCATTCGGGTAAAATGGCCGCTATGGCCAGTGAAAATCAACTCTACGGGGGGCAGGCGGTCATCGAAGGGGTCATGATGCGCGGGCGTCATGCTTATGCCGTGGCCGTGCGCGATCCCCACAAAAATATCGTCGTCCACACCGAACCGCTCAACCCGCATATCTACGACAGCGTGATCAGCCGCACCCCGTTTTTGCGCGGCTTAACCATGCTGTGGGATGCGCTGGGCATTGGCATCAAAAGCCTGATGTTCTCGGCCGATATCGCCGGTGAGGAAGAGAAGCAGGAAGCCGGGGGCGGCGGGGAAGAGGCTCCAGAAGAACGGGATCCGCGGGCGGTCTTCAAGGAACCGATGATGGTCGGCGCCGTCGTCCTTTCACTGGCCATGTCGATCGGTCTCTTTATCGCCCTGCCGGCTTTCCTGGCCGGCCTGTTTGTCTCCAACCCGGACAATCACCTGGCCAGCAATCTCCTGGAGGGAGTGGTGCGGCTGGTGCTGGTTATCGGCTACATCTGGGGAATCGGGCGGATTCCCGATATTCAGCGAGTTTTCGCCTACCACGGGGCTGAGCATAAAACGATCAATGCCTATGAAGCCGGGGCTGAGCTGACCCCCGAGTCGGTAGCCCGCTTTCCCCTGGAGCATCCCCGCTGCGGCACCGGTTTTTTGCTCACCGTCGTCCTCATTTCGATCATCCTTTTCTCGCTCATTCCCCCGCTTGATGCGGGGTTCGCTCTCAATCTCCTCTTTCGCGTCCTGTCGCGCATCCTCCTGATTCCGATCGTCGCCGGGATTGCCTACGAATTTTTGCGCTTTACGGCCAGGTACCGCCATATCGCCTTCGTGCGGGCGGTCACCCGGCCGAATATGGCCCTGCAGCGCCTGACCACCCGAGAGCCCGATCTCGACATGCTGGCCGTGGCCATTGAAGCGTTCAGCCGGGTCCGCGCCATCGACCTGGAAAAGCTGGGCCAACAGGCGGCGGAAGCGGAGCTGGCCCCCTCGACGGCCGCGGCCACCTGAGGCGGGCTGTCCGGGTAAACGATCCATCGGTTGGATACCCATCCAACCGATTTTTGTTGGGCGGCCGGCACGGCAGTCGGATCGATTTCACACCGGCAGGAACGGGCACACCGGGTCATGTTTAAAGGCTTATTCCATTTTTTCGATCCGCATGAACGGCAGCTGGTGCTGCAGTCGACGATCATCGGCGTGGTCGTCTGGACGGTCGTCTATCTCCTGAAAACGGCCGTGCAGACCCTCGACGACGGCCTGCTGGCGTTTCTCGACGGCCATCCCTACCCGCGGATGGTCCTGCTGATCGTTCTATCCCTCCTAGCCGGCGCTCTGATCGTGGCCACCCTGTCCAAATTTACCTCCCGGATCATCCACTACCGCAGCGGGGATGGTCGCGTGCACCAGCTCCTCGACGTCGAGGGAGACGGACTCGAGCGGGCGATTTCTCTCTACTACACGTCGGAACCGACCTTCGAGCAGTCGATTCTGGGGGACGAAGGGGTCGACGTTCGCTGGCGGCTGCCGACGATTTCGCTGGCCGTGCGCAAGTTCATCGCCACCCTGGCCACCCTGGGCAGCGGCGGCAGCGGCGGCCTGGAAGCCAGCGTTACCCTGATCGGCGAAAGTCTGGCCGCCGGCCTCTACAAGCCGCGGCCCCACCTGATCGGCCGGGTGCAGAATCGCTTCAACTGGTGGCGGCCGACCGACCCGGACGACCTGCAGACCGCCCAGCTCAGCGGCATCGCCGCCGCCATCGCCACTCTGATCGGAGCTCCGTTCACGGCCGCCTTTTTCGCCACCGAAGTCGTGTACCGAAAACGGCCGGTCATCGAAAAGCTCATTTACTCACTCATTTCCGCCCTGGTGGCCTTCTTTCTCAACAATTTCGCGCACAGCATCCTGTCCGGAAACGAGAGCGTCGGTTTTTCGTATTTCAATACCTCCGGACTGTTTGAGATCGGCAGCAAATTCGTGCCGCCGCTGGGGAACTGGCACTACTACGTTCTGCTCGTTCTCATGACCATGGCCATCGCCCTGGTCAGCACCGTCTTCAGCCGGCTGCGGACGGTCATCGACGACGGGTTCCACCGGCAGTTTCAGAATATCTGGCTGCGCCATGCGACCGGGGCCCTGCTGACCGGGCTCATCGCTTCCCTGGTTGTCGGCCTGGTGGCCCTGATCGGCCGGCAGAGCGGCGATGGTGCGCCGGCGGCCGGCCCTCACACCGCGCTGGCCCTCGTCCTGGGAACCGGGGAAGGGGTGATCGACCTGGCCCTGGCCGGGGAGCTCGTGCTCGGGCTGGCGGCGGTGGCCCTGGTGGCCAAAATGCTCGCCACCATGATCACGATCGGGTCGGGCGGCTCGGCCGGCCTGCTCGTTCCTTCCCTCTACTTCGGCACGATGGTTGCCGCCATCGTGCTCCAGCTGCCCCGCGCGCTCGGCCTTTCCTTCGCCTGGGATTTTTCTGCCTCTCCCCTGATCCTTATCGCGCCGGCGATGACGGCCAGCCTCGTTTCGATCGCCAACGTTCCCCTGGCCGCGATCATGTTCGCTGTTGAGGTGTTCAGCGGATCTTATATAATACCCTCGATGATCTCCCTGGTGATCGCCGCCCTAGTCACGCATCAGACGACGATCTACCGCACGCAGCGAGAGACCTTCGCCAAGCGACAGATTTTGCCCGGCTACGGCGCCCGTCGCATCCAGGTGCCGGAAAGCTGGCACGGAAAAACGCTGATGGATCTCCGCCTGCGCCAGCAGTTCGACGTCAACGTCATCGGCTGGGTTGACCAGGAAGGAGAGCGCGGACTGCCCCGGGTGCGGCTGAGTGCTGATGCGGGCCGGCCGTTGAGCGTGGGGGACATCCTCGTCGTCGTCGGCCGGGAGGAATCGACGGCCGAGCTTTTGGCGGCGATCGAAGCAGCCGCGGACGGGCAGACGGCCGCTGCGCCGGCCGCGGACGATCACCCGGACAGCGGCGCAGCGCAGCCGGCGCCCAGGCGCTCGACACTGCCGGAGGACCACTGAGGCATGATGCTGACCAGCGGGGTGGACATGATCGAAATCGAGCGCCTCCAGCAGGCGGTGGACCGCCACGGAGAGCGCTTTCTGCGCCGGATCTTCACCGAGCGGGAAATCGCCTACTGCGGCGGCCGCTTTGAAAGTCTGGCCGGCCGTTTTGCCATCAAGGAAGCGGTGGCCAAGGCGCTCGGCACGGGGATCGGCGACATGAACTGGGCCGATATCGAGATCGTCAACGACGAACGGGGCAAACCCTTTTTGCAGCTCCACAACCAGGCCGGCCGGATGTCGGCCGAGCAGGGGCTCACCCACTGGTCGATCAGCATGTCCCACACCGCCACCCACGCCGTCGGGTTCGCGGTGGCCGTCCGCGAATAACGATAACCGGCGCCGCAGTCGGGTGATCGCCGTGTTTGCCAGAGGCCTGGTCGTTCTCGGAGGGAGCCGCGGCGACTTGATTACCGGGCTGAACTGATTCGAAGGAATAAACCAACAGGAAACTTCCCATGCCTTTATTCAATCCACGATGGCTCCTGACGAGCCGGCCGGTCGGCCTGGCCGGGCCCGATAATTTTACCTGGGAGGAGGTTCCTTTGTCGGAGCCGGCCGAAGGAGAAATCCGGGTCCGCTCGGTCTACCTCTCCCTTGATCCGACCAACCGGGCCTGGATGAACCCTACGGCGACCTACCTGCCTCCGGTGGCGCTGGGCGAGGTCATGCGCGGGCTGGCCCTCGGCGTAGTCGAGACCTCTAACAATCCGAAATTCGCCGTCGGGGATATCGTCACGGGGCTTATCGGCTGGCAGACCTACCTGGTCGGCGATGGGCGCGGCCTGGCCAAAATTCAGCGCTTTGCCGGCGTTCCCCTGGATGCCTATCTCGGCCTGTTCGGCATGATCGGCAGGACCGCCTACTTCGGCCTTCTCGAAATCGGCGAGCCCAGGGCAGGGGAGACGCTCGTCGTCTCGGGGGCGGCCGGTGCGGTTGGCTCCCTCGTCTGCCAGATTGGCAAGATCCTGGGTCTGCGGGTCATCGGTATCGCCGGCACGGACGAAAAATGCCGCTACCTGACCGAAGAGCTGGGCATTGACGGATCGATCAACTACAAAACCGAGCGGGTAAACAAAGCCCTGCGCGCCCGTTGTCCGGAGGGAATCGACGTCTTTTTCGACAATGTCGGGGGGGAGATCCTCGATGCGGTGCTTGGACAGATCAATCTCCACGCGCGCATCGTCCTCTGCGGCATGATCAGCCAGTACAACGCCTCGGAGCCGGCTCCGGGACCTAAAAACCTGATCAACCTCATCCCGCGGCGGGGAAAAATGCAGGGTTTCATCATCACCGATTACATCAAACGGGCCAAGGAAGTCAACGACGCGCTGGCCGAGTGGTATCTGCAGGGACGCCTGCGGTACCGCACGGAAATTGTCCAGGGACTGGCGCAGGCCCCGGCCGCGCTGAACCGGCTCTTTTCCGGCCAGAAATCGGGGAAGCTGATCGTGCAGGTTTCTGAGCTGCCCTGAGAGACGGCCGTCCACCCCCGATTCCCGGGCGGTTTAATCCCTCATTTTGTGGTAGAAGAGGGGAACGCGTTTGAACTGGTCCGGGCGGCGGGAGCGATCGGA
Organism: Promineifilaceae bacterium (SeqCode); assembly: GCA_041568735.1. Taxonomy (GTDB): domain Bacteria; phylum Chloroflexota; class Anaerolineae; order Promineifilales; family Promineifilaceae; genus WTJY01. Next base: position 22,016 of record JBFFZG010000012.1, read on the forward strand.
GGACCAGGGGGCGTAAGGGGCCATCGTGATGTTGCAGAGGTCGAGCAGCACCGAGTCATAGTTGACCCGCCAGCCGCGGAAATCCTTCCAGGCCTGGTTGAGGTCTTTTTTAAGCGGCACCCCATTGGAGGCCAGGGCTTCGCAGGCTTCGTCAAATTCCTCGCGGGAGATGCTGATGGGATCCTCAGACGAGACATCCTCCTTGTAGGGAACGGAAAAAAAGCCGGCGATGCGCCGGAGCGCCAGGTAGCCGGCCCGGATGCAGAGGGCTTCCCGTGGATCGTTTTTCTTGTCGATCACGGCTTGAAAAAACGAGGCGGCGTCGAGCACGGTGCCGGAGGCGGTCACCCAGGAATATTCCGGTACCGGCGAGCGGTAAAAGGCCAGAATCGGCAGGGACGTGTGGTTTTCCTCGAGCTGGGCGAACCAGCGCTCCCAGCCCTCCCAGAAGGCGCTCATATTTTCCAGGTCGCCGATGCGGAACGAACGCAGGATCATCTCGATGGCCGACGGGGGACTGCCGGCCCGCACTTCCAGCAGGGTCACGGCCGATTCCCGGGCGGAGTAGGCGCTGTACATCGTCGGCAGATAGGAGATCAAGAGGGTCACCATGATCAGGCCGACGGCCGCTTCGGAGAAGACCAGCAGCCGTTCCAGCGGTCCCTCGGCCAGGGCGAAGCCCAGGGTCAGAATCGAGGAGCCGCTGAGGAGGAAGGCTTCCTCCAGCGTGCGCCGGCCGATTCCCCAATAAATGAGGGTGTAGCCGGCCGTGATCAGCGTGGCCCAAACGATGGGAAAGGAGACCAAAGTCACCGGGGCGTAAAAGGCCATGACCCAGTCCCGGCGCACGTAGGATTTCTCCCACCGGAGGCGCAGGTTGAAGAGCCGCCGCCAGGTCAGGGCCACCAGGGTGCTCAAGAAATCGGGGATGGCCCGCGGCACGACAAAGGTGCGGATGGCCGAGGAAATGGTGAACCAGATGATGACCGCTCCGGCCAGGATGCTGAGGATTTTGAGCAAGAGATCCATTGTATCAGCCCCGATTCCTATAGGCCTGCCAGTTAAGCAGGTCCACCGCCGGCGGCGGGCAGCCATTCATGGTCCAGCAGCCGGTAGCGCGGCTCAACCTTGATTTTGGTCGGGCTGCAGCTGGCGAGCAGCGGCTGGCTGAGTTCGGTCTGCAGGCGGAGCCGATGGCGCCCGCCGCTCGATTTCTGGCGGAAGCAAACCTGCCAGACCCCATCGACCACCTCGGCCTTCTCCAGACAGAGACAATCCAGGTGGGTCTCGCCGGTGAGGCGCCGGACGAAATAATCGGCGGCCTGCACCGGTCCGCCGTAGCAGGTCCGGCCGCGGTAGCCATCGAGCCAGACGCGGTTTTCGGCCGCCGCGGTGGCGAGCGGTTCGACCTGCCGGTGGGGATCGACGACCCGATAAACAATTCCCTGGGGGAAAACGGCTGTCACCGCCGCGTAGCGGTGGCCGCCGAGGTGAGTCGACTGCCAGGCCTGGCCTGCCCCAACGTGCCCCGCCAGCTGCCGGTAGACCGGCAGGCCGAATTTGGAGCAGCAGCGATCTCGCCGGCCGTTGGTACAGACCAGGAAAAGCGGCCGCGCATCGAGATGGGGGGCCGCGGCCGGGTCGCCGGCGATCGCCGGCGCCAGGTCCAGGTCGAGCAGCGCTTCGTAGGCCGGCAGCTCGTAGCGGTAGAGACGCTGCCCGGCTTCAGCGGTGACCGCCGCGAAAAAATGGATCGACCGGAGCGGCCGCGAGCCGCGTTTGATGAGGACGAGCCGGGAGGAGCGATGGGCTTCCAGCTGCCGGGTGAGCCAGCCCTGGACCGATTCGGGGAGGTGATTGTCTTCCACCGCCCGCGCGGCCCAGGGCCGGTTGTATTCCAGGAAAAACCAGTGGGTAATCTCCGCCGCGGCCGTACCCACAGCTGGCTCGGGATCGTGGCGCGCCAGCTCGGCGCAGAAGGGGCCGGCCGCGTCGGGCGCAGGAAGCGGTTCCGGGTTTGGGTCGCGGCTGCCGCGGCTCAACCGGCCGTCTCCTCTTCGGCCTCCCCGGCCGCCATCTGCCGGCGCACAAATTCCTCGACCAGCAGCAGGTTGCTGCCGGCATGTTTGATGGTCTGCAGCAGAGTCGTCATCGAATCGACCTCCTCGACCTGTTCGGTGACGAACCACTGCAGGAACTGGTTGCTGGTGTGGTCCTGTTCGGCAACGGCGATTGAGACGAGGTTGTTGATCTGGTCGGTGACCATTTCTTCCTGCCGCAGGGCAAAGGCAACGGCGTCAGAAGCGCTCGAAAATTCATTTTTCACATCCGGCAGGCCGGGAATGATCGGTTTGGCACCGGTTTCCAGCAAGAAATGGACGAACTTCATGGCGTGCATGCGCTCTTCTTCGGCCTGGCGGTAGAAAAATTCGGCCAGGTCCGGCAGCCCTTCTTCGTCAAAATAGACGGCGATGGCTACGTACTGGGCCGAGGCGGTAAATTCGCTGCGAATCTGCTCGTTCATCGCCTGGATGGATTTTTCCTTGACAATCATGTGACTATCCTTTTTTTCGTTTGTTTGGTTAGGCAGCCGCCGCGCCAAAAAACCGCCGTCTGACGACAGGCAAGCGCTCCGGCGGACGCTGCGGCTTGAATTTTAGTCCTGAGGGCAAGGCTATCTCAGGCCGGATGGGCCGGCAACTTTTCCCCTGAGGGAGAAGGCATCACCGCCTCCGGCGCCGAGGTGATGGGCCAGGAAGCGGGCGGCCTGGTTTTCGCTCCAAAAATAGAGGGTCGAAGCGTCGCCGCGGCTCGTGAAACCGACATGACCCCCTTGGGGAGGAAAGAAGCCGAGGAGATGGGGATTGCGCGCCACCACCTCGAAGGGAATCTCATCGGGATCCATGAGCGGGTCGTCCTGGGCCCTGATAATGAGCACCGGCCGGCGAATCCCCGGCAGGAACTGGCCTGAACTGGTCCGCTGATAGTAATCATCGGCGTCGCGAAAGCCGTGAAGCGGAGCGGTCCCAAATTCGTCGAACTCGCGCAGATTGCGGGCCTGCAGCACCCGGTCGACGTCGATCAACCCGGTGAGGAGCGGCTCCTTATCCCGCACCTTGCGCTTGAGCGTCGGCAGGAAGCGGAGGCTGTACCAGAGGCCGGGCGGTTCGAGGAGCCGCCTGCTGCCGGCGACCAGGTTAAAAGGGGGGGAAATGGCCGCCCCGGCGCGCAGGCTCTCCGGTGCTTCATCTCCCCATTCGCCGAGCAGCTTCAGCAGCATATTGGCGCCGAGCGAGACGCCGATGATCCCTTTGGGTACGCCGGAAAACCATTCATCGAGCTGCCGGTAAACCGTGATGACATCGTCGGTGGCGCCGGCATGATAGAAGCGGGCCGTCCGGTTGACTTCGCCGCTGCACGAGCGGAAGTTCATGCCGACCGGCCGGATCCCGCGCGCTGCCAGCTGCCGGTAGGACTCGGAAGCGTAGCCGCGGCGGGCGGAGCCTTCGAGACCGTGCAGCAGGAGGGCGATCGGGGCTTTTGGCCCCAGGTCCTCCCACGTGGCGCCGTCGACATCGGCGAAATCGAGGTCGATGAAATCTCCATCCGGCGTGTCGATCCGCCGGCGGTTGAAGGTGATGCCGCGGCCGCTGCGCAGGACATTGCCGATAAGGGTCTGGGCGTGCCGGCCGGTGATCCCGGGGAAGGGATCGAAGAGGGGAGCGGTCCAGATGTTCGTGATCATATGCAGCGATTTACTCCCGTCGAATGAAGTTGACCTGATAGATTCAGAATACCACACATATCTCAGGATTTTCTTAGATGACGGGGTGAATTCGGGGTGAAAGCCCCGCGCTCGCCTCAGCGATCGGGTGTCAGCAGAGCGCGAATGGCCCGGTTGTAGCGGCGATCGGCGGCCGCTTTTTTCAGCCAGGGATAGCTCTCCTTCGGCCGGCCGCTGCGCACGAGGAGAAAGCCGAGGTAGAAGTGGGCGGCCGGCAGATCGAGCCCCCCGTCGATCGCCTGGCGGAAGCAGCGGATCGCCTGGCCGAACTCGCCCCGCTGGGCGAAATCCAGCGCCTGCCCGATGAGGGCGTCGCGTTCCAACTTGATCATCCCTTCCTGGCTGTAGTCATCCTCTTCGTCGACGCGGAAGATTTCGGCGGTGAGCACCTCTTCGGCCAGCTCCTGCCCCTGCCGGACGGGATCCTGCTGGTCGCGGTGCTGTTCGGTCGTGAGCGCCCAGGTAGAGCGCTCCGCTTCGAAAACAGAAGCCATCTGGCGAACCGCCCCGAAAATCCCTTCCTCGCCGTCGTCGGCGGCCGGCCGGGCGGGCGGCTCCATAATGGGTTTTTCGACCGCGAGCTCCGGATAAGCCTCTTCCCCCTGCTCGATCAGCTTCATGGCGGTTTGAATATCCCCGTTAGTCGGGTCGAGGCGCAGGGCGGCCCGGCAGATCTTGAGCGCCTTTTTCTTTTCCCCGCGCCGGTCGAGGATGCGGGCGATGGCCAGGTATTCCCGGACCGCTCCGCGAGCGTCGTCCTGCCTCTGGAAGACCATGGCCAGCCGCTGGTGGGCGGCCAGCAGATTGGGCTCGAGCCGAACGGCCCGCTCCCATTGGCCGACAGCCGCGTCCAGCTCCTGCCGGCGCAGCAGCAGTTCCCCCGCGGCCAGGTAGGTGCGGCCGGCCTCGCTCAGGAAGCCCAGCCGCTCCTGGATATCGGCCACCTGCAGCAGGGCGTCGATGTCACCCCGGCTGAAACGAGCGGCGAGCTTGTAGCAGTCGAGGGCGCGGCCGAGCTCCTTCAGGCCGACGCAGGCGTCTCCCAGCCCGGCGTAAACGGCCGGCCGCTCGTTAAATTCGGCCAGGGCGAGGCGAAATGCGGCAATCGCCTCGCGCCATTTGTGGGCGCTGAGGAATGACTCCCCCTGGCGCACGGCCGATTGGTATTTCGCTTCGTTTCCTGCCAATGCTTGTCTCCCGGCGGGCTGCATACAACCTTATCGTAACTTATTTTTGGCGGCAAACTGGCCCAACTGGGACTAAATCCCTATGCCCGGCGCGGCGGCTAAATATTTGACGATCACCTGCCAGGGGTCGGGGATATTGTGCTATCCTAAGAGCATCCACCCCGGATGAACCGGGAAAAACCGCCAGCCGGCGGCCGGATCCGGCGCATTCGGCTGATAAACCAACCGCAATAAAGGCAGAACACCGTGAAAGTTGAAGGCTACTGGTTATTCGAGGGTCACCAGGCGGAGACGATCTGGTCCCTCCTCCACGATCCGGCGGCATTGATCCAGGTAGTGCCGTCGATGCACCACCTGGTTAAACTCGGGCCGGATGATTATCAATTCGTCCTGCAGCCGTCAGCGGCAGTGCTCGACGTGGCCGACCTCGCCGTCGGACTGACATTTCAACCGGCCGAAGAGGCCGCCGAGTCCCCGTTTTCGTTCGAGATCCGGGCGGCCGGCAAGGAGGCGATGACGGGCACGGGCACCGTTCATCTGGAAAATACCGCCGGCGGGGCGCAGATGATCTACGAGGTCGACGGCGCTCAGGTTGGCGCGCTGGCCGACTACAGCGATTTCCTGCTAGAAACGCAGCTGCGGGCCGGAATCCGCCGTTTCTGCTCGGCTGTGGAGCGCTATCTGGCTGGCGAGCGGGCCACGCCGGCGGCGGTCCCTGCGGCCCGCACGGCCAATGAAATCTGGCTCCTGCTGTTTGGCGCGGCATTTCTTCTCCTGATATTTCTCTGGTTTCGCCGGGAGCGGGGGCGAGACTAGCCGGCCGCCTGGTGCCGCTGCGTATAGTAATTAAAAACTTCTTCTAAGGAAGGGGGGCTGTTTTCGACGGCCAGCAGCGGCAGGCTGTGGGCGTGAATGATGGCCAGCAGCCGGCCGAGGGCCGGCTCGGCTTCGCCGGCCTGGAAGGAGAGCGCGGCGTCCTGCGGCCGGTGCTGGATCACCAGGTCGGGGAGTGCCCGGCGCAGATCCGCGGCCGCTGTTTCCGGCAGGGAGCCCACCCGGATCGGGTAGTGAATCTGCTGCCGGACCTGGCGGCGCAGATCGGCCGGCGTGCCGACTGTGCGCAGCGCTCCCTGGTGCATCAGGCCGACCTGGCGGCAGAGCTTTTCCGCTTCGTTCAGGTCGTGGGTGATGAGGAATATCGTCATCTCCTGCTCCTGATTGAGCAGCCGGATGAGGGCGTGCAGGTTCTGGGTGGCGGCAGGGTCGAGGCTGCGGGTTGGCTCGTCAAGAAAGAGAATCCGCGGCCGGTGGAGCAGGCTGCGGGCGATGGCCAGCCGCTGCTTCATGCCGCTCGAATAGGCGCTGAAGCGCTCCCCGGCGACTGTTGTCAGGCCGACGGCTTCGAGGAGTTCGGCGATGCGCCTGCGGGCGGCCCGGCCGTGCAGGTTGTGCAGGGCGGCGAAGAAGGTCAGGTTGCGCTCCCCGCTCAGCCGCCAGTAGAAGCTGCGCTCGTCGGTGACGACCAGGCCGACGGCCGCCCGAATCTGCCGCCCTTCGACGAGCGGAAAGCCCGCCACCCGGGCTGAGCCGGCGGTCGGCGAGATCAGCGTGCAGAGCATCTTGGTCAGGGTTGTCTTGCCGGCTCCATTCGGGCCGAGGAGGCCGAAGATTTCGCCGTCCTCGACCTGGAGGTGGACGTTTTGTACCGAAGGAGCGGCCGCGGCGGTTCGGCGGAACCACCCTGCGGGGGTGGGGTAGATCTTGGTCAGTCCTTCGGTTTCGATCGCCCGGCCGGTCATGGGAGGAAGTGTAGCGGTCTGGAGGCGCCCGGGCAAAGGTTGACGGTTGATAAAGCAACTGGTCTGGGAGCGGCCATCATTTTATAATCGGATCTATGAGCGACGAAAATACCCTGGCTGATTTTCCGGGATACGCTTCGGAAATCGAAGAGATCTTAATCGATGCTGCCCAGATCGAGGCGCGGGCGGCCGAACTTGGCGCCCAGATTTCGGCCGATTACGCTGGCCGGCTGGAGCCAGGGCAGTCCCTGGTTTTGATCGGCGCCTTAAAGGGTGTCTTCATGTTCATGGCCGACCTCTGCCGGCACATCACCCTGCCGGTCAAGGTCTACTTCATGGACATCGCCGCCCATGAGGCGGTGACGCGCAAGACCGGGCTGGTCTCGATTGCAGACGATCTGATCAGCGGGGTCCAGGGGGAGCATGTCATTTTTGTCGAGGAGATCGTCCATGCCGGTCTGACCCTCAACTACGCCGTGCGGGCCCTCTCGGTGTGCAGCGTGGCCAGTTTCGAAGTCTGCACGATGTTCAACAAGGAACAGCGGCGGGTGATCGAGACCCACATCAAGTACATCGGTTTTGAGCTGCCGGACGTGTATGTAGTCGGGTATGGGCTCGACTACAAGGAGCGGTTCCGCAATCTGCCGTTTCTGGCCGTGCCGCGGAAGTAGGGGGAGGAACGAGCCATCTGGATGGCGTGAGTTCAACGCCCTTCGTTCCCGTCCGTATACGAGCAAGAGTCGCCCTGAATAGGGGTCGGCTCTTTCACTTTATGGCCCAGGATCATGGGGAAGTTTGAGTGAAGGGTCAGGGCCACGACCTGCTCCCCCCATACGAACAGGCACTCCCGGATCATTTTGAACAGCTCCCGCTCCATATCCCCTTTCCCCTCCAGGTTGTCCCAGGTTTCCCTAAAGATCTCCAGAAAATGATACGGCTCGCTCCAGCTCCTCGTTGAGGCCGGGTGTGAGCGCTTCCAACTCAGGCAGCAACGCACCGATTTCATTGTGCTGCATGTAAACCCTCTGCACCAGCACCTTGATGACCTGCCGCTGTTCCGCGACCATTCCCTCCAGCCTTTACCATGGACTCTCGAAATTATTCAATAGATCTTTTGACTGTCCTGGGTCGACGGCCGGTCAGGGGGCCAGCGGTAAGATGCGGCCGGCAAGAGGGGAATAATAGTGAAACCACCATATGATCTCACCCGAATTGAAGTGGGGTAAAAGAACCGAATGATCTATCATCTCGATCAAACAGCACTACCTAAAAGTTGCCCTTGAGTTTTCGATACGTTATTGAGATGTTATTGATCAGGAGGTTATGCTCAAACGATACAAACAACAATTTTGGACAAATCGAAACTCAAAGTGATTGGGTTCAATATTAGGAAGGAGTAATCGGGATGGATATTTTTATCACTGTCAGTCTTGTTTTATTGGCTGTCATTTTCGGTCTAGGCATTCGAATCATTCGGCCGGTGGAAGAAGGCGTTGTTGAATTCCTCGGAAAATATTCCAGGACGGCCAATGCGGGCTTCCAATGGATCATTCCGCTCTTGCATCGGATGTCCCGCATCAACATAACCGAACGGCGCGTCGATATTGACCCACAATCAATTATCACAAAAGATAAATTAAATGCAGAAGTTGACGGGGTTGTTTATTACAAAGTCGTTGACACTCGAAACGCGATTTACAACGTCAACGATTTTGAATCGTCTGTCCCTTCTCTGGCAAAAACGACGTTAAGAGCGGTTATTGGCAAAATGACGTTGACAGAGGCCAATGAAAACCGAGATAAAATCAATGACGAAGTGGAAAAGATACTCGATTTAGAGGTTTCCAAATGGGGAATCAATGTGGTTAGAGTGGAACTACAGCGCATCGAACCACCGGCCGATGTGCAGGCGGCGATGAACAATGTTGTGAAGGCGGAAAACGAAAAGATCGCTGCCCTCGATTTAGCTACGGCCATTGAAACCAAAGCAGATGGCGAGCGGCGAGCAGAGATAAAGAAAGCTGAAGGCATTGCGGCTGCCATCAAGCTCAAAGCCGAAGCCGATGGGGAAGCAATAAAGGTTGTCAACGAAGCCGCTGAACAATACTTTGTGGGAAATGCGCAGCTGCTGAAGAAGCTAGAAACCGTCAGCGAAGCGTTGCGAAATAATTCGAAGATTATTGTTCCTTCTAATAGTGAATTGGTGAATGTCATAGGCGATTTGGCCGGCACTACGATTCCGATCACAAAAAAGGGGTAGCATCGCTGTGCACGGACGGACAGGTAACACATTTGAAAATGATGGATCAATAAAAAAATCCTCCTCAAGGTTTGATATTCAAATGTTTACAAGCACCTAAATCGGGTAGCGACGTTCCCCAACACCGCTTCTTGTTTCCGTCTGGTGAGAGCCGCGGTGTTGGAGATTTCCGAAGAATGGCAGACCGGTGCTAATTGAGTTTCGAAGAACAGTGACCGCCATCAGGGCTGCACGGACCGGTCTAAAACGCTTGAGAGGATTCGACCAATTTACAGGCGAAATATTGCGTAATCACTCCTTGGTCCAGCGCTGGTAGAGACTCACGCTGATCCCTTCCCGCCCGCAGTGCTCGGCCCCTGTCACTTTCCCCCCAAACCCCTCCAGAACAATCCGAATCTTGTCTTCGCCAGACTACTTCTTGCGAGTGTCGCGCTGGATATTCCGCACGGTCTTCTCGGACGAAGTTGTGCTGTTCGTTGCTGCTTTTTCCCCGATTTCTCAGCCATGGTGATCGTGCGAAACCAATGTAACCCATGGCAAAATCCTCTCTTAGTTTTTCCCCGTGTTTTGTTTCGTTAATTATGTACCTAAACAGACAGAAATCAGCAGCTCGCTGTGGCAGGTCATTCAAATATTTTAACTTGACACCCAATTTAATAATAATTATTATTCACTCAAGATGTATGTAGATGTCCGCATACATCTTTGCATGTACATTCCCAATGATTTTTCAAACTCCGCTGATGAAGGGGCTAAAAAAAATTGAATGAATGAGAGAATGTCTCATGACCGGTGAACACCAGATTAACAAGGAAGGTCCCGTACCGGTATACGTTCAAATCATCAATTGGATGACTACACAAATTGTTACCGGTCATTGGCCACCAGAAACCAAACTGCCGGGAGAACCAGATCTCGCGGCAGAGCTTGGAGTTAGCAGAGGATCCTTGCGTAAGGCAATCGGCAATCTCGTCTCAAAAGGGATGCTCGATCAAGTACACGGAAAAGGAACCTATGTTAAGAATACAAAATTAGAGCATTCCTGGGCCAGCCGCTTAGTAAGTACCTCTGAGGAGTTGAATTGGCGTGGAATACCGTTTAAGACAGAAGTGCTTGCCCAGGAAATCTGCCCACCTCCAGAACCACAAATTGGTAAAATATTGCAGTTAGCGCCTCATGAGCAGGTTTTGCACCTACTCAGAAAGCGCTCTGTCAATGATGAACCGGTTGTTGTACATCAGACCTTCTTCTCCGCAGAAAAATTTGGAGGGCTATTAACCATAGATTTCACGACACAAACGATGGTGACAGATGTATTAGAACAAAAATGTAAATTGCGCCTCTCAAAAGCGGAACACACCATTTCTGCAGTCAGTGCGGATCAAAGGGCCGCTGAATGGCTGGGAATAAATGTCGGTGAACCAATTCTCTATAATGAGCACATTCTTTACGATGAGTCGGGCCAAATAATCGAGTTTTCCAAAGCCTGGTTTCGAGGGGACAAAATTCATTTGAAAAGAGAAGTATTTCGCGAATCGTGATCGTTGAGATTCAAAATAAGAAGCTAATTTCATCCTCATGAAAAATGAAATCGCTTCAATATCTATCATTTGAACTCGTAATTGGATGGAAAAAATGGAATTAAAGCAATTGTTGAGTCCGGAAAGAATTCGTATTGGAGCTGAAGTGCACGATTGGCAGGAGGCAATTCGAGAAGTTGGCAGATTGCTCGTGAAAACGGGTGGCGTGGAAGAGAGATATATCGATGGGATGATAGGGACAGCCAATGAGCTTGGACCCTATATCGTTATCGCACCTGGGCTCGCCATCCCTCATGCCCGACCGGAAGACGGCGCGCTTCAACCCTGTATGGCAGTCTTGAGGTTGGCTAACCCGATAGCCTTTGGACACCCGGAAAATGACCCGGTATCTGTCCTGATTGCTTTTGCCGCAACGGATAATGATCAACATATGGACGCTCTCAGTCAAATGGCTGAAGTTTTATCAATTCCAGGAAAATTGGACTCTCTAATTGAATCAAAAACGGTCGAACAGGTTCTCGATGTGATGTTGAGTTCTCCTGAAAGTGAATAGCGGCCAACCGCTGCTCTACCTTCCATGATTTCCAATGCATTGTTTGGCTTAGACCTTTTCTATGGTTGGAGATGAGGAAAGATGTTCTGAGAATCCATGCTTAATTAGTGAAATCGCCCCGTTCATAAATATTCGGAGACAGAATATGAAAATACTCACCGTATGTGGCATGGGATTAGGCAGCAGCCTCATTCTAAGGATGCAGGTCGAAAAGGCTGCTAAGGCGTTGGGGTTGAATCCCTCTGTAGAAGTTGCTGATATCACAACCGCTCGAGCCATGGCTGCGAATGTTGATCTTATCGTCACTTCAACTGAGTTGGCTGATAGATTAGGGGAGGTAAAAGTACCTGTCATTACGATAACAAATTACATGGACCGCAATGAAATGATCGAGAAAATGCGAGCGGCTATCGCATCAGACTGAAGCAATTCATTTGTTCACCGGGGTGATCTCCTGGATTTGCCTGGAGAGTCTTTCAAGTGACCGCCTTGTCATTTCTGTCGAATGACATTTATCGGCCGGGCACCTGATCTTTTATAACCGGGGCTGAGCTCCGAACCATCCCCATTTGATCAACGACGACGAGCGCGACCGATCATTTCTACTGACAGGTTGAACCGAGCAAGATCGTGTTCCGACTCGACACGCCTCTTTGCTACAAGGAGTTTGACCCCATCAGGATCGAGCGGCCGGCGGTTTGCCTTATTCAGAGATTATCACCAGATACTGTTGGTCGAAATCGAACTGCTGTGGGTGATGGTGAGGCTGGAAGCCCAATCTAGTCACGACAGCGGCTTGCCTGTGGATCCCAATGGTGGCAGAGCTGACCAAGGCCACCACGGATGATGGAACCCTGGCCCCGACGTTGCTGGCTGCATTACCCCCGGATATGCGTCTAATGATGGGCGATTCCAATGACAATACCCCAGAGATACCGGCAGTCTGTCAGCCCGATAAGTGCTCGCAATGGGTCGTGGCATCAAGCCTCTTTTGCGACCTGCTTGAATACTGACCACGCCTCATTTTATTCAACCGTTTTATCCAACGATCAAGAAATCTGGAGGGTATAAAATGGACGGGATTCTCAAAGTTTTAGTTGATGTATTAAGTGTGCCTGCTGTACTGGTTGGAATTACAGCATTTGTTGGCTATCTGGCAACAGAAGGCAAGAATTTTTCGGATGCACTTGCGGGTGGGATCAAGGCAGCTATCGGCTTTTTTATCCTGGTTGCTGGAGCTATCACCCTCATTGGCCCACTGGACACTCTTGGCCCGATGATTGAACAGGCTTTTAATGTCCAGGGGGTTGTTCCCAGTAATGAAGCAATCACGGCCATTGCCTTGGGAGAGCTTGGTCAGCAAACGGCTTTGATCATGGTTCTGGGGTTTGGTTTTAATATCCTCTTTGCTCGCTTTACACCTCTCAAATACATTTGGCTCACCGGCCATCACAGTTTATTCATGGCTGCCCTTCTCGCTGCGACAATGGGGGCTGCCGGAATGAGTGGTGCCGCGCTGGTCATTGTTGGTGGGATTGTCTTGGGATTTCTGCAAGTATTGATGCCCGCCTGGACTCAGCACCTGGCGACGAAAGTGTCTGGGGGGAGTGATGATTGGACGATTGGACACTTCAGTTCGCTCAGTTATGTTGCGGCCGGCTTCGCGGCCCGCGTTTTAGGAACCGATCCAGAAACCAGCAGTTTCGAGGAAGTAGAAGTTCCGAAAGGTTTCGGATTCTTGCGAGAATCACTCGTTTCCACCGGCCTGATCATGTTTATCATTTTTCTGGTACCGGCCATATTTCTGGCGGGACCGGATCGGGCTGCATTGGGTGGAGACACGACCTGGTGGGTATACTTGTTTATTCAATCCTTGACCTTTTCTGCCGGGGTCGCTGTTGTTCTGTATGGTGTCCGAATCATCCTCGGTGAAATTGTTCCGGCCTTCAGTGGCATTGCCGAAAAAATTGTTCCCAACGCGAAACCAGCCCTGGATATTCCAATTGTATTTCCATTTGGTGCCAATTCAGTCATCGTTGGCTTCCTGTCCAGTTTTGCGGCCGGAGTCGTCATGCTGCTGATCATG
>JBFFZG010000013.1:0-33097 GCA_041568735.1 Promineifilaceae bacterium (SeqCode)
CCCCTGCCCCAGCTCGTTCTGGGGTTCGTCCTGGGCGGGGTGCTCTACCTGGGGGCGGCGGCCCTCTTCCGGGTGCCCGAAATGGAGCGGCTGCAGCGGCTGATCCGGCGGCGGGTGACCGGGTCGTAGGCCATCAGCCAGCCATCACCGGCTGGTCGGGCGCCGGTCGTTTTTTTATTCTGCTGGTTCGAGGAAAAAGGAATTTCGGGAAACTACCGCGAGGCCGCGATATCGTTGGTGATGAAGAGATTGGCCTGGTTCATCAGCCGGCCGTTGACCCAGATCTCCAGCGTATATTCGCCGGTGCGGAACCCTTCTCGCGGGTTGTAGAAAACGTAGCCGGGGCCGTCCACCCCATAATTCCACATCTCGTTCCCCCCGCTGACGACCTGTCCATCCCGCCGCCAGACCCAGGACCAGACCATGCCATCCTGCATGCCGTCGTAGGCAAAGGTGGCGTAGATCGTGTAGGATCCTTCCCCGAATACCCGCTCGGGGGTCAGGGCGATCAGCTTGACTTCATCGATGGTCGTCGAGAATTGGAGATCGGCAATCAGGGTCTCATCGGTCAGCGCCACCTGCGCGGTGAACTGGTCGAACTCCGGCGGCAGGACGGCCGCCAGCTCCGGGGTGGTCGTCGTGATGGCGTTCAGGGCCAGCTCCCCACCGGTCGGTCCGTTTTCAGCGCCCAAACGGGCGGCCGCCTCGGTCAGATTGGCGCCGCGAATTTCGACCACTTCCGGCTCGGCGGCCGCCTCGACAGCGCTGTCGGCAGAACGGTTCGCCGCTTCGGAGCGGGTGGTATTCGCGTTGGTGGCCTGTGAAATGGGTTTGGAGCTGGTGATGAAGGCGACCCGAAGGGTGGAATCTCGCTGCGGTTGGACGGCATAGCTGGCCAGGAAAATGAGGGCGACCGCGCAGACGATCGTGGCCAGGGAATAGGATTGCATCCGCTGCTCAGACTGTCGCCTGAGGAAATAATAAGGAGACCGTTTACTGTCTCGCCAGTACTTAACGGTTAGAAAAGCAGCTGCCAGGAGGGCGGTGACCGCACCCCAGATCAGCCACGATGTGAGCGTATGTGTAAATAGAATCGCTATCAACTGTCGCAACAAACCTGTCCAAAATTCACGAAAAACAGATCGACATTATACGATTAGCCACAGGCAGTGGCAAGGGTAAGGATATATTATGTTAATTTATGGGCGGATAATGACCCCAAAATGCCCCCAAACTTATCAAAAATATACGTTTTCTTCACGATACACCCAGATATGGGTTGAAAACACGAAAATTGGGATTTTTCCCACGAGGACCGTTTTACAATTTAATCGTCGAACCGTACAATGGGGAAACCGTCCCACCAGCCGACCAGCTCACCGCCAGAGGCGATCCTTGTACAAATTTGTCACGATCTACCGCCGGGTCGATAAAGAAGAATCGCTCGAGCTGTTTTTTTCCGAAACCCACCTCCAGCTGGCAGAAAAACTGCCCGGGCTGCGCAAGAGCGAGGTGAGCCGGGTCACGGGCAAACCGGGCGGCGAATCCCGATTTCACCTGATGTACGAGCTGTATTTTGATTCGGAAGGGGATTTCAAACGAGCCCTGGTGAGCGAGATCGGCCTCGCCCTGATGCAGGCGTTGAAGCCGTGGGGTGAGGCCAAAGTGATCACCTGGTTTTATGCGGAGGCGTTCGAGGAGGCTACCAATGGCACTGGATAGGCAGATGCTGGTGCGGCTGCGTCGCTATTTAAACGAAGTGTTGGACCTGTCCGAGCTGCAGGCGGTCTGCTATGACACCGGCATCGATTTTCAAAACCTGGCCGGGTCCGGGAAAATGGACAAGATCCGGGAGCTGCTGTCGTATATCGAGCGGCGGGAATACTTATTTCCAGAGTTTCTGGCTGCCCTGCACGACAATCGGCCCGATCTCGACCTGCAGCTGTTTGGCGGGCCAGAGCCAGAAGAACGCGGGTCAGCAGTTCAACCCGGTAAACCGGTGGAGCCGGAGGGCGTTTCTGATGGGGGACCCGTATCGACCGAATCCCCGAAAGAGATCTACGAAAATTTCGACATTCTCGTCGAGCATCTAAACGAAGACCAGTATCTCGTCCGCGCCAGCTATACCTATCCCAAGCTGGCTGCGCAGAGCGAAAAACAGCGGCTCGACCCAGGCGGATCGCAGATCGTCGAGCTCGTTTCCTATTTAGAGAACCTGGCGGCCGAAAAAGAGGACGCTAAAAATTTCGGCCGTCTCCTATACGATTTTCTCTTTCCTCGCTCGATTCACAGCCTCTTTACCAGCTTCCGCGATTCACTCCGTCGCGAGGAGCGCGGAGTGCGCATCCGGCTGCAGATCAAGCCGCGGGAGCTCAACCGCTTTCCCTGGGAATACTGTTTCGACGAGCAGAAAAATGTCTTCCTGGCCAAGGACAGCAAGACCCCGGTCGTCCGCTACATCGACCAGCAGTACGAACCGGCCGACCTGGTCGCCTCCGGTCCCCTGCGGCTCCTGCACGTCGTCTCCAGCCCGGGGAATCTGCAGCCGCTGAACGTCGAAGGCGAAGCGGCCCTGCTCGAAAGCTCCCTGCAGCGGCTGCAGGGACGGCTTGACATCCAGCTATTGAAAGACCCCGATCCCTGGATGCTGCAGAACGCCCTCAACGAGTTTAAACCCCATATCCTCCATTACACCGGCCACGGCGAGTTCAAGAGCGGGCGTGGGGCGCTGCTGCTAGTCAACCAGGGGGATCCCGCCCGGACGGCCCGGCCGCTGGAAGCGGAGCAGCTGGCCGATATCCTGCGCAACAAATCGGTCAAGATCGTCGTCCTCAATGCCTGCGAGACGGCCACCGCCGCGGTCGAGGCGCCGGCCTTCATGTCCGTCGCCTACGGGCTGGTTCTGGCCGACGTGCCGGCCGTCATCGCCATGCAGTACAAGATGCCGGATTACCTGGCCCTGCGCTGCACGCAGGCCCTCTACACCAACCTGGCCGGAGGGGAACCGCTCGATAAGGCGGTGACGGAAATGCGCATTGCCGCTTCGCTGGGGGCGAATCCGGAAGACCAGGTGCTGTGGGGCATTCCCGTGCTCTACATGCTGCCGCCGGACGGCCGCATCTGGCGGGGCCGGCCGGCCGCCAGCTCATCCGCCCCCCAGACATCCCGCGGCGGGGGCTCGGGCGGTTCGCGGCCGGCATCTTCCGGCGGCGTCAGTTTTGGCTCGATCGGCGGCGATGTCACCATCGGCGGCGATGTCGTCGGCGGGGATAAAATTGTCAGCGGTTCCACCGGCGGCGCCCCGCCGCCGGCCGCGGGACCAACCGCGAAGCAGTTCGCCGAGCTGGAAGGGGTGCTTCAGGCCTTTTTACCCCAGCTCGAACAGCGGGACCGGGAGGATGCCCGCCAGAATCTGCAGGAGGCCCGGGCGTCCATGGCCGAAGCGCCGCCGGACGGCCGGCGAGCCGCGCGCAAGCTGGAAAACATCGTCGAAATTCTGACCGATGCCGGGGTGGGTGAGCTGGTCATTCCGCTGATCAAACGGCTGAGCGACCAGGCGCGAAAAGGTTGATCGATGCTGCTGACGCTGAGCCGTGCCCGTCTGGAAACCTTTCTCATCTGCCAGCGCCGCTTCCAGCTCCGCTACCTGGACGAGCTGCCCTGGCCGGCCGCGCCGGTTTCTCCGGCGCAGGCGGCCGCCCGCCAGGAAGGAGAGCTCTTCCACCAGCTGGTGGCCCATCACTACCTGGGGCTGGACCCATCGGCCGTGGCAGCCGGCGACCTGCCGCAGCCGGTGCGGGGGTGGTGGGAGAATTTTCAGCGCACCGCTCCGCAGCCGGCGCCGGCTGCCCGGCTCTTTCCGGAGCTGACGCTGTCGGTGCCGGTGGGGGATTTTCTGCTGACCGGCCGCTTCGACCTGGTGATCCTGGACGAAGCGGGGGGGCGGATTTTCGACTGGAAGACCGGCTGGCCCCTGCCGGCGGAGCAGCTGGCGGACGACTGGCAGACCCGGCTCTACCTGGCCCTGCTCGTGGAAGGGCGGGCGGCGCTGGGGGCTCCCTGGCTGTCAGCTGACCGGGTGCAGATGACCTACTGGTACGCCCGTCAGCCGGACGCGGCGGTGAAAATTGCGTATAGTGAGGAAAAGCACCGGCGCCGTTGGGGGGAAATCGAGCGCCTCCTGGCCGATCTGGCCGCCCGGCGGGCCATCCCCGGCCCCTGGCCGCTGACCACCGACCTGACCCAATGCAGCACCTGCGCCTATCAAACCTACTGCGGCCGGTTCGATGCTCCGGCGGCAGTCGATGGCGGCTGGCCGGAAGACGAGCAGATCGAGGAAGAAGCCGCCGCCGAACAGCTCTGGACCGATGTCGCCGGGATGGAACCGGCGTCTGCATGACCCCGGCCGATCTCCAGTTTCTCCTCAGTGAAACCGGCCAGCGCTGGCTGGCCCGGGTCGATTTCAACCTCAAGGATCATCTCGGCTGGGCGGCCGAGCTGCGCGAGAGCCTTCCCTCTGAACAGGTGCACGCCATCTTGGAAACGGTTCTGCTCCGCCGGCGAGCCGCCGAAAAATTTTCGCGGGCCGGCCGCATGTATTTTATGCGGGAGGCGCTGGAGCAGGCGTCGGGCGAAGCGGTGGCCCGCTGGCGAGCGGCGCGGCTGGCGGCGGCCGGCGTCAGCACGGTGGCCGATCTCGGCTGCGGCATCGGGGGCGACGCCCTGGCCCTGGCCGGCTCGCTGCGGGTGACGGCCGTCGAGCGAGATGAAACCCGGCTGCGCATGGCGGTGGAAAACGTGCGGGTTTATGAACCAGCGGGCACCTTCGCTCCCATCCTGGCCGATCTGACCACCCTGCCGCCCTTTCCGGTCGACGCCCTGTTTTTCGATCCCGCCCGGCGGGATGGATCCGGCCGGCGCCTGCGGCGGCTGGCCGATTACCGGCCGCCGCTCTCGATTCTGGCTCCCTGGCGGGCTAAAACCGGCGGCTGGGCGGTTAAAATCAGCCCGGGGATCGACTACGCAGAGCTGCCGCCGGCCGAAGAGGCGGAGGTCGAATTTATTTCGGTAGCCGGGGAGGTTAAAGAAGCCCTGCTCTGGTTCGGCGGGCTGCGGACCGGCCGCCCGCGCCGGGCCACACTGCTGCCGGACGGGGTATCCCTGGAGGCAGCCGAAGAGCCCCCGGCGATTCCAGTGGGGGAGCCGGCCGCCTTCCTTTACGAACCGGACGGGGCGGTCATCCGCGCCCGGCTGGTTCAGGAGCTGGCCGCCCGGCTCGACGGCTGGCTGATTTCTCCGCAGATCGCCTATATCGCAGCCGATCACTGCGTTTCGACCGCGCTGGCCCGCTGCTACGCCATCGAAACCTGGATGCCGTTTCAATTGAAGCGGCTGCGCCGGCTGCTGCGCGAGCGGGAGATCGGCCGGGTTGTCGTCAAGAAGCGGGGTTCTCCCCTCGACCCCGATGAATTAAGCCGGAAGCTGCGGGGACCGGGCGATCGGGAAGCCATTGTATTTCTGACGCGGGTTGGCGGCCGGCCGGCCGTTCTGCTCGGGCGGGAGGCGGGCAGATAAAGAAAAACCCCGGCCGTTTGGGGCCGGGGTTGGCCTGTCAGTTCGCGGATCCGAGGAGAAGAATCAGACGAGATATTCTCGCATGATCTCCCGCAGCCGGCGGATGTCGAGGGGCTTCGGCAGATAGTCGTTGCAGCCGGCAGCCAGGCACCGCTCTTTGTCCCCGACCAGCACGTTGGCGGTGACGGCGATAATCGGCACGGTCTCATACTGCATTTCATCCCGGATCCGGCGCGCCAGATCGAGCCCGTTCATGCCGGGCAGGTTGACGTCGAGCAGAATGAGATCCGGCGCCCCGAGTTTGAGCTCTTCAACCGCCCTTTCCCCATCTTCAGCCCGGACCAGCCGATGTCCTTCGGCTTCGACAACGCGGGAGACGAGCAGCATATTAGTCGTATTGTCTTCGATGCAGAGAACCGTCTTTTTGCTCATAAAGGCGTCCAACAGGCCCGTTTTCCCATCCCGTCGAGACGAGAGGACCTTTCCTGGCTATTGTACGCAACAATATCCCGTTTGCATAAGAAAACCGGCTGATTTTTCGGCTCAGGCATAGTACCTTTGTTTGTCTTTGCCGTTTTTTTCCGGCCGCCGGTAGGGAATCGTGAAGAAAAAGGTCGTTCCGGCGCCGTAGCTGCTTTCCAGCCAGATCCGGCCGCCGTGCAGCTCCACCAGGTTCTTGGTGATCGGCATGCCGAGACCCGTGCCACCCGCCTTGCGGTGCTCCATCCCGCCGACCTGACGGAACTGCTGGAAGACGAGGGGGATGTCTTCATCTTTAATACCGACCCCGCTGTCCTGAACCCGAACCAGCAGCTCCGGCCCCTGCCGCTCCATAGCCAGTTTAATCGACCCCTGGTCGGTGAATTTGGCCGCGTTGCTGAGCAGGTTGAGCAGGATCTGGACAAGGCGCGTGCGATCGGCTTCGATGACCCCCACGTCGTCGGCGATTTCGCTGATCGCCTCCACCGCTTTCCCCTGGAGCAGGCCGTTGGTGGTGGCCATGACTTCGGTGGCGACCCGTTTGAGGTCGACCATCGAAAAGGAGAGCTCCATCATTCCGGCTTCGATCTTTGACATGTCGAGAATTTCGCCGATGAGGTTGCGCAGGTGGCGGCCGCCGTCCCGAATCAGGAGCACGTCCTCTTCCATCCGGTCATTGAGCTCGCCGTCGATCCCTTCGAGCAGGACGTCGGCGAAGCCGATAATCGAATTGAGCGGTGTGCGCAGCTCGTGGCTCATGCTGGCCAGAAACTCCGATTTCAGCCGGTCGACTTCGCGCAGCTTTTCGGCCGTCTCTTTCTGCTCCTGGAAGAGGGTGGCGTTCTGGAGGGCGATGGCCACCTGGTTGGCCAGGGTTGTGAAGACCGACAGGTCGGTGCTTTCGAAGGCGTTCGGCGTTTCGGCCAGCAGCTCGATGACACCGATGGCGACGCCGCCAACCATGATGGGGATCGAGAGAAGTGAACGCGCCCGCCGCAGCATCGGGTGGAGGCCGGTCTCCTGGCTCCAGTCGATCTGGTTGTTAAACGAACCTTTTTGACTGTTGAAGGTCCGGGCGGCCGGGGCGCGGCTGTCACCGGCCGCGATCTTCACCTTTTCCGCCAGCAGCAGCTCCCCAACCTCGCCCGACCCGGCTGCCAGGCGCAGGAAGTCGACCGATTCGTCGTAGAGGTAGATATTGGTGTGGGTGAGGCCGAAGCTCTGGCAGGTCAGGTTGGCGACCGATTTGAGCAGCTGCTCGCGATCGAGGATGGTCGACGTCGTCGAACTGAGCTGGGCCACGATTTCCATTTCGACGGCCCGCCGCTGCGTCTGTTCGAGCAGCCGTGCATTCTCCAAAGCCTCGGCTACCTGGAGCGAAATTTCCCCCAGCAGCTCCCGTTCTGCCGGCGTGAGCGGCTTGTTGATCGAGTCCTGGATGGCGATGGTGCCGACCGGTTCGCCGCGGATCGCGAGCGGCCTGGAAACCAGGAATGCGGTCGAGGTCGAGGCGGTTTCGGCCGGTTCATCGGCCGCCCGCCCATTGGCCCCTCGATCGGACAGCGGAAGCACATCCGCCTTGTCGAACAAAAAGCCGAGATTCTCCTTTGAGCGGAGCGTGTTCCAGCTTTCGCGGCTCATGGCCCGCTGCAGGGCGTTCAGCTCCTCGATGCGAGCGGACATTTCCTGGCGGAGCCGGGTGCTTTCGATGGCGACGGCCACCACCCCGCAGAGCCCTTCGAGCAGGATCTGGTCCTCCTGGGTGAGCTGGTTTTCCCGATCGGCCTGCACGTCCAGAACTCCCAGCACCCGATCCTGGAATTTGATGGGGACGGCCAGTTCGCCACGGGTTTCCGGCAGCAGGGGATTGGCTTTCCAGTTGGGATCTTGCCGGACATTGGGCTGAAGGACCGAAGAGCCGGTAGCGGCCGCCCGGCCGATCAGCCCCACGCCCATCGGCATGGCGTGGTTCCGCTCGCGCATCAGTTCGCCGACTTCGCCGTACCCGAAGACGAGTCCGATGGCGTCGATCGTCGGGTTGTACTGCAGGAGCTGCGTGTAGTAAAAGCCGAAGGTCTCGTGCACCCGGTTGACGACCAGCGCGTAGACTTCATTCAGGTTCTGGCCGGAAGCGACTTCTTGGGAGATCTGCGTCGTGATTTCAAATTCGCGGCTCCGCCGCTGCAGGGAGCGCTGCACCTCGGCGCTGAGGAAGATGTTGCGCAGGGTGATGGAAATTTCTTCGGCGACCGCCTGGTAGCGGTCGACGATCGGCGGGGTGAAAAAGGCCGGCCGGGTGGTCTGCAGGTGGAGGGTGCCGTAGCGCTGGTTGTCCAGACCGAACAGGGGAAAGAAAGCGGCGCTCCTGACCCCAAACAGGCGGGCAAAGCGGCGCGACCGGTCGTCGAGCCGGTCGTCCGCCGGCATGTCGTCGGTGACGTACGGCCGGCCTTCCTGCAGCTGCACCTCGATAAATTCGGGAAAAAAGAGATTGGCGCCGGATTTCAACCAGCGCAGGCCACTGCGGTGCAGGTTGGCCTGGAGCACTTCGTGCACCGGCTCCCCCTTCTCATTGGGCGCGCCGGCCCGGGTAACCATGACCCCGACATGGGGATGAAACTCGGTGTGCTCGGTGATGATTTCCAGGAACTCCGCCTCGGTTTGCGCCCTGGCCAGGGCCTGGCTGAGCTGCAGCCGAACGGCGATCTCCCGCTGCTGCTCCCGCTCCTCGCTGATGTCGCGGGCGACCGACGAGAGATAGACCAGCCGCCCGTCGGCATCCTTGTGGCTCATGACCGCCTGGGCGACTGGAAAGGTGCTCCCGTCCCGGCGGACGAAAACCGCTTCCCCGGTCCAGATCCCCCGCTCGACGGCGGTTTGTATTGCGCCGGTTACGGTTTCCCGGGCCTCCTCGGCGATCACTTCCAGGGCCATCAGCTCCAGCTGCCCCTCTTTCGGGAGACCGAGCATCTGGCGGCCAAATTGATTGATGTACGTGATTTTTTGGTCCGGGGTGCAGATGCCGACAAACTCCGTGGTGTTTTCCAGAATATTGATCAGCTGATCGCGCTCCTGTTCCGCCCGTACCAGCGAGCCGATATCCTGGTTGACGGCCACGAAGCCGATCGGCTCCCCCTGCGCTCCTTTGATCAGGGAGGTCGTTGAGTGGAGCAGCAGCTCTCGACCGTCTTTCAGCGTCTGTCGGGCCCGGTCGGCGAAGCGGCCGTAGTCCCGCAGAAAGGTCATCGCGGTTTCGACGGTGAAGTGCTCGTATACCGTTTCAACCACGAACTCGGCCAGCGGCCGGCCGATCATTTCGGCGGCTGGGACGCCGTAGAGCTTCTCCGCCGCCCGGTTCCAGGATTGAACGATAAAGTCCATGTCGACGGAAATGATCGCCTCGCCCGTGTTTTCGAGGATGGTGGCCTGTTTCTCGAGGGCAGCCTGGGCTTCCTGTTCCGCCGTGATGTCTTTCACGAAGGAAATGACGCGGACAGTCTCCCCTTCATCGTCCAGGAGGCGCTGGTTAAACCAGGCTGTGGTCAGCGATTGTCCCCCGGCCGAACGGGTCCGGTAGACCAGCTGCTGGCCGGCCGCCGTCCGGTTGATTTCATCCCAGGCGCTTTCGGCCGTGGTACTTGCGGTAAAGAGGAGACTCCCGTGCTGCCCGGCGGCGATTTCAGCGGTGTGGCCGAACAGATCGGCCGCCGCCTGGTTCCAGCGGCGGACGTGGAAGGTCGGGTCCCATTCGATGATCGCCAGCGGACTTTGATCGACCAGCCGGGCCAGATGCTCCTCTGACCGCCGCAGGTCGGCCGTGCGCGCGGCGATGAGGGTCTCCAAATTCTGTCCCCGGGCGGCGATTTCTCGCTCCTGGGCTTTGCGGTGGGTGATGTCGCGCAGCAGGACGACGACGCCTTCGGAATTGCCGGCGGCATCGGTGATGATTTCCGCACTGAGCTCGACTTCGAGCGGCCGGCCGTCCCGGGTCAGACGCTCTGTTTCGATATTCAAAATGCGCCCTTCCTGCAGCAGGCTGACGGCGATGAGGCCGAGCTCCTCCCGCCGCTCTGGCGGGACAAAATCGAGCTGCCGGCCGCCAATTTCCGCCAGGGACCAGCCGAATAATTCTGTAAACCGGGAATTGACGAAGGTCACCTTGCCGACCGCGTCATAGGTGACCAGGGCGTCCGGTGTGGCGTCCAGCAGCGCCTCCAGCCGGGATTCCCGCTCACGGCTGCGCAGGGTGCCGATCAGGCGCAGGGGCTGGCCGGCCGCCGGCACCGGGCTGCCGCTCAGGGTCATCCAGACCGGCTTGGGTCCCCTGGATTGGATCCGCAGGGCGATCTCGAACGCTTCCCCGGTCTGCCTCACCCCATCCAGAATCTCCAGGAGTTGGGGGCGATCCGCCTCATGGAGGAGATTGGCGAAGGCCTGCCAGTCCTGGCCCAGCGCTTCCACTTCCGCCCCGAGAAGCTGGGGGGCATTGGCCGACCAGGTGAGGGTTTCCGGATCGGTTCGCCATTCCCAGGATGCCAGACGGCGTTTGGGAGGTGGGGCTCCAGGGGTGTCTGCCATCGGTTTCATCGGAGCCCTCCCAGGCGGATCGACCGTGAACTCGCCGTTTGCAGCCGGTCCGCTGTGTGTACCGGGATCTTGGATCGCTTTTCGCAGGTCTGGTCCGGTGCGGGGGTCGCTGGACCTCCAGACCGGGTCATTTTTTCGGCAGATGTCATGGCTTCGTCTCGGGATCAGCTGGCAGATTCTGGTTGAAATAGACCATGGCTTTCCGTCCGAAGACCCGGCCGACTTCGGCCGCGGCCGTTTTCAGGACCATCTCGACGGTCGGCGCGTTGCGCACCTTTTCCGTGACCTCGCGGAGAACCTGCTCCCGGCGGGCGCGGGCCTGCGCCTCCTTTAACAGGCGCTGATTCTGCACGGCCACGGCGATTTGTGGGGAGAGAGAGCGCAGCATGCGCATCTCTTCAGTCGAGAATTCATGGGGACGATCCCCCTGGAGGACGATGGTGCCGATCTGCTCATTGGCCGACAGCAGCGGGAGAATGGCCAGGCTGCGCACCTCGTTTTCCTCGAGCAGCCGGCGCGTTTCGCCGTCGAGATCGCTTTCCAGGGAGAGATCGGCCGCGAAGAGCGCCTCCTGTCCCAGGATATAGCGGATGCTGCGGAAGGAGCTCCGCGTGAAGCGGTGGCCGATCTCCAGGGGTGGGGTTCCCTGCCCGTTGAACCAGGATCCGGTCACTTCGACCGCCGCCATTTCCCGGCGCTCGTTGTAATCGATTTCCATGAGCAGCGCCCGGTTGATTCCCGCCCCACTGATTTCACCAATGACCGCGGTGATCTGGTCGAGATCGCCGGCAGCCTCGTTGATCCGTCGGCTGGCTTCATAGAGCTTGGCCGCCTGCTCCTGGGCGACCTGCTGGGCCGCCTGGGCGCGCCGGGAGGCGATGACCGCGGCCAGCGGCTCGGCCAGGGAGCGAAGAAGCGCTTCCTCGGTCCGGTTCAGCTCGTGGGGTTCGGCCCAGGAGATGGTGAGGATCGCCTGCCAGCGTCCGCCGCTGCGCAGGGGCACGGCGCAGGTCGCCCGTGTGCCGGCGTGCTCGACCAGATCGCCCACGAGCGGGGCGCTCCGCGGGTCGGCCTGGAGATCGGCGATATGGATGGGCTGGCGGCCGTCGGCCAGCCAGATCGGGCCGAGGTCGACTTCTGCCGCCGGCCGTACCTGGCCCAGCTGCGGGTTTTTCACCTGGATCCGGCCGTCCCGCCAGCGGCTCACCGTCTGCAGCGAAATCGGCCGGCCGCTGCCGTCGGTTTCCAGGTAGTGCAGCGCGGTTTCCGCCCCGCCGAAAATCGGGGTGACCGCGCCGAGAATCTCATCCTCATTGACGGCCATCGAGAGGCGGCTCTGGGTATCGGCCAGGATGGCCAGCTCGGCCGCCCGCTCCTGCGCGTCTTCGAGGAGTTTGAGCCCGTCCACGGCCGTGGCGACCTGGGCCGCCAGCGTATTGAAAAAGCGGCTGTCCCGACTGGTAAACTTCTGCACCTCTGTCCACTGAACGGCGATGATGCCGATGAGCCGCTGGCCGATCGAAAGGGGTAAAAAGGCCATGGCCTTGGCCCCCGTCTGCCGGGCGATCGCTCGCAGGTTTTGGTCGTCGCGGGTGCGGCGATCCGTTTCGATGTCGTCGATGAGGGCGATCTGGGGATTTTCGCCGAGAATTTTTTCGAATAACTGGAACCGGCTGATCTTGAAGCGGGAGCCGTCCGGCAGGGGTTCGAGCGCTTCACCCGCCAGCCAGGTCGCCTTGATTTCCTGCCATTCCGGAATGCCGTCGGCGTTGAACTCGAGCTCCAGGAATGAGACGCTCTCGGCGCCCCGATGATCGAGCGTTTCGCCGACGACCTTGAGCACATCGCGAATCGACTGCGCCCGGTTCAACCCGTCGCTGGCGTAATATAGAGTTTCTGTTTCTGAGAGGGCCTGCTGGTTCTGGTCAAACAGCCGCTGATTTTCCAGCGCCAGACCGACCTGCTCGACAATCGACTCGAGGGTTGCCAGGTCGTCTGGCTCGAGATCGATTTCAGTTCCCCCGAAGCCGAGAACCCCGATCGATTCATCGCCGACGCGAATGGGAACGGCGATGCCGGTTTCTTCCCCCTGACCAGGCCGCCTGACGACGGAGCGGCCGTTCTGCAGGGCTTCCCGGGTGGCCCGCCGCCATTCTCCCTGCCACAGGAATGACGCCGTGCCCGGCCGTCGATCGATCGTTTCGACGTAATCCGCCCATTCGCGCTCGAAATAGAGCTTCTGGGCGGCCTGCACATCGGCTTCGGCCGCATCGAGGGCGGCCGAGCGGGCCGCGAGCGCCTGCTCCAGGGCTTCGATCCGCGCGGCACCGGCGCGCCTCTGCCGCTTGAAGTCCTCCAGGATGGCGTTCACCTGCTCCCCGATCGCCTGAAGGACCGGCAGGTCGTCCGGCAGCTCGACCCGGGCTTCAAGATCCCCGCCGGCCGCCCGGGTCAGGGCTTCGAGGAGTTGATTCCCCAGGGTTTCGACCTGTAATCGGTAGGTTTTAAGCGTGGTTCGTCTGGTCATGACTTTTCTCTTTCGACGGCCGCCGCTCCGGAAGCCAACCCGGCGCCGCGCCGACCGGTGCTCTCTTTCAAGCCGCGCGGCCGTTCTGCCGGCTTTCTTCCATTTCCACATCCACTCCCGCTTCGAATTCGGCGGCGATCCGCTCGCCGTCGCCGGCGGCCTGATCCTCGGCAGGGTTTTGCAGGTCTACGGCCGGGCCGAGCCAGGCGTCGCTGCGCGAAGCGCCGATGAAGCGGCTGATCTCCTCCCGGGCGATTTTCAGAATCGATTCCCGGTCGAGACCCCGGCGGATCCTGTCGGTGATCCGCCGCAGCTGCCGCTCTCGCTCCGCCAGTTTTTCAGTTTCCGTGAAGAGCCGATTGCTCTCGATGATGGCGGAAGCCTGCAGCACGATCGTTTCCGCCAGCTGCAGCTGGGCAGGGGTCAGCGACTTCGTCGGATCGGTGACATCGAGACCGACGGTGCCGATCACCCCGGCCGGGGTGATGAGCGGCAGGCTCGCCAGGCTGTGGACATGGCGGGCTTTCATGATCTCGTGCACGGGAGCCAGCATCGGGTGCTCCTGGGCATTCTCAAAGACTTGGGTGCGCCGGGTGCGCAGCACTTCCTGCGTGGACAGATTCCCTTCGATGGGAATGATCTGGCCGATGACCTGCTCGGCTGTCTCTCCGCCCCCGCTGGCGGCGACCACGCGCAGCGCCTGGCCGTCCTGGGTTTTCAGGGCGATACCGACCTGATCGGCAACCGTCACGTTCAGCAGTTCATTGGCCACGGCCTGGATCGATTCGGTGAGGTTCTGCGTGGCGCTGGCGGCCACCACGACCCGGTTGATGGCTTCCAGCTCCTGACTCTGACGGCGGGCCGAGGCCAGCGCTTCCTGATTTTGCTGGAAGAGGCGCGCATTTTGAATGGTGATGCCCAGGCCGGCCGAAATCGTGCTCAGGAGGGCCAAATCCCGTTCGGTGAACTGCCGCTGATTGGCGCTGTCCTGAATGCTGATGACGCCGAGCACCTCCTCCCCGACGAGAATGGGCACCCCCAAAAAGGAGGTGGCCTCGTCGATTGGATCGGCATCCACCTCGAGTGCCCCCCGGGCCAACATCTCGGCCGCGTTCTGGGCATTGATCAAAAGCGGCTCCCGGCTTTCGATGATGTACGAGGTAAGCCCCCGCCCCAGTTTTTGCGGCTCGATCTGGATTTCTTGCCGGCCGTTTTCGTCGTCAATGACAAAATAGGGGAAGGTGTAAAGCTGGGCCTCGCCGTCGTAGGTGGCGATATAAGTCGTGGTCGTGTGGAAGGCCCGCCGCAGCTCTTCCCCGACCGCCTGAAACAGTTCCGCCGGTTCGAGGCGGCCGCGAATCGTCTCGTTCACCCGGTTGATGATGGCCAGCTCGCCGGCCCGTCGCTCCGTTTCGGCCGTCAGTCGTAGATTCTCCAGATGGTCGCTGAGGCTCTCGCCGATCGCGGCCAGGATTTCATCCGTTTCTTCATTCCGCTCCTGCTGGACGGAGATCCGGCCGATGGTTTCTCCCTGCACGGTGAGCGGGATGATCACTTCGCCGTTTACCGGATCCAGGGGCGCGACCGGCCGGGGCTGCTCATCTTCGAGGGCGAACGCAGCGCCAGAGGCGGACTCTCCCTGGCCGCCGGCCGCCGGGAAATCCGCCCAGCTGTCGTGGGTCATGCGCTTGAGCGCGGTTTCCGCCTCCCGCCGGTAGCGATCGGCCTCGCTCAATAGTCGCAGATTTTCCACCCGCTGGGCAACCTGGGATGCGATGGTGGTCATGAACTCGTAGTCTTCATCGATCAGGGCTTCGGCCGATTCGGTCTCGAGGGTGATTTTGCCGATCGGCAGGCCGCCGCTTTCGATTGAAAGCGCGATCGTATCCCGCGGCGCTTCGGGATCGGCTGCCGCCGCTTCCTGTCGGTAGACGAGGCCGTCAGCCCCGCTGCCCCGATCGAAAAAGATTTCCCATTCCTGGCGGTTCAGCCGCAGGGCCTGCAGCAAAATATCCTGCTGGGAGCGGTCGAGCTGGTGGAAGAGGCGGGCATTTTCAATGGCGACCGCCAGCTGAACCGCCAGCGCCTCGAAGGAGGGGACGAGTGCCGGGTTCAGCTGGTCCGGCCGGCTGCTCAGCAGGTGGAGGACGCCGATGATGCGCTCATCCACCAGGAGCGGAACGGCCAGCTCACCGGCCATCTCAGACAGCAGGGGATGTGCCCGGGTCGTCGCACTCCCCTTCGAATTTCCTTCCAGGATTGCTTTTTTCTCAAAAGCCGCCTGGCCGTTGATCGAACCCGGTCCGATCGGCAGACGGTGATTCTGGGCAAGCAGCTGCTGGCCGATCTCTCCCGTGCCCGCTTTCAGATGGAGGCTGCGCATGGTGGCGTCGGCCAGGAATATCTGGACGTATTCGAGGTCGAAACGAGCCTGGATCGTGGCGGCGGCCTGGGCGAGCAGGGGATCCAGTTCGCGGATGCGGCCGACGGCCGCGGCGATGCGGCTGGCCTGGATCAGCGCATCGACCTGGGCGGCTGCCGGACTGTGCTGGGCGCCGGACGGCCCCGCATCGGCCGCAGGCAGGACCCGCGCGCTCTGCTGCAGATGCCCGATGAGCAGGCCAAGAACCAGGACGGCCAGCTCGAGGAGCAGCAGCGCCGGCAGACCGGCCCCGCTGCCGGCCCCGGCTTCGAACCAGCCCAGCTGGCCTCCCAGGTACTGCCCGAGGAAAGAGGCGGCTGCCAGGGAAAAATAAAGACGGGTGGCGCCGGGGCCGAGCAGGATGGCTGCGGCCGCCGCGGCGGTGAGAACGGCCGCGGCCCCGGCGCCGGCCGGCCTGCCGGACCAGGAGATCAGCACCGCCAAGATAAACAGGAGGGCCATCCCTGCCCGGCGCAGGAAAGATCTTCCGGATCCGTGAGATTCGGCCGCATCGGCGGGAGGCATCAGAGGTGTCTTAAGATTGTCCCACATCACCTTGTCCTCCCTGTTTAGCGGCCGGGGGCTGGCTGGATGGCACCGGCGAACTGACGTAAAAACGGCCGATTTCGCTGCGCACGCGCTGCGCGCCGAGGGTGGCGGCGAGCCCTTCACCGGCAATTTGCAGTATTTCCTCGATGGATTCGCCGTCTTTGAAGCGGGTGTTTATCTGATGGAGAGCGATCTGCAGCGCCGTCTGCCGCTGCATCCCCTGGTAGAGGCGGGCATTGCGCAGGCCAACCGCCAGCTGGTTGGCGATCAGTGAGAGCAGAAAGATGTCGTCATCGGTCAGCTCCTGGCTGTGCTCGGCCGTCAGGACGCCCAGCGTCGTATCGTGCAGCAGGATCGGCACGGCCAGGGCCCAGCGCACCTCCGGGGAGGCCCACCCCTGCTCGTTTTCCTCCCCTTCCTGGTTGGCGGCGAACAGCTCAGGGCGGCCGGAGGCGGCCGCGGCGCCGATCCATCCCGTCCCGGGCTGAAATTCCCGGCGATCGCCGGCTGCGGGGCTCGCTTCTCGGATGAGCTCCAGGCGGTCATGGACCAGGAAGACGGCCGTGTGATCGTAATGGCGGGCGTTGGCAAGGGCCTCGGTTGCCAGGGAAATCAGGGCTTTTTCTTCGAGCAGGCTCGACAGGTGGCGGTTGATCGCCGCTCCGGTTTCAATCAGATGCACCCGCTGCATGACCTTATGTTCCAGCTCCTCGGCTTCTTGTTCGAGGGCGCGGGCCAGCTCTTCCGCCGATAAGATCGAGAGGCGGATGGTCTTAATCAGGTGGCGCAGCCCCATGATAAGCAGCGTGCTGACGGTGATAAAAATGAAGATATCAGCGATGGCGGTCTGCCCTCGCACGGTCAGCGCCGTTCGAGCCTCGTAGGTCGGTCCGAAGAGGGGAAATCCCTGGTTGACTGCCCAGCCGGTGGCGGCGATGGCCATTGTCCCAATGGCGGCCATCAGCCAGCCAAAGCGCCAGCCAATGACGAGCAGTGAAAAGGAAGAGGCAAAAATCCAGAAGAACGGACCGGCGCCGGCGATCCCTTCAATCAGCAGGCTGCCCACCGCCGGTATCAGAATGAGGCCGAGGGCGATGCCGGTCCGCGGCCCGGCCGGCCATCGCCTGTTGAAGGCCAGCGGCCAGGTGCAGCCGGTGACGAACAGACCGATCAGCAGCCGAATGGTAACCTGCTCCTGCTGCCAGGCTTCGAGGGCCAGGAACAGGGTGATTACCGTATTCAGGACGGCGGCAAAGGTCAGGATCTGATTGAGAATTTCAATCCGGGCCTGGGCGATGGGATCGAGGGGGGCAGCGGCGGCTGTGAGGGATGTCATGGTCGTTTGCAATTTCAATCGGCCCCGGGAATGATCGCTTCCAGGGCGTTGGGATCGATCTGGATTTCAACCGACGCGCCGCCGAAGCGCTGGCCGATCGCCTCGGCCGTGATGCGCATCAGCGTGTGGATGTCGGGCGCCAGCCGAATGCGCTCCGCGATCCAGTTCATCTGGTGCTCTTTCTGGGCCTCGGCCTGCGTTCGTTCGAACTGGCGCGCATTTTCCAGCGCCGGGCCGATCTGCAGGGAGACGAGCTCCAGCAGCTTTAAATCCCCATCGTCGAGCCCGCCCACCTTTGCCTGGATGGCGTCGAGCACTCCGATGAGCCGCTGATCCGAAATTATCGGCACGGCCAGTTCGGCATGGGTTCCCGCCTGCTGCGGATGGGGGATCAGCGTGGGATCTGCCAGGACATCGGCCACCAGAACGGATCGGCCGAGACGGGCGCAGCGGTCGACGACTCGTTCGCGGGGGGGCAGTTCTTCACCGGTCAACTGGCCGCCGGCGGCGCTGTCCCCGGCGTTCGCCTGGATCCCGCCGGCCGGATCGGTCAGATCGATGGCCACGTGATCGTAGCCGAAGGCGAGCTTGATCTGGTCGACGATGTTCTGGACCAGCGTATCCTGGTTCAGAATCGCGCTCATCGAGCGGGCGATTTCGGTGGTCAGCTCGAGGGCAGCCGTCCGCTGCCGCACCTGCCTGGCTTTCCTCGTCCGCCGCCCGTGAACTTCCTCGACGAGTACCTGCTGTCGCTGGAGCAGCCGGTTCGTGTTTTCGACGTAGTAGTAGGTCAGGACATTGATTACGGCCAGGGTGATGGCGAAGCGGACGGAAATGGTCAGCCACCAGCTCCCGGTCAAAATTTCGATCTGGTGGACGGGCGTCACCATCCCCCGGCTGATCAAGATTGAAAACAGCAGGTGGAGGGAAATTCCGGCGCCGACCAGCAAAACGGCGGTGCGGGTATTGGCCAGGATCAGGGCCACGACCGCCATCATCGTCATGGTCAGGAGGGCCGGGCCTACCAGCCCGCTCTCTACGTAATCGAAGATGGCCGTGGCCACCCCCAGAAGGAGCGGCACGGCGACCTGGATCGCATAAGGGATTTTTTTCTCAAAGGCGAGGATCAGCAGATAAACCGGAGCCATGAGGAGGGCGATCTGGAGCAGGTGGTTTTCCCGCCAGGAGATCACCCCAAAAAACGAGAGGGAAGCGGTCAGGGGAATGGCTGCCGTTGTCGCCAGGGCGATGACGCGGATGCTGGCCCGCAGGATGACGCCCCGGTTGGCATCCGAGAGCCCTGGCTGCCGCAGGCGGCTCCAGATCAGCCTGCGCCGCTCAGCTTTCAGCATGGTCTGCTTCCTCGCCGCTGCCGGTGGCGGCGCGCCCGTTTGTTCCCCCTGCGGCCGTCTGGTTGAGGCGCACGCCGACCCGGCCCCGGGTCACGACCGCCAGCTCCCGCGCCGCCGTTTTGAGGGCGCTTTCGACATCGCGCGTCTGTAAAATTTTCTGCCGAATCTGGTTGATGGTCGCCTCCCGGCCGGCACGTCTCTGGGCCTGGCGCACGAACTCGGCGTTGCGCAGGGCCACGGCCGTCTGGTCGGCGATCGATTGGAGCAGCTCCCGGTCTTCGGCTTTGAGACCGTCCACTTCGTTGTCCTGGACGTCGATCACGCCTAAAAATTCATTGCCGATCGCAATGGGCACCGCCAGCTCGGCTCTTGTTTCCGGCAGGAGTGCATTCGGGACCCAGCGTGGATCCTGGCTGACGTCGGTTACCAGGATCGGAGCCCGGCCGCTCGCCGCCCGGCCGACCAGCCCGTGCCCCATCGGCATAGCATGCTCCTTTTCCAGCAGGCGCCGGCCGATCTCGCCGGAGCCGGCCGCCAGCACCAGGCGATGGCGTTCGGCCTCGTACAGGTAAATATGTACGTGGTAATAGTCAAAGGCTTCCTTGACTTCCCGCACGATCGTCTGCACCAGCTCCTCGCGATCGATGATCGAAACGAGGGAGCGGCTGATGCGAAAGCTGGCATTCAGCGCCTGGGTTCGCTCGGACACGCGGCTTTCCAGGTTCTGGACGGAGGACTCGACCTGTTCGGCCAGGCCGTTAAAGGCCGCGGCCAGGGTCGAGATCTCATCGCCCGTCTGAATCGACGCTCGGGCTTTGAGATTGCCGGCGGCGAGCTGCTCGGCCGTCTGGGTCAGGCTGAGAATCGGCTGGGTGACGATGTTGGCCACGACAACGGCCGCGGCAATGGCCGTCAGGATCGTTCCGATGCCAATGACGACCTGGCCTCGCTGCTGTGCCGTAAAGTCGTCGATGACATCGCTTTCCTGGATATGCTTCAAGATCCGGAGATCGACATCGTCCAGGGCCATCAGATTGGTGTCCGGGACGGAGGCGACCGCCAGCAGCCGGCGATCCCCCTGCCAGCTGGCCAGGACATACGTCTCAGCTTCGATGGCCTCGAGTGCTTCGCGGCTGATCCCCACGGGCTCGATGACCACGCCGCCATCGGCGAACTGCAGAAGGGAATCCCCGATCGCAATCTGCAGAAATCCGGCGCTCTCCCCATAAAAATCTCCGGACAGTTCTTCCAGAAAGGCCAGGGATGACAGGCGAAAAACCCCCTGCATGACGCCGAGGATTTCATTGTTTTCATCGACGGCCGGCACGGCGCCGATGAGCACTGCCTGACCGGAGTAAGGGTCGATCTCCGGCCGGCCGATAAAGACCTCTCCGGCGATCGCCCGCTGCCACCAGACTTCATCGGAATGATCGTACTCCGGAATAAATTCCGTCATGGCGATCGTGCCTCCCTGCCGGTCGACGAGCAGAATCCGCTCCCAGGCCGGGGAGGAATCGCGTAGCAGGCGCAGGCGATCCGCAGCGAAGCGGGTGGTGGCCAGAACGGCCGTCTCAGAAAATTCACCCCCCTCTGCTTCCCAGGCCGCCTGGCTGCGCCCGAGGATTCCCTGGATCGCCGCCGGCGATTGGTCCAGGTAATCGCTGTTGCGAAAGGCGATCCGGCTGATCAGGCCGGTATCCTGGCTGGCGAGCGCCAGGCTTTCCAGGCTGGCATTGAGGCTCGTGGCCAGCAGGTTGGCCTTTTCCACCGCCCGACTTTTTAAGGTCTGCCCGGTCGAATCGAAGGCGATCCGCCGGCTCGAGTAGGTCACAAAGAGGATGTTGATGATGACGGCCGTCACCGCCAGGATCGATACGGAAATGAGGAACTTGGTGCGCAGGGTATAGCGGTGGAAGCTGCGCAGCAGGTAGATGGAAAACACCAGGGCCGCGCCTGAGCTGATGAACCAGGTGAGCAGGTTGATCCGGCCGGTCAGGGTGATCCGGGTGGACGGGAAAAAGAGGTCGACAAAGACGATCGAGACGGCCACCACGCCGATCATCCCCAGGGCCGGCGAACGCATCGGCTCGGGCAGCATCAGTACGGCGACCTGGTAGGCCAGGATGGCGAAAGCGATGCCGATCAGCATGCCGAGGCCGTTGATCCAGGAGATGGCGACCAGCCCGCTGAGGGCCAGGGTCATAATGGTTAGCGTCCCGCTCCATTCGATGCGGCGCAGACCGAGTGTCACCAGAATCGCGGGAAAGGCGACCGCCAGGCCGATCATGCCGCTGATGCTCGTCGTATTCCGGGTGATATAGAGGGCGAAGACCGCCAGGGGGATGATGGTCATCAAGGTGATGACCCACATTTTTCGCAGCCGATGGGCATCGGGCCGGGCCGTCACCGGAGTAAACTTGTCCATAAAAGTCTTATGCGGTTAGGTCGTAGAGGAAAGGGCCATGGTGGTTGCGCGCGACGGAGTGTGGTGAGTCCTATCCCCTGTCGATAATAGCACACAACCTCTGGGTGAGGCGTGAATTGCCCGTTACCCGGAGGTGGGCAGGAGTGGGAAATTAGTCCCCCCTGGGACCGTGGGAGAAGTAAAGCACAGGTTGAGCGGCTCCGCTGTGCAGGGGGTTACAGGCGTTCGGCTGGTTTATCGCTGCGCGTCCAGCACCCGGTCCAGAATGTCATTGACCAGCTGGGGATTACCCTGCCCGCGCAGGGCGCGCATCGCCTGGCCGACAAACCAGCCGCGCAGTTTTTCCTTGCCGCCGAGATAGGAGGCGACCATCTCCGGGTTCTCGCGCACGATGGTCTCGATGGCGGCCAGGATCGGCCCTTCGTCGGTAATCTGCGCCAGCCCCTGCGCCTCGACGATCGCCTCCGCCGGCTGCCCCCCGCTGAACATCTCAGCCAGCACCACCTTGGCGCTGTTCTGATTGACCACCCCCCGGTCGATCAGCCCCAGCAGGTTGGCCAGAGCTTGCGGCGTGACGCGAATTTCTTCGATCGTCTGCCGATGCTCGTTCATCAGGGCGAAGAGATTGTTGATGAGCCAGTTGGCCGTCGACTTGGGGTCGCCGCCGGCGCGCACGGCCGCCTCAAACCACTCGGCCACTTGCCGCTCCTCGGTCAGCACGTGGGCGTCGTAGGTCGGCAGCCCGTAGGCCGTCTCGAAGCGAGCTCTTTTCGCATCGGGCAGCTCGACGAGCCCCGCCCGCACCGCATCGATCCAGGTGGGATCGATCCAGAGCGGCGGCAGGTCCGGCTCGGGAAAATACCGGTAATCGTGGGCGTCTTCCTTGCTGCGCTGGCTGAGCGTGCGCCGGTGGTTCTCGTCCCAGCCGAGGGTTGCCTGCTCGACGGCTCCTCCGGCCTCCAGGATCCGCTCCTGTTCGGCCGCGCAGTATTCGATCGCTCCGGCGAGGGCGCGGAAGCTGTTTAGATTTTTAACCTCGACCCGGGTGTTCAGCGCGTCGCTTCCCTTCGGACGCAGGCTGATATTGGCTTCGAAGCGGATGATCCCTTTTTCCATGTCTCCGGTGTTGACGTCGAGGTAGCGCAGGATCTGGCGGATTTTGGTGGCGTAGGCCAGCGCCTCCTCGGCCGTGCGCATATCCGGCTCTGAGACGATTTCCAGGAGGGGAACGCCGGCCCGGTTGAAGTCGACGAGCGAGGTTGCCCCGGCCATGTGGGTCAGCTTGCCGGTGTCTTCCTCGATATGGGCGCGCCGGATGCGGATGCGCCGGGTTGCCCCGGATTCCAGCTCCACGTCGAGGTAGCCATTCGTGGCGATCGGATGAGCGTACTGGGTGATCTGGTACCCTTTTGGCAGGTCGGGGTAGAAGTAGTTCTTGCGCTCAAAGGCGTTGTAGGGGTTGATCTGGCAGTTCAGGGCCAGCCCCACTTTCATCGCCATTTCGACAGCCGCCCGGTTGATGACGGGCAGCATACCCGGCATCCCCAGGCTGAAGCCGTCCACCGCCGAATTCGGCGCCGCTTCGACGCTGTCGACGACGCGGCAGCCGCTGAACATCTTCGATTCCGTCAGCATCTCCGCGTGGATTTCCAGGCCGATCACCGTTTCGTATTTGCTCATCCCATCTTTCCCTGCTGATCGTCCCTTTCAGATCAGCTGTCCGTTGATTGACCGTCAGTTTCTTCAATGGCGATCTGCTGCCCGGCGGCGGCGGTCAGCGACTGGGGACGGCCGGTCACCACCGCCCCTTCGCCGACAATCGACCCGGCCAGCAAAGCGTCCCGCACCACCGCCTGGCGGCCGACGACGCTGCGGCGCACAATCGAGTCTTCCACCACAGCCTCCGGCCCGATAGCCGCGTAGGGACCGATGACCGAGGCCACGATTTCGGCCGCCGGGTCGATGTAAACCGGCGGGATCACGGCGAATTCCTCGGTGTAGCTTCTCTCCAGGGCGTCCGCGCTGCTGAACCCCATGCCCAGGAGCCGGCTGTTGGCCTCGAGAAAGGCTTCGAGCGTGTCGACCGGGAGGAGTTTGAGCGGCCGGACGGCCGCAGCCTCGACCGGGGCCGCGGCGGCCCAATCCGGCCGCAGCCCGCTCCCGACCGGTAGATTCAACCCTTCCAGGAGCCGGCCGCGGCGCAGCCAGAGCGCGGTCTCCCCGCAGAGGACGACCTCGCCGGCCTGCTCGACTTCGCCCAGATCCGGAATGACGATCGCCTGGTTGGTGGCGCAGTAGAGGGGCTCCTCCGGCGCAAAAGCGCCGGCCGCCCTGATTTCTCCAAAGGTCCGGGCGAGCGAATCATCCGGGGAAAACGGCGTGACATGAATCGAAAAGCCCCAATCCCGGCCGGCCGCCCAGCTCGTGAGCGGCTCGACAGCGGCGCGGGGGGTGATGAACCAGGCCGCTGTCAGATGATGGGCGACGTGGCGGACGAGGTGGCCTACCAGCGGGGCGTCGGCCAGCCAGACCAGGTCGCCCGGCTGGCCGCCGCTGAGAGCGGCCAGATGGGGCTGTTCGGAAAGCGTGAAAATCGCCAGCATAGTCCGCTCGTTCCTCAGGCCGGCACCGGCGCCGGCAGCCGCTCCCGCCACGGGGCGGCCTGCTCGTAGGCGTAGGCCGCATTGAGAATGCGCGCTTCCTGGAGGGTGCCCCCCATCAGCTGCAGCCCGATCGGCAGGCCGCGTTCGTCGAAGCCGCAGGGGACGGAGAGACCGCAGCCGGTGCTCAGGTTGAGGGACACGGTCAGAATATCCGAGAGATACATCTGCAGCGGGTCGTCGGCCCGCTCCCCGATCTTAAAGGCGGTCGTGGGGCTGGTGGGGCCGGCGATGACGTCGACCTGTTCCAGGGCGGCTTTGAAATCATTGACCAGCAGCGTGCGGGCTTTGAGCGCCCGGCCGTAGTAGGCCTCGTAGTAGCCGGCGCTCAGCACGAAGGTGCCGAGCATGACCCGATTTTTCGCCTCCGGCCCAAAGAGGGCGCGTGTGCGGCGGGTCGTATCGATGACATCTTCGCCGGCGACCCGCGGGCCGAAGCGCACCCCGTCGTAGCGGGCCAGGTTGGCGCTGGCTTCGGCCGTGGCGATGAGGTAGTAGATCGGCAGGGCGTAGCGGGTATGGGGCAGGCTGATCTCGACGATTTCTGCGCCGAGGGCGGCCAGCCGGTCGACCGCCTGCCGGACGGCCGCTTCGACAGCCGGCTCCAGGCCGGCCATGAAGTATTCCCGCGGCAGCCCGACGCGCAGCCCGCGGATATCCCCGTCGAGCCGCTGTTCATAGGCGGGCACCGGCGCGGGAATGGCGGTGCTGTCCCGCTCGTCATGGCCGGCGATCACTTCGAGCATGGCCGCCGTGTCCCGAACCGTGCGGCCGAAAGCGCCCACCTGGTCGAGGGAGGAGGCGTAGGCGATGATCCCCCAGCGCGACACCCGGCCGTAAGTCGGGCGGATGCCGACTACGCCGCAGAGGGCGGCCGGCTGGCGCACGCTGCCGCCGGTGTCGGTGCCGAGCGCGCCATAGGCGAGACCGGCGGCCACGGCGGCGGCGCTCCCGCCGCTGCTCCCCCCGGGAACGCGGTCGAGATCCCAGGGATTGGCCGTCGTTTGATAGGCCGAGTTTTCGGTTGAGGAGCCCATGCCGAATTCGTCGGTGTTGGTCATACCGAGAACGACCGCCCCGGCCGCCTTGAGGCGGGCTACGGCGAAGGCGTCGTACGGGGGAACGAATCCTTCCAGAATCCGGCTGCCGGCCCGGGTGACCACCCCTTCATTGCAGAGGAGATCCTTGATGGCTACTGGCACGCCGAGCAGCGGGGATTCCTCGCCGCGGGCGAGCCGCTCGTCGGCCGCCCGCGCCTGGTCCAGCGCCCGTTCAGCCGTCACCGTCAGGAAGCTGCCCAGGCGGCCGTCCAGCCGTTCGATCCGCTCGAGCATGGCGGTGGTGGCGGCCAGGCTGCTGACCGTCCCCTGGCGCAGCGCCTGGCGCAGCTCGGTCAGGGTTAAACGAGCAAAATCCATCGGGTGCTCACTCGTCCAGGACCGCCTGAATGGCGAACTGGTTCTCGGCCGTGCTGGCCGCGTTGGCCAGGGCCTGCTCGACCGGGAGCGCCTCGCTGACCCGATCCGGCCGCAGGATATTGTGCTGGGAAACGGCGTGCGTGGTCGGCGGCAGATCGTCCAGGTCGAGCTCGTCGATGGCGGCGACGTAATCGAGAACGGCCGACAGCTGCTGCCGGTATTTCTCTTTTTCTTCTGCGGTCAGGTGGAGGCGGGCCAGCATGGCGATTTTCTCGACGTCGGCCAGCGTCAATGTTGACATAACAATCCTTTTTGTTCTTTAGAAGGGTCCGAGTTGGGGAAGCGCTGCGGCCCGACGGCCGGTTAACTCACCTGCTTTTCGATCTCCTCATCCTCATCGGATGAGCGGAGCATTTCATATTCTTCCTCGGTCCAGTAATTCTCCGGGTCGGTGAGCCGGTCGGTGTAGAGAATGCCGTCGAGGTGATCGATTTCGTGCTGGAAGACCCGCGCGTCCCACCCTTTGAGCTTGAGATCGAGCGGCCGTCCCCGCCGGTCGAGCCCTTTCACCCGGATCGCCTGGTGGCGGGCAACCTCCCCCACGTAGCCGGGAATCGAGAGACAGCCTTCGATGCCATCCACCTGCTTGCGCGAGGCCCAGACGACAGCGGGATTAATGATCACGTGGAGGTCGCGGGTTTCGGGCAGCTCGCGGCCCTCGTCGTCGTATTCCGGCGGCGTTTCGATGACGGCCAGCCGCAGGGAGCGGCCAATCTGCGGCGCGGCCAGGCCGACGCCGTTGGCGGCGCGCATGGTAAAGATCATGTCGTCGATCAGCTGCTGCAGCTCGTGGTCGATCTGTTCGACCGGCGCCGCTTTCTGCCGCAGGATCTCATTTTCAGGCGTGATAATTTCCAATTGATTCATGGTCAGTCAATCAAGTCATCGTCCGTTCTGGGCAGCGGCTTGTAGCGGGGGATCTGCCCGCGGGCCCGCCGTTCTTCATACATTTCGATCAGGGTGGTGTTCTGATCGAGCTGCCGGGCTCTCTGCCCTTCTTCCTGTTTGCGGCGGAATCTGTCCCGGCGGGCAAAAATTTCCGTCTGCACTCCGCGCGGGTTGCGCACATTTTCAAACACGATATTCGAGTCGACGCCGGCCGTTTCGACCTGGACGTTGCCGTAGTTGAAAAAGATGGGCAGCAGGCCGTCCTGCTCGGTGCGCACATTCTGCACCTGGCTCAGCTCGGCCACCTTGCGATCTTCGCTGAAACCCAGCGGCCGGCGATCGACATCGTAAATATAGCGGTCCGTTATTTGATAGGTATCATTGCGCCAATCTTCGATCTGCCACCAGACCCAGCCGACGGTTAAGGCCCACAGCAGGCCGTAGAGCAGCCAGCCCGGCAGGTCGCCCATGTCGAACAGATTGAAATAGACGTAGCCGCCGATTGCCAGCAGCAGGGCGGCCAGGGCCGGCCAGCGCAGCGGCCGGACGAGCGCGATCGGGTGCTTGTGGTAGATGACGCTGCCTTCCCGTTCTTCCCGCACGAAGCGCTCGCGGATTTTACTCACAATCGACTTGGACGGCGCAGGCGGGGCCGGTTCCTGGATCTTGCTCAGCGCCTTGCCCAGCCCGTAGTGCTTGTCCACCGCCTCGCGCATGCGGGCCCGAATCCGGCCGCTGTCGAGCGCTTTTTCGACCTCCCGGATCTTCTCCAGAGCCTCTTCGACCCGCTCCGGCCGGTCGATGGAGTCAAAGTAAAGGACGGCCGACTGCGCCGCCGTGGTGATTTCGGCCGAGCCGATCCGCAAATAATTATTGATCACATTGTCTTTTTTGACATTGATCGTCTGGACCTTGTCGATGTCGATCTTTTCCACGTGCGTCTGGAAGCGGAAGATCAGGAGCTCGTAGCGCACCAGCCGCCGGTTCGTAATCACGAAATAGCAGTTGTTCCAGTTGATCCAATAGAGGACCATGTCCAGCAGCGGCACCGCTGCCAGGATCCCGGCCACCGTCAGGCTCACCGTCCAGCCCATTTCCCAGGCGCGCAGGAAGCCGATGGGGAAAATGAAGAACAGCGCGATCAGCGCCAGGTCGAGGGCGGTGCGAAAGGCCAGGATCTTGACGCTGCGCCGGGAAAAAAACTCGACATATTCTTCCGGCTGCAGGTCGAGTTTGCGCACCCGCCGGATCTGGCTGGCGCTCAGCTGCTTCCCTTCCCTGGGGCTCGCGGCCGTTCCGGCTGCCGGGCGCCGCCGCCCGGCCGGCAGCTGGGGCTGCCGCAGCCGTTCGAGGAGGGGCTTCTGCATGTATTCCTGGAAGCGGCTCTGCATGACGATCTGCCGGGCCTCTTCGGAGAGGTTGGGATAGATGGCTTTCAGAGCGCCGGGATGGCTCTTGAGAAATTCGATGAATTCGCCACTGCGGATTCGGATCAGGCGGCCGGGCCGCACCGCCTGGATCAAATGGGGGTGGGTGGCCGGCCGGAAGAGCCAGATGTCGTGAAAGGCCTGGCCGGGACCGAAGACTTCGCTCGGCACCGGCTGGAAAACCTGTTCGTTTCGTTCGTTGATGGTGACTTCAAGAGCCCGCAGCCGGCCGCTCTCGACAATCGTCAGGCTGTCCGCCAGTTCATCCTTTTCGGCGATCACGGCGCCGGCCTCGAACGAAAACTCGTGGCAGATGCGCAGAAAGGCCCGGGCTGGAGTTTCCGACTGCCCCTGCCGGGCCGGCAGCTGCCGGATCCCGCGGAAGAGGGGGAGCTGAAAGATAAAATCCCGCTTCGATGGGAGGGGCGCTTCCGGCACTTCGTCGAAGTCAAATACCAGATCGTTCATCGGTCCATTCCTCGACCCGGGATTCAGGCGGCCGGCCCCAACCCCGGATCACTGCTCGAATTTTAGCACAGGTTTGATTTACATAAAAGAGGACTAGAGGGTCCTTCCGCGGGGGCGGCGGCCATCTTTTAAAGAGGCCAACCGGCTCCTGCTGCCGCCGGACGCAAAAAAAAAGGCCCGGGACCGTCGCCGGCCGGGCCTTTTTGTCTGAGGAAGCCGTGGCGCCGATTTGCCCCCCGCCTCCTGAAGGTCAGGTTGGATGCGCTTACTGGATCGAAATCCGGCGCGGTTTGGCCGCCTCCGATTTCGGCAGAACCAGGGTCAGCAGACCGTTCTCGTGCCTGGCCTGAATCCCGTCGAGGTCGACATCGTTCGGCAGGCGGAGACTGCGCTGGAACTGGCCGAAACGGCGTTCGCGAATGTGGAAGCGCCAGCTGTGCTCCTCTTCGCCGCTCTCTTCAAATTCCTTCTTCACTTCACCGCGAATCGTCAGGACGCCGTCCTCTACGGTGACATCGATATCTTCGGGAGTCACGCCGGGCACGACGGCCGTCACCAGGTACCGGTCTTCATTCTCGGCGATATCGAGGGCCAGCCCCCAGCCTTCTTTCGCCACGGGCGACTGCGGGGTGACATTGAAGAAACCCTCCATCAGCCGATCCATTTCATTGCGCATGTTAATCAAATCACGGGTGGGGTTCCAGCGAACGAGTGTGGACATTGTCATACCTCCTCAAACAGTATTCACGTTAAATTTGCATTAGAAATCTGTTGGTGTGTTAGCACTCTCTTCTCGCGAGTGCCAAACTTGCTGGTATTATCAAAAGTTCAAATTAGAGAAACGTTGGATTGGAGTTAAAAAAAAATCAGAATTTGCGGGAAGTATGTGATATCTGGTGGATTTTCCCGGATTAGTTTGAAGGGCGGCCAGTTGCCCATACAATTAAGAAAGGTCTGCTCTCTCAAGACAACCTTCGGATTTAGAGAAAGCGCCTCGGGGCTGAGCAGGCCGGCCCGACCCTTCTTGAGATTGCTGCCGGGCGGCCTGGCGCCCGTTGAAGTTCCCTTCGGAAATTGTGATTACTATGTCGATGGAATCCCCAAGTTTGACAACTTATCCCCCCATGCAGGCGGCCGACTGTTCGGAGATGATCCGCATGGGGCTGACCAACGCCGGCTGGGATACGCTGACCGAGGTTCAATCGGTGAGCCTTCCCTACCTGCTGCGCCGCGTCGATGTCATGGTCCAGGCCAAGACCGGCAGCGGCAAGACCGGCGCTTTTGTCCTCCCCCTCCTCGAATCGATCGATCCGCTGGTCGACGCCTGCCAGGCGCTCGTCCTTGTACCGACCCGGGAGCTGGCCCTGCAGGTGGTCGACGAAGCGACCACCCTCCTGGCCAACTCCGGTCTCAACGTCGTTCCGGTTTACGGCGGCGTGGGCTACGGCCAGCAGATTCAGGCGTTCCGGGAAGGCGCTCACATCGTGGTGGGCACCCCCGGCCGCATTCTCGACCACCTGAGCAGCGGCAAGCTCAGGCTGGACGACCTGCACACCCTGGTGTTTGACGAAGCCGATCGCATGCTGTCGATGGGGTTCTACCCCGATATGATCGACCTGAAGCGCTACCTGCCGGAGCGGCCGTGCCACACCGGCATGTTTTCGGCCACCTTTCCGCCGACCGTGCGCAGCCTGGCTTACCAGTTCCAGCGCGATCCGGTGATGCTCGACCTGAGCACCGATGCCATTCATGTCGAGGAAGTGGCCCACGTCGCCTATGTGGTCGACCCGATGGAGAAAGATCGAGCGCTGGTGCGCCTCCTGGAGATCGAAAACCCGGAAGCGGCCATCATCTTCTGCAACACCAAGCAGCGGGTCAATTACGTCACGGTCATCCTGCAGCGATCCGGGTTCGACGTCGATCAGCTGACCTCCGACCTGGCCCAGAACGCGCGCGAAAAAGTGCTCGACCGCATCCGGGAGCGCAAACTGCGCTTCCTGGTGGCGACCGATGTGGCGGCCCGCGGGCTCGATATCCCCCACCTCTCGCACGCCATCCAGTACGAACTGCCCGAGGACCTGGAGATCTACATTCACCGGGCCGGCCGAACCGGGCGCGCCGGCGCCGGCGGCACCGCCTTCTCGCTGGTGGCCGGACTCGACGAGCTCAAGCTCTACCAGCTCGTCAAGCAATACGAAATCGACTTTGACCGCCGGCCGGCCCCAAGCGAGGTGGATGTCCATGAAGCGCTGGCCGGCCGCCTGTTCAACCGGCTGGCCGGGGAGCGCGAGCGGCGGGACGCCCTTTCCCTCGAGCGAGCCGATCGCTACGTACCGTTCATTCAATCGGTTGCGGCCGACGCCGAAAAAGCCCGCCTGATCGCCCTGCTGCTCGATGATTTCGCCCGTCACGGGGCGATGACGATCGGCGGCGAAGCTGAAAAAGAGGCGGCTGAAGCGCCGGCCGAGGAGCCGGCGAAGCGGAAAAAAACCGGCCGGCGGCGCGGGCGCGGCGGCCGCGGCCGATCGTAAACCTTGTGTTGTTTTTTGTGAGAACGGCTTGACCTTTTAGCTGGCTCCGCTATAATCGTTTCTTACGTCGCGGGGTAGAGCAGTGGCAGCTCGTCGGGCTCATAACCCGGAGGTCGCAGGTTCGAATCCTGTCCCCGCAACTGGAAAAGCATCCGACAGGATGCTTTTTTTTTACCTATTTTGGGATACCACCCGGTTCCTGGGTGCCATGAGAGGCTCCCCCGGGGGCCGGTTCCATCCCGTGAAGCATGGTCTGGGGCTCATCCATCCGCCTGGAACCAGGTCATCAAAGAGGGAAATCAATGTTTACCAAATCCAATGATACCCTGCGGCAAATTCTGGTAATTTCCGGTCTGGCCATGGTGCTGGTGGTCAATGGGCTGGCCAACCTGCTGCCGATTAACGGGCTGACCACCGGACAGGTCGCGGATAACTTTACCGTCTACTTTGTCCCCGCCAATTACGTGTTTTCAATCTGGGGGTTGATCTATTTCTTTCAGCTGG
The DNA here is from genome assembly GCA_041568735.1 of Promineifilaceae bacterium (SeqCode). Taxonomy (GTDB): domain Bacteria; phylum Chloroflexota; class Anaerolineae; order Promineifilales; family Promineifilaceae; genus WTJY01. Next base: position 31,209 of record JBFFZG010000013.1, read on the forward strand.
CTTATATCGTCTACCAGGCCCTGCCCTCCCAGAAAGAAAACCCCATCCACCGGAGCATTGCTCCCTGGTATCTGCTGATCAGCGTGGCCAATGCTTCCTGGATTTTTCTCTGGCATTACGAGCAGTTTGCCTGGTCAATCGTGGCGATGCTGGCCCTGCTGGTCGGCCTGATAAGGATTTACCTGATGGTGGCCGGCCGCGGCCGGTCGGCGGCCAATCGAACCGAGACCTGGGTCCTGCGGGCACCGTTCAGCCTCTACCTGGCCTGGATCACTGTGGCCACCGTGGCCAATGTGACCAGCTGGCTGGATTTTATCGGCTGGAGCGGCCTGGGTATCAGCGAGATGGCCTGGGGCGTCATCATGCTCCTCGTCGCCACCGTGATCGAGGGCTTTATGATCGTTCGCTACCGCGATCTGGCCTATCTGGGCGTCATTATCTGGGCCTTTATCGGCATCGCGGTTCGCCAGGCCGAGGCTCTGCCAGTGGCGATCACAGCGGTGCTGATGACGGCGGCCGTCGTCGCCGCCTATTTTGTCGCCCGCCGTCAGAATCCGAGCCCGACCTTCACCTGATCGATTGGGTCCGTCACCCGCCGGCCGCCAGGCCATCGAGGCCGCCCGTTATTTCAACCCCGATCTTGTCCTCACTGACGTCATGCTGCCCGGCCACGACGGCTTCGAGGTCTGCCGGATTCTGCGGCGGGAAACGAACGTCCGTATCCTCATGCTGACTGCCCGCTAGTCGAGCCGACGGGCAGTGCGAAACGTGCAGAGCTTCGGCCGCACGCGAGAATAGATGGCGACCCTTATGTCAAAACTATTTCCCGGACGAACCGTCAGTTGAAGCTGCCATCCCCAGAAATTCTATTTCTGGGGTGAGACCATCCGGTAATCACGGGCAATTATTTCAGTCAGAACATCAAGATCAACATCATCCAATTTATTGATATAGAGACAGGCAACTGATTTCTTGTATTTGCCGAGCTTCGCGAAAAGTTCCTTTGCGCCTTCGAATTTGTTGTCAACATAGAAGGTCATGTTCGCTTTGCGCGGTGAAAAACCGGCCGCCGGCATGATTCCCTCGCGCCCGGTTTCATAAACATAATGGTATGATCCAAAACCGATAATCGATGGTCCCCACATGACTGGAGGCAGCCCGGTCACATGCTTATAAATCTTCAGGGCGGTCAGTGCATCGGACCGTCGGCGTGGGTTTTCAATTTTAACAATGAAATCATCGACAGATGCCGAGGTCGGTTTGGTCTTGTTCTCAGCCATTTCAATCTCCTTGACTATCATCGTCTACACCAATCCATGCATCGCAGGTACGTGTCTGAATTATTTTATATCGCTGCCTGAATCGCCAACCATTCTGCAAATCTGGATCAGATCGGGCCATTTATCGCCCCCCTTTCTTGCCGATCGGGCAGGTGCCCTGGCAAGCCCGGCCTCATAACATCGTCGGGCTGTTCGCCCACTGCCATTTCCGGTGCCCAATCGGCGCATCGGCGTTCCCGGTGATTTCCACCGGCCGGCTGGTAAAATGCCGGGGGAAAGTGACCATGTCCGCCAGAATCCTGATCGTCGAAGATGAACCTGCCCTGCAGGATACGCTCGAATACAACCTGAGCCACCAGGGGTACAGCATCCAGGTGGTGGGCGACGGCCGCCAGGCCATCGAGGCCGCCCGTGATTTCAACCCCGATCTCGTCCTCCTCGACGTCATGCTGCCCGGCCTCGACGGCTTCGAAGTCTGCCGGATTCTGCGGCGGGAAACGAACGTCCCCATCCTCCTGCTGACCGCGCGCGATTCGGAAATCGACCGGGTGATCGGGCTGGAAATCGGCGCGGACGATCACATCTCCAAGCCATTTTCCATGCGGGAGC
>JBFFZG010000014.1:0-32704 GCA_041568735.1 Promineifilaceae bacterium (SeqCode)
GAGAGCGGGCTGGCCTATGTCGGGCTGGTTCACGCCTGTGCTCGCCTGGGTCTGGTGTTGATTCCCTTTAACACGCGCCTGGCGGCGGTGGAACTGGGACGGCAGATCGCCTGGACAGATTGCCGCCTTCTCATCGCCGACGAGACAGCGGCCGCCGGGAGCGGTTCAGAACCGGTCCGTCTGCTGGAAAATCTGCGGATTCTGCCGGCGGCCGAGATTCCCCGGCAGGCGCCTCCGGCGGCAGGGGATCAGCCGCCGGCGGAGGTCGATCCGCTCTGGAACGATGCGTCGGCCCTGGAGGCCGTCCAGGCGATCGTGTTTACCTCCGGCACAAGCGGCCGGCCGAAGGCGGTGCCGATCACCTTTCGCCAGCATTTTTTCAGCGCTCTGGGTTCGGCCTACCGGCTGGGCGTCCAGCCGGAGGATCTCTGGTTGAGCTGCCTGCCGCTCTATCATGTGGGCGGGCTGGGGGTCCTTTTTCGCAGCTGCCTTTACGGAACGGCCGTCGATCTGCATCCCCGCTTCGACCTGGAAGAAATCAAGCGGGCGCTGGACGCGCGGCCGATCACCCTGATCTCACTCGTGCCGACCATGCTGGTCCGGCTGCTCGAAGCGCGCGCCCGCTGGCCGGCAAGCCTGCGGCTCGTGCTGCTGGGAGGGGCGGCCACGCCGCCGGCGCTGGTGGCGGCGGCCGCGGCCCAGGGGCTGCCGCTGGCCGTCTCCTACGGCATGACCGAGGCGGCCTCCCAGATCGCCACGATGATGCCGGACGGGGTGGTGCGCAAGCCGGGATGCGTTGGCCGGCCGCTGCTGTTCACCGAAGTGCGGATCGTGGAGGAGGACGGCCGGCCGGCGGCGGCCGGCGCCTATGGAGAAATTCAGGTGCGGGGGCCGGTCCTGACGGCCGGCTATCTCGACCTCCCGGAAGAAAACGCCGGCCGCTTTCGGGATGGGTGGTTCGATACGGGAGACATTGGCTATCTGGATGGGGATGGTGACCTGTGGCTGGTGCAGCGGCGCAGCGATCTCATTATCAGCGGTGGGGAGAACATCTATCCGGCTGAGGTGGAGGCGGTGCTGCGCGCTCATCCGGCCGTGCGCGAGATCTGCGTCGTCGGTCTGCCGGATGATGAATGGGGAGAGCGGGTGGCGGCCATGGTCGAGCTCGAACGCGGACAGCTGCTTTCCCCCGAGGAGCTGCTCGCCTTCGGCCGGGAGCGCCTGGCGGGCTACAAGCTGCCGCGAGTGATCCGCATGGTGGAGCAGATGCCGGTAACCGGATCGGGCAAAATCGCCCGGACGGAAGTTCTTGCAAAAATTCGGGAGTAATTCGAGAGAGGTGCCGGCGATAATGAGGGGGTGAGTGTCCTTTTATTTTCCCGGAAACTGGCAGTTTCCGGGAAAATTAGGCCACCCAACAACTCAGCCAAGGAGGCCACACATGCCCAGAAGAGCCGTCGATTTCGCGCCGAATACCTACTACCACATCTACAACCGGGGGGTCCGGCTGCAGTCCCTTTTTATTGAACCCACCAACTACGAATACATCATCCGCAGTCTGAACCGAATCGGGAAAACGTGCGGCATTTCGATCATCGCCTACTGCCTCCTGCCCAATCACTACCATCTGCTCGTCTACCAGGAAAAGGAGACGGCGGCCGGCGAGCTGCCGAAGCGGGTGTTTGGCGGCTATTCACGCGCCGTAAACAGACGGTACGGCTGGGAAGGGACGCTCTACGAAGGGCGGTTCAAAGCTAAAACGGTCAAAGACCAGGACTTTCTTCGCCATCTCTGCCGGTATATTCACGCCAACCCGGTCAAACACGGCTTCGTCGACGATCTCGAGGCGTGGCCCTGGTCCAATTATCTCGAATGGGTCGGCAAGCGGGAGCGGACGGCGGTCAACCGGCCGCTGGTGGACGCCGTGTTCGGTTCGGGTAAAGCCTACGCGGATTTCGTCGCGGACTACCTGGCCGGCTTTGCCGCGGCGGAAGCGCTCAACTATCTCCGCGAGTGGGAGAACTGAGCACCGAGGTCATCCGGCTAAATCAATCGCGAACGTCGTCCCCTGGCCGGTACCCGGCGAGTCCACCGTAATTTTCCCCCCGTGCGCTTCGACAATCGATTTGGCAATAGCCAGGCCAAGGCCGGATTCACCACCGCTGCGGCGGCGGGCTTTATCGCCTCGGTAGAAGCGGTCAAAGATATGGGGGATCTCATCGGCGGGAATCCCTTCGCCCGTATCTCGCACGACGAGCCGGCCGGGAGCGGCCTGCAGGGCAATCGTTCCGCCGCCCGGCGTGTGGCGCAGGGCGTTGCCGACGAGATTATTCAGGACCTGCGCGAAGCGTTCGACGTCGACGGATACCGCCTCCAAATCGTCCGGGGCCTCGACCGTCAGTGTGATTCCCTGGGCTTCTGCCTGGGCGAAATAGGCAAGGGCGGTGCGTTCGAGAAGGGCGCGGGGATCGACCGGCCGCCGGTTGAGGGGCAGCTCGCCCGCATCGGCCAGCGAGAGCGTGCGCAGATCCTCGACGAGATGTTTGAGATGGTCGACCTGCTGGTTTAAGACCGCATAGATTTCCGGGCTGCCCTGCAGCTTGCCGTCGTGGAGCGCCTCGGAATAGCCGGCGATGATGCTCAGGGGGGTGCGCAGGTCGTGGGCGACATCGGCCGTCATCTGCCGCCGCAGCCGGGTGGCCTGGGCCAGGTCGGCACTCATCCGGTTGAAGGCGGCGGCCAGCCGGCCGATCTCATCCTGCGAGCGCACGGGCACCTGCAGGCCGAGATCCCCCCGCGACAGGCGGCTCGTCGCCTCGGTCAGCTCCTGCAGGGGACGGGTCATGGTCCGGGACAAAAAGATGCCCAGCAGGAAGGCCAGCAGCGCTGCTCCGCCCGTACCCAGCACCAGGAGACGGCCAAACCGGGCCTCGAAATTCCCCTCCGGGGTGCCCTGGGGAAAGCGAGAAAAGGGGATGCGGTTGGGGTTTCGATTGACCTGGGGCAGGGGATGGGTGTGGCCGGGGGCCGCGTTGGTGATAAAGCGCTCGAACTCCCGGAAGGTGCCCGGACCAACGACGACGGCCGTCAGGACCGTTCCGGCCAGACCGACAAATAAAAAGGCGATGAGGAGCTTCAAGGTCAAGGAGCGGCGCATAACAATACTCTTCTCAGCTGCCCGCAGGGGCGGGCCTGCCGGCTTTCATTCCCTGTCCCCGGCAAAGCGGTAGCCAAAGCCGTAAACGGTCTCGATATAGCGCGGCTGGCTGGGATCCGGCTCGATTTTAGTGCGCAGCCGGCGCACGTGGACGTCGATCGTCCGTTCATACCCTTCATAGGAGTCATCCTGGATTTGTTCCAGAAGATCGAGGCGGGAAAAAGCCCGGCCGGGATTGGCCATCAGCACGGTCAGAATATCGAATTCCGAGGGCGTCAGATCGACCCGATCCTTGCCAATCTTCAGAACCCGGCCGCCGCGATCGAGAGTCAGGTCGCCGTGCCGCAGCAGATCGCTTTCGGCCGTCGTCTTGCCCAGGCGCCGCAGGACCGCCCGAATGCGGGCGGAAAGTTCGCGCATTCCAAACGGCTTGGTCACGTAATCATCCGCCCCCAGCTCCAGACCGAGAACTTTATCGCTCTCCTCGAGCTTGGCCGTCAGGACGATAATCGGCGTTTCCGCTTCCCTCGTATAGGTTTTCAAAAATTCATAGCCGTCCATTTCCGGCATCATGATGTCGAGAATGATTAAATCCGGCTTTTCATAGCGGGCGACAAACAGCGCCTCCCGGCCGGTGCCGGCCGTCACGACCCGGTACCCTTCCTGGCTCAAATAAGCGCGAATCAGTTCGCGCAAATGGGCTTCGTCATCGACTACGAGAATCGTCTTGCTCATCTCATCCAACCCACCAGACGCCCCAACGGCCGCCTCTTTCGACTTTCAACTTTCCACTTTCCACTCACAACACCCCCCATTCTCCCACACACATGTTGCAAAAATATTAAGACCGCCGCCGCCGGCCGCTATCTGACTCGATTTTAACATCGTGCGCCGCACCGGCCTTGAGGTGTTTTCGACAATCCCTTAACATTGTCGTAACAAAAACCGGCTATTCTTAAGCATGCGCGCCAAACCGCGCCTCACTAACCGATCCGACACGGCAGGTCGGAAAAGGAGTTTCGTATGTCCAATCGCACTCGATGGATCGCCATCATCGCTCTGGGGCTGGTCGGTCTGCTCGTTATTTTTTCCGGCGCCTTCTTAATTTCGCGGCAGGCAAGGCTGGCTGCCAGCATCGGCTTTCAGCAGCCGGCCATCAACCAGCGCGACTTTGACGACCGTTCGGAACAAGGCTCTGACGGCCCCTCGGAACGGGGCTTCGACCGCAGCGAGTCTGGCCGACCGGGAGATTTTCAGCGGGGCGGGCACCATATCGCCCCCGGCCGGCGTGGACCGGGTGGTTTCGGCGGCGGCAGCGCCTTTATCTTCGGCTTTTTCGGGCTGCTGCGAGACATCGCGCTGATCATTCTGGCTATCTTTTTGATTTTCCGCTTCAGTGGGAGCCCGCAGCGCTGGGAGCACCCCGCGGCCGCTTCACCGCCGGCTCCGAACGGCGGAGGGGCCAAAACAGCCGGCGAAGAGACGCCTCCCACACAGACGGATTGAGCGCCGGCCGATCCGACCGTCGTTTCTTTCCACACTTCAACACACTGGCCTTCACTCGTCCCGGCGGGTGATGGCCTTTATTTTTAAAAGAGAAATGCCCTCCCCCGGCGACCACCAGCCCCCTTTGGTTAAACCGAAAACTGAATGTCGTGCAGCCGCCGGTAGAGTCCATCGGGCCGGGTCAGCAGCTGGGCGTGAGTTCCCTGCTCGACCACCCGCCCCTGGTCGAGAACCAGCACCCAGTCGGCGTTCTGCACCGTGCTCAGCCGATGGGCGATGATAAAGGTCGTGCGCCCGGCCATCAGGCGGTCGAGCGCCTCCTGAACCAGCGCTTCACTCTCGCTGTCGAGGGAGGAGGTCGCCTCGTCGAGAATGAGGATGCGAGGATTTTTGAGAATGGCCCGGGCGATGGCCACCCGCTGCCGCTGCCCGCCGCTCAATTTGACCCCCCGTTCCCCGACGAGGGTTTCATAGCCGTCGGGCAGATCTTTCAGGATAAAGTCGTGGGCATTGGCAGCCTGCGCGGCCGCTTCCACCTCGGCCCGGCCCGCGTCGAGACGGCCGTACAGAATGTTGGTGTAGACCGAATCTGAAAAGAGCTGGGTTTCCTGGGGGACGATGCCGATCTGCACCCGCAGGCTTTCCAGCGTCACGTCGCGAATATCGCAGCCGTCGACCAGGATCCGGCCGCGGCCAACTTCGTAGAAACGGGGGATCAGGTTAACCAGGGTCGTTTTACCCGCCCCGCTCGGTCCGACCAGGGCGATCACCTGGCCGGGTTCGGCCGTGAATGTGACATTTTTCAACAGGGACACCTGCCGATTGTAATTGAAGTCAACCCCTTCAAAGCTGACCTCTCCGCGCACCAGGGGCAGGGGCGGCGCGCCCGGCCGGTCGACGATTTCCGGCGGCGTGTCGAGCAGGTCAAAGAGCCGTTCGGCCGCGCCGACGGCCGACTGAAACTGGGCGTAGAGGCCGGCCAGGGTGGCCACCGGGGCCGCCACCATCATGGTGTAGACGAGGTAAGCGACGAGCTCGCCGGCCGTCAGCCGGCCCTGGATGACCCCATAGCTGCCAAACCAGAGGGTCACGGTGATCGAAGCAAAGGCGAGAAAGCCGATGATCGGCGACAGGATCGCCCCCAGCTGCGCCCGGTACATGCCGGCCTTGTAGGTGGTTTCAATGCGGTCGTTAAACCGGCCAAACTCATAGGGCTCCCGGGTGAAGGATTTGACCACCCGGATATTGCTGGCTGTCTCTTCGATCACATTGGCTGACTCGGCCAGGGCGTCCTGGACCTCTTTGGAAGCCCGGCGAATCCTGCGGCCGAGATAGACCATCGTCAGGGAGATAATTGGAATCCCGGTCAGGATCAGCAGCGTGAGCTGCCAGTCGAGGTAAAAGAGAAAGGCGGCCGCTCCAATCAGGGTCAGAACCTGGCGCACCAGCGCCGTCAGGTTCGATGTGATCGCTCCCTGGAGCTGGGAAACATCGTTGGTAATTCGTGAAACAATTTCACCGGTCCGATTATCGGCGTAAAAGCGCAGCGAAAGCCGCTGCAGATGGCGGTAGACATCGAGGCGAATATCGGCAATCGCCCGCTCGCCGACAAGGGCCAGGGTGATCTGGTGAATAAAGCTGAAAACGGCCTGGATGGCGAAAACGGCCAGCAGTCCCCAGCCCAGGAAATTGAGCCGGTCCATATCCCGCTCGATCAGGACTCCATCCACCAGGTTCTGCACGACCAGCGGCAGGATCAGGCCGAGGGCGGCGCTGATGAGGAGGGCGACAAACGAGATGGCCAGCCAGCCCAGGCGAGGTCTGACATAGGCAAGCAGGCGGCCAAAGAGGGCCAGGCTCTCCCGGGTAATTTTATTTTTGGCCGCGCCGTCGGCTTCCTGCTGCCGGCCGATTCGTCTCGGATGATATGCCATAGCGTCCCATTTTATCTTTCCGTTCTTAGAAGAAGGGCAGACAGATCGAATATCAAGAAAATTCCTACATTTGGCCTTCCCCAGGTCCTGTTTTTATGGACCCATTTCCTAGTTACTTAGGTCAGGTTGTATTGGATAATGGGCCATTGATATTTCACACCAGTTTTTTTCTGCGATCCGGGTCGGAGGGGAACCCCTGTCGCAGCTGCATGTATTGGCCTCCCCAGAGTGAAAAGCGACCCAGTTCTTCCCAAGATGATCAAACTTCCCTCTTTTTCCTGGCCAGAATCGATGGGTGATGCCATGATTCCGCGCCTGGCCTCGAGATTTTTATTTCTCTCCATTGCGATCGGCGGCCTCCTCTTTGCGGGCATTCTCCAGGTTTACCTCCAGCACGACAGCCTGATCGACGACACGGAAATGGTCAGCCTGGCCAGCCGCCAGCGGGTGCTGAGCCAGCAAATCGCCAAGTGCGCGCTTCTGCTCCAGCAGGAAACCGATCCCGCATCGATGGCAGCCCGGCGGGAGGAGCTGGCCGTCCTGATCGACGAGTGGAAAGAAGTTCAGGATGAACTGGTGGCTGTTGGCGAGAGAGAAATCTCTAAAGATTCCTCGGAAGAGATCACCCTGCTTTTCGGCCGGCTGAATAACGCCTTTGCCAGCCTCGTTCCACCGGCCGAAGCGCTCCTGATACCTCGCCGGCCGGATGAACTGCAGCCGCTCGTCCAGAGTCTCCTCCAGGCGGAAAATTATTACATCGAGACAATGGATGAAATTGACGAGGGGCTGCTTGACCATATCCGGGAACATCGCTCGTCCAGCTGGCTGGCGCAGCTCGTGTTTTTTGGATTGGCCGGGGGTGTCCTGCTCGGGCAGCTCTTCTTCGTGTTTTTTCCCGCCATTCGCCGCATTCAGAAAGAAATAGCCGGCAATCGCCTGCGGGAAGACCGGTTCCGCAAGCTCGTGGCCGCATCCAATGAGGCGATTTTCATTCTCAAAGACGATCGGGTCACGGCCGTCAATTACGTCGTCGAACAGCTGACCTGCTGGTCGGAACAGGAATGGATCGGGCGCCGGCTCCGGGATCGCCTGCCTCTGCTGAACCCGTCCGAAGTCGTCCATGAGACGGTCATTCGCTCGAAAGACGGCACGCATCGCAATGTCGAGGTCCTCAAGCGCCATTTTGAGTCCGAAGCGGACGAAAACTCGACCATCATCATTATGCGCGACCTGACCGACCACAAGCGCATCAAGAAGGAACTGCAGCTCCTGGGGCATGCGGTCGATCAATCGATTGACGGGATCACAATTACCGATCTGGAGGGGCGCATCACCTACCGCAACCGCGCGGCCGCCGAGCAGTACGGCCATCCGGGCAGCCAGGCGGTCGGCCGGCATGTGAATGAATTTCACTGCGAAATCGATCCTTCCCAGCCATCCCAGGTATCCGAAGCGAGAATGCTGGGTGGAGCCACCCGGGAAATCCGGGAAAAACGAGTCGACGGCAGCGCCTTCCTGGCGGCGATCAGCACCTCGATCATTTTCGATTCCGATGGCCAGCCCTTTGGGCTTCTGAGTATTTCGCGCGACATCACCGCGCAGAAAGAAAGCGAACGCGCTCTCCGGGAGAGCCGGGAGCAGTTCAAGCTCGTCCTCGACAACGCGGCCCACGGTTATTGGGATTGGGACCTGGCGGCCGATACGGTCTACCGGGATGAAAACTGGTACAGGATTTTTGGCATCGACCCGACCATCAGTACACCGGACGATTATCTCTGGGAATATTCGATCCACGAAGAAGACCGGGAAACGGTTGAAGCCCACCTGCAGAACCACCTGGCCTTCCCGGACCAGCCCTTTGATATCGAGTACCGCGTCTGGAAAGGGGGCGGCCAGCTGATCTGGGTTCATTCGCGCGGCCGGGTGATTTCCTTTGACGAGGAAGGAAAACCGCTCCGCATGATCGGCACGATTGTCGATACGACCGGGCGCAAAGAGGCCGTCCTCAATCTGCAGGCTTCCCAGCGCCACCTGCAGACGATCATCGAATCGGCCCCGATCGGCATGGCGATCGCCAGCTACGACGGGCTCATGACCGACGTCAATGAAGCTCTCGTCCAGATTCTTGGCTTCAGCAAAGAAGATTTGATCGGGAAGTCGATACTCGACCTGACGTTCGAGGCCGATCTCCCAGGCTGTTTGAATGGGCTGCGCGCGCTGCGGGATGGAGAAATTGAAAATTATCGCGGGGAGCGGCGGCTGGTCCACCGGGATGGTTCCCTGATCTGGGTCAGCAGCAGCGTCGTCCTGGTTCGCTCTCAAAGCGACGAGGAATCTTATTATATCGTCCAGCTGCAAAATATTACCGATCGCAAACAGGCGGAAATTGCCCTGCACGAAAGCCAGCAAAAATTCCAGAACGCCTTTTCAAATGCGGCGATTGGCATGTGTCTCGTCGCCACCAACGGCCGCTTTATCAGTGTCAACGATGCCCTCTGCAGCATGCTCGGCTACACCAAGGAAGAGCTGCTGCGGATCAGCGTGCGCAAACTCGCCTACCCGGAGGACCTGAAAAAAGATCTGGACGAGCTGCGCCTGCTGCTGCAGGGAAAGATCAGGACCTACCGTATGGAAAAGCGGTACATCCACAAGACCGGCCGCATTGTCTGGACAATGCTCTCGGTAAGCATGGTTTCGGATCCGGACGGAAAGCCCCTGTATTTCATCTCCCAGATTCAGGATATTTCCGACAGCAAGCAGGCCGAAAAAGACCTGCTGGAAAGCCGGCGCCGCTATCAGCAGCTGTTTGAAAAGGCCCCGGTCATGTACGTGGTGACCAATGACGTCGACGGCGTCCCCATCATCGCCGACTGCAATGCCGCCTTCTTGAAGACCCTCGGCTACGAGCGCGACGAGGTCATCAACCGGCAGATGATTGATTTCTATTCCCCTTCATCCACTCAGGAGCTGCTGGAAGGCGGGTACCAGGCCGCGCTGTCCGGCCGCTTTATCACGCCGGTAGATCGACAGCTGCTCACCCGCAATGGCGAACTTGTCAACACGATTTTGCAGGCGGTTCCGACCACGGATGAATTTGGCATCGCCCGGGGCATCCTGGCCATGTACTCCGACATCAGCGTGCAGAAGCGGTCGGAAAAGTTCATGCAGACGATTCTCGACAACAACTCCCAGGCGACGGTCTTGATCGGCCGGGATGGCCGGGTCCTGCTCTACAACCAGGAAGCTTCCCACCAGATCCAGCGCCTGTTCAAATGCCAGATAACGCAGGGGGTTGCCATCACCGAAATCCTGCCGGATGCGCTCTTCCCCTATTTCCGCAAATACTTTGATTCCGCCTTGAGCGGGGAATCGATCCTGGCCAGGGACTGGAAGCACAAAGATCGACAGCAGACCATCTGGTTCCAGCTGAGCTTCATTCCGGTCTTCAATTCAGAGAACGAGGTGGAGGCGGTTTGTTTTTCCGGCCTCGAAATCACCCACCGCAAAGAGATGGAAGAGGCCCTCCGGCAGGCGAAAAACCAGGCGGAAACGGCCAACCGGGCCAAGAGCACCTTTCTGGCCAACATGAGCCACGAACTGCGCACCCCGCTGAACGCCATTCTCGGTTTCTCCCAGCTGATGAGCCAGGAGATCGACCTGCTGCCCCATCAAAAAGCCAACCTGGAAACGATTAACCGCAGCGGCGAACACCTGCTGAAATTGATCAACGATATTCTGGAGGTTTCAAAAATTGAAGCCGGCCGGGTGGAAATCGCCATCGAACCCTTTAACCTGGACGGACTGCTCTCCGCCCTGTACAAGATGTTCTCTCTGCAGGCGGAAGCCAAGGGGATTACACTGAATTTCAGCTATGACCGGGTGCCGCATCACCTGATTGGGGACGAGACCAGGCTGCGGCAGATGTTGATCAATCTCCTGGGCAACGCCCTGAAATTTACCGAACGGGGATCGGTTTCGCTGGAGGTCGAGGCAACCGAACGCGTTGGGAACAAACAGTGGCTCTCATTTATCGTGCGTGATTCTGGACCGGGCATCGCCGAGGAAGAACAGGGGAAATTGTTTGAGCCGTTCTCACAAACCTCGACCGGGCTGGCCATGGAGCAGGGAACCGGCCTGGGTCTGACCATTGTCAGCCAGTATACGCATCTCATGGGAGGACAGCTCTCCGTTTCATCTCACACCACCCCGGGCAAATCCGGCACGGTCTTCCAGCTCAACCTCCCGTTCATTCTGGGTCGGGAACGACCCCATGCGCCGGAGGAGCCCAGGAAACAGAAACGTCTGCCAAAACTGGCGGCCGGCCAGCCCGCCTGCCGCATTCTCATCGCCGATGACAACCGGCTCAACCGGATGCTGATGTACAAGATGGTGCTCCCGCTTGGACTGGAGATCCAGGAAGCCACCGACGGCAAGGAAGCGGTCGAACTCTGGGAATCCTGGCAGCCTGACCTCGTCTTCATGGACATCCGCATGCCGATCATGGATGGGTTTGAAGCGATCCGAACCATTCGAGCCTCGGCGGTCGGAAAACAGCCTCAGATTGTTGTTGTGACGGCAAACGCCTTTGAAAACACCGAGCAGGCAGTCCTGGCGGCCGGCGCCAACGGCTATCTGCGCAAACCTTTCAAATTAACCGAAATTTACGATATCCTGGAGCAGGTGCTCAATTTGAAATTCCTCTATGAATCGGAAGAAAAACCCGCCAACGGCGCCAAAACCAACGGCGCCGAGTGCCTCCCGGCCCTCTCGGCAGATTGGCGAGTCCAGATGGATCGAACGATTACGCGGGGGAATTTCGAAGAAATGATCGCCCTGATCGATCGCATTCCCGAAGAATCCCGCCCCTTTGCCGATCGCCTGCGCAAGATGGCGGAACAATTCGACTACGAATCGATCGCGCAGCTCCTGGAGAGCGTTCCCCATGGGTGATCTATTGAACTCGGCGAACCATACGCCGGGAACCATACTCGTGGTGGATGATGCGCCGGCCAATCTCCGGCTCCTCTTCCAGATGCTGTCCAAGGCCAACTACAAAGTCAATCTATTTAAGAATGGTCCGGCGGCTCTCACCTCGACCCAGGTTGAAGTGCCCGATCTCATTCTGTTGGATATCGGCCTGCCGGAGATGAACGGCTATGAGATCGCCAATCACCTGAAGAACTGCCCCGCCACGGCCGATATTCCCATCATATTTATCAGCGCTCTCGATCATGTCGAAGCCAAGGTCAAGGCGTTTGAAATCGGCGGGGCGGATTACATCACCAAACCGTTCCACGAAGCGGAAGTGATGGCGCGGGTAAAGACTCAGCTCGATCTCCGGCGCTATCATCAGATGAAACTCCGCAGCACGCTGGAAAGTGAGAAAACCCGGCTGCTGACCACATTCATCGACAAAGCCGCCCATGAATTTCGCACTCCGCTGACGACCATCGCCACGAGCTCTGATATCCTGCAGCGCCTGGTCGCCGGGGAAATCGAAAAATCCCACAAATTTCTCAAAACTATTCAATCCGGCGTCCAGGATATCAGTCATCTGCTCGATGATATGCTCTCGATTGTCGAACTGGAAACGGCCGATCGCACCAATTTCAAGCGAATCGATATGGGAAACCTGGTTAAGGGAATGGTCGAGCAGTACCAGCTGCGCGGCACCCATGACGTTCAGCTTCTGATCGAGAACGACGGTCCGTTTGCCGTCCAGGGAACCCACAGCTTTCTGATCAAAGCGATCGACGAGCTCCTCGACAATGCGGCGAAATTCTCCCCCGCCGCCGGTCAGATCGTGACGCGCCTCGCGGTGCAGGACCAGCAGGTTGTCTTTGAGATTCAGGATTCAGGTCCGGGGATCGAGGCCCACGATCTTCCCCATGTCTTCGACCAGTTTTATCGAGCCGACCAGGTCCATACCTCCCGCGGTTTTGGACTTGGGCTGCCGATCACCCGGCGCATTATCGAAATGCACGGAGGCAAGATCGGGCTGCAGTCGACATCGGGCGGAGGCGCTCGGGTCACCATGACCCTGCCCCTCGACCCCGCCTGATCGACCCACCCGGAGGGGCTGGCCTTCGCCCACTTCCACCGGCCGGGCGGTTGACACCGAACCGGAGCCGGCTGACAATTGAAGGTCATGATCCAATTCGACTTTCAACAAAAAACTGTCTTAATTACCGGCGCCTCCCGGGGTATCGGCCGGGAGACCGCCCGCCAGTTCGCCGCCGCCGGCGCCCGGGTGCTGCTCCACTACCACCAGAACCGGGCGGCCGCTGAGGAGACCAGCCATCTGCTCCCCGGATCCGGCCACCTCATGGCGCAGGCCGATCTCAGCCGGACCGAGGAGATCGCGCGCCTCGTGGAAGGTCTGCTTGCGCAGGCCGGCCGCATCGATATTCTCATCAACAACGCCGCCATTTTTGCCGATCATTCCCTGCCCCAGGTGACCTTTGACGCCTGGCACGACGCCTGGCGCCGGACTCTAGGGACCAACCTCTTCGGTCCGGCCGATCTCTGCTACCTCGTCGGCCGGCACATGATCGAGCGGGGCGGCGGCCGGATCGTCAATGTCTCTTCCCGGGGCGCCTTCCGCGGTGAACCGGATGCCCCCGCCTACGGGGCCAGCAAAGCCGGTCTCAATGCCATGGGACAATCGCTGGCCAGGTCCCTCGCCCCCCACAACGTGTTTGTCCACACCGTCGCCCCCGGATTTGTCGAGACGGATATGGCGGCCGGCATCCTGTCCGGGCCGCTCGGGGATGAAATCCGCCGGCAGAGCCCGCTGAATCGAGTCGCCCGGCCGGATGAAGTCGCCCGGACCATCCTGTTTCTGGCCGCCGAGGGGACGGAGTTTTTAACCGGCTGTATCGTGGATTTAAACGGGGCGTCTTATCTCAGGAGTTAGGGGTTGGGGGTGGTCTGGCGGCGGAGGAAAAGCGTCGGGATGACGGCCGCGGCGACGAGGGCGATGCCGACCCAGTACTGGAACGTGGGGTGAATGGCAAACAGAAGGCCGGCCACCCCGGTGCTGGTGATAATCGCCACGTTCGTGACCGCCTGGAAATAGCCGAGCACCCCGCCGCGCACCGACTCATCCACCTGGTTGGTCGCCAGCGCCTGCAGGGGCGGCATGGTGATGCCGGCCCCGACGGCGAAGGCCAGCGCTCCCAGGGGACCCAGCCACGGGGTGGTGATCAGGGCAAAGGTCAGCAGGCCGACCAGGCGTCCCATGTGGCCGAAAATCACCAGCAGCGGCTCGTCGAAGCGGTCGAGCAGCCGCCGCAGCAGGACCGATTGGGTAAAAAATTGGCCTAAGCCGACGACTGAAAGGAGCGCACCGATGCCGAGATCGGTCGTCCGCTGGTCATAGGTTCGAAAAATGACCGCCTCTCCCCACAGGGCGAAGGTCGATTGGACGAGGCCAAACGAGAGCTGGGTCAGCAAAACCGTGACCAGCACGGAGACCAGGGGGGTGTTGGCCAGGATGCGCCGGACGGTCAGCTCTGTCCCATCCTGACCCCGCTGCCGGTTCAGTGCCCGCTGCTCGGCTGAAACGGTCTCATCCAGGGTAAACCAGGTCAGCAGGACGACGACGACGGCCGCCACTGCCGCCACCCAGAACGGGGCGCGCGGTCCAAAAAAGCCGGACAGGATCCCCCCCAGCGCCGGGCCAAAAATAAAGCCGAGGCCGAAGGCGGCAAAAATATACCCCAGCGCCTGCGTTCGCTGGTCGCGGGGAGTGATATCGGTGATATAAGCCTGGGCGGCGATGATGTTGCCCCCGGTGATGCCGTCGAGGATCCGGGCCGTGAACAGGACGGCCACGCTCTGCGCTCCACCCAGCATGGCAAAGGCGATCGCTGTCCCGATCTGGCTGACGACCAGGACCGGCACCCGGCCATATTGATCGGAAAGCCGGCCGATCGTCGGTCCGGCAACAAACTGGGCCGCAAAAAAGACCGAAATGAGCAGCGGGATCACTCGCTCGTCCATGGCGAACACCCGCTGGGCGTACAGCGGCAGGATCGGCAGCGCCATCGATGCCCCGAGCATCTGAACGAACACGATCAGAAGAATGGTGATTAAGCGCCGGTCGGAAAATTTCAAGATGCGGAAGTTTAACGCAGGAGACAGGGAATGGGAAAGGTAAGAAAAGTACTGAGTACCGAGTACTTAGTGCCGAGTTCCGAGTACTGAGTGCCGAGTTCCGAGTTCCGAGTGGAAAGTTGAAAGTGAAAAGTTGAAAGTGGCAGGTGGTTGACAATCTTGTCTCTGTCTCCGAATTCGATCCCTTAAACCCAACACCGCCCAACTCCCATCTCCCAACCCCCATCCCCCAACCCCCATCCCATTGCCTCCACCGCTCCTCGCCATTAAAATTCTATCCGGAGCACCCATGCGGAGATCTTTTTATTCATGAAGAAAACAGCTATCGGGATACTCTCCCTGATTTTTCTGCTGGCGGCCTGTGGACCGGCCCCGGCGGGCCGGTCGACGGCCAGCCGAAAACCCGAAATTACCGCCGTTGTTCGCTGGAACGAGGCGATGCTGGCCGCAATTCGCAGCGGGACCCCCCGGCCGACCGTCGTCACCCGCCAGATGTTTCTCGTCCACACCGCCATGTACGATGCCTGGACCGCTTACGATGCCAGCGCCACCCCGCATTACATGGCACCGGTGCGCCGGCCGGCCGGTGAATGGGATGACGCTCACAAAACAGAGGCGATCAGCTACGCCGCCTATGAGATCCTGGTTTTTCTCTTTCCGAACTACGAAGTAGGAACCCGGACCTTCACCCGTCTCATGACCGAACAGGGCTTCGATCCCAGGGCGGACGCCCCTCCGGGCAGCCCGGCTGCTATCGGCCGGCAGGCGGCCGCGGCCGTCCTCGAGGCCCGGGAAGACGACGGCTCCAACTGGCAGGACGATTTTGCCG
Organism: Promineifilaceae bacterium (SeqCode); assembly: GCA_041568735.1. Taxonomy (GTDB): domain Bacteria; phylum Chloroflexota; class Anaerolineae; order Promineifilales; family Promineifilaceae; genus WTJY01. The sequence continues at coordinate 15,545 of JBFFZG010000014.1, forward strand.
ACACGACGTCGGCCTACTATCCCATTCTCTACAGCCCGATCAACAGCGCCAATCCAGCCGCGCCCACCCATCTCGGCGGCCCGGAATTCAACCCGAACTACTGGGAGCCCCTGCGGGTCCCGACCGGCATCGAGAAAAACCAGCAGGGCCTGCCCGTCGCCAACCCGGACAACGCGACATCATTTCGGGACCAGCGCTTTCTGACGCCACACTGGGGTGCCGTCACCCCCTTCGCCCTCACCCGCGGCGATCAGTTTCGCCCCGCGCCGCCTCCCCGCTACGGCGATCCGATGCCCTACACCGATGCCCGCGGGCGCACCATGAGCGGCGACGAAGCCTACCGCCGGCAGTTTACCGAGGTGCTCCTCTACAGCGCCGGGCTGACCGACGAGCAGAAGGTCATCGCCGAATACTGGGCGGATGGGCCGCGCTCGGAGACGCCGCCCGGCCACTGGAATGCCCTGGCCCACGGCATTTCCTGGCGGGATCGCCACACGCTCGACGACGACGTGTGCCTGTTTTTCGCCCTGAACGGCGCCCTTCTGGATGCCGGGATCGCCACCTGGGAAGCCAAGCGCCACTACGATTTCATCCGGCCGGTCAGCGCCATTCGTTTTCTCACCATGGGGCAGCTGATTCGGGGCTGGGGCGGACCCAATCAGGGGACGCGGTGGATTCTGGGGGAGACCTGGCGTCCATACCAGGCGCTGACCTTCGTCACGCCCGGCTTTCCCGAATACACGTCCGGTCACAGCGCCTTCAGCGCGGCCGCGGCGGCCGTGCTCCGCGCTTACACCGGCAGCGACCGTTTTTACGATGGCGTCACCGAGCTGCCGGAAGATTTCAACGGCGACGGCCGGCCGGACCTCCTCGGGCAGCACATCGTTTATGCCGGGGGGAACCACTTCGAGAGTGGGCCGGCCGAGACGATCATCCTGCACTGGCCGACGCTGCAGGCGGCGGCCGACGAAGCCGGCATTTCCCGACTTTACGGCGGGATTCACATTCAGGATGGCGACATCCGCGGCCGGGAGCTGGGGCGCAGCGCGGGGGAGCAGGCCTATGCGAAAGCCCGCTATCTCTGGTCAGGCTCCCCCTGATCCATTAAAAAGGGGCGGGTTGATCCCGCCCCAGGCTGAATAAGTACCGGGTTCGGAGTACCGAGTACCGAGTACCGAGTTCCGAGTACCGAGTTCCGAGTTCCGAGTTCCGAGTTCCGGGCAGAACGGGCGGCGAACCGCGTCACACGACCCGTTCCCTGTTCCCTGTTCCCTGTTCCCCGTTCCCCATTCCCCTTGTCCCGGGTATCAGGTGGAACAGGCGGCGAACCGCGTCACACGACCCGTTCCCCGTTCCCTGTTCCCCGTTCCCTGTTCCCCGTTCCCCGTTCCCCCTTTAAGGCAGCCAGCCCTCCCAGACGGTCCGATTATCCTCGACCCACTTCGCAGCCGCCTCGTCGGTGGACATCCCCTCGTCGAGCATGGCCAGCATGGCGATCTGCGCGGCGTTGTCGTAGTTCATGTTCGCAAGGAACTGGTGCGCTTCCGGGGCCTTCTCCGCCAGTTTGGCCGAGAAAATCTTCATCAGCTCGTCCGTCGGGTAGGCGCAGGCCACGCTGCCCCCTTCCGCGTTGGCATAGCACTCGTCGCTGTATACCGGCAGCTCGACCTGCGTCAGGTCAAACTGGCTGAAGACGGCGTGCGGCTGATAGAAGTAGAAGAGCACCGGCTCCTGGCGTGAATAAGCGGACGAAACGGCCGCCAGCAGGGCGTCTTCGGAACCGGCGGTCACGACCTGCAGGTTCATGCCCAGGTTCTTGATGATATCGGCGTCGTACTGCACCCAGGACGGATCCCCGGCCAGGAACTGCCCTTTCTCGCCGGTCTCGGCCGTGGCGAACAGCGCGGCCAGATCGGCGTTGGCGTACCCTTCCCACGACGCCAGCTCCGGATGCTCCTCGACCACGTAGGTCGGCACAAACCAGCCAATGATCCCTTCCGGACCGAGACGGCCGCCGTTTTCGACAACACCCTGCTCCTCAATATACTGCACGATCCGCTCCCCGTGACCAGACGGCCAGACTTCCAGGCTGGCGTCGGCATCTCCACTGGCCAGGGCGTCCCACTGCACATTTTCGTCGAGGGCGATGATTTCCACCGGATAGTTGAGTTCGTTCTGCAGAATTTCACGGGCCACCCGCACGTTCAGCTCGGAAGCCGGCCACGGATTTTCGACCAGGATAATGGTCGGACGGGCTTCTTCCTGCCCGGCGGTCTCCCCACCGGTCTCGGTCGGCGCCCCTTCTTCGACGGCCGGCTGCTGCCCCCCACCACAGGCTGGCAGCGCCAGCGCCAGCAACAACAGCACCCCCACCATCAGGAGTAAACGCAACGTTTTCATCTTCAATTCTCTCCTTTGAGTTGAACGATCAATGCCCGGCAGGTGCTCTCCCCGACCGGCAATTCAGCCAGGTAGTCACCCCTGCCGGCGGTCAAATTTCGGGGGTTGTCGCCCCCAAAAATCAGTATAACACCCCCCCGATCACCGGGCAAAACCCCCTGTTCCCCGTTCCCCGTTCCCTGTTCCCCCTTTTAAACGCCCATCTAACACCCTCCTGCTATCCTAATTGACTTGGCAGTTTGAGCAACAGCCCTGCCCCGAATGAGGATTCTTATGCGAGATCGACTAGCCGCCTACAGCCGCCTGTTTGCCTATCTCAAACCCTATCGCAAACAACTGCTTCTGGCCTACTTCGGCATGCTGGTCGCCGTGATCTTTAACCTATTCATTCCGCAGATCATCAAAAATGCCATCGACGGCGCCCTGGCGCAGGCCCAGCTTTCCGCCCTGGTCTGGTCGGCCGGGCTGATCCTCCTCGTCGCGCTGGGGCGGGGGATCGCCAGCTTCATGCAGCTCTACTTCGCCGAATGGCTGACCCACCAGGTGTCCTACGATCTGCGCAACGGCTTTTATCGGGCGGTGCAGACCCTCCCATTCTCATTCCACGACCGGGCCCATACCGGCGACCTGATGAGCCGGGCCACCAGCGACATCAATGAAACGGAGCGCTTCATCGGCATCGGCAGCGTCGACCTGTTGTCGACGGTCATTCTGCTGACCGGGGTCATCATCGCCATCTTTCTCGAAAACCGGCAGCTGGCCCTGCTGACCCTCATCCCGATGCTGCTGCTGACGATTATCGCCGTCCGCTTTGGCCATGTCGTGCGGGGTCTCTTTAAATCCCTCCAGGAGCAGATGGGGGTGATGTCGAAAACGATGCAGGAAAGCCTGACCGGCATCCAGCTGGTCAAAGCCTTTGCCCGTGAGCCGCATGAGCTCTCGAAATTCGACCACGAAAACCACGCCTGGTTCCACCAGCGGGTTGAGCTCATCACGGTCTGGGCCAACAACTGGCCGCTGATGACCTTCCTGGTGGCGATCGGCATTCTGCTGCTGCTCTGGTTTGGCGGACCGCTGGCGCTGTCCGGCCAGATCTCGGTTGGCACCCTCTTTGCCATGATCAGCTACATGCTGCTGTTAAACGGGCCGGTGCAGCGGGTCGGCTTTCTGGTCAACCTGGCGGCCACGGCCGTATCGGCCTCGAGCCGCGTCTTTGAAATCATGGACATTCCCAACGAACTCGCGCCGGCGCCCGATGCCGAAGCGCTGGAAGCGGTCGAAGGGCACGTGATTTTCGACCAGGTGGCGTTCGGCTATCGGCAGGGACGCGAGATACTCCGTGATATCGCGTTTGAAGCCCATCCCGGCCAGACAATCGCCCTGATCGGTCCAACCGGTTCCGGAAAATCGACCCTGACCAACCTGATTCCCCGATTTTACGACGTCACCGCCGGCCGGATTCTCGTCGACGGCCGGGATATTCGCGAGGTGACGCTGCACAGTCTGCGCGCTCAGATCGGCATGGTGCTCCAGGATTCGTTTCTCTTCAGCGATACGATCGCCGAAAACATCGCCTACGGCCGGACCAACGCCTCGCTCGAACAGATCATACGGGCGGCCCAGGCCGCTCATGCCCATGATTTCATCTCCGGGTTTCCCGAAGGCTACCAGACCCTGGTCGGCGAGCGGGGAGTCACCCTCAGCGGCGGGCAAAAACAGCGCATCGCCATCGCCCGCGCCCTCCTGGCCGATCCCCGCATCCTGATCCTCGACGATTCCACCAGCAGCGTCGACACGGAGACGGAATACTACATTCAGCAGGCCCTACAGACCCTGATGGAGGGGCGCACGACCTTTGTCATCGCCCAGCGGCTGCTCACCCTCAAAAACGCCGATCTCATTCTCGTGCTCGACCACGGCCGGATCATCGAGCGCGGCACCCACGCCGAGCTGCTCGATCATGACGGCCTCTACCGGCAGATTTACGATATGCAGCTGAAGGACCAGGAAGAGCTGCAGATCACTGGCACCGCAAAGCGATCCGGCTGATTCATATTGGAAACGATTCGTCTATGACTGCGACCGCTCCCCCCTCGGCCTGGCGCAAACGCCGGGAAGACCGGCTGAAGGATCTGCTGCCGGAAGAAGAAAACGAAATTGGCCAGTACGACAGCCGCCTGCTGGTGCGCCTCTTCGGCTACGTCAAACCCTACCGGCGGCAGCTCATTCTGTCGATCCTCTTTATTACCATTTCCTCCCTGCTCGGCGTGGCGGAGCCCTGGCTGATTGGCCGGGCGGTTGACGACGGCATCGGCGCCGGCAGTCTGAGCCAGCTCCGTTTCTGGACGATCGCCTTCATCGTGGCCTCCGTGGCCGAATGGCTCACCAACCGGGCGCGCATCGCCATCATGGCCTTCGTCGGAACCGGCGTGGTGGCCGACGTGCGCAGCCATCTTTTCCGCCACCTGCACGAGCTTTCGCTCAATTTCCACTACGGCTACAGCGTCGGCCGCATGATGAGCCGCCTGCTCGGTGATGTCACCGTCCTGCAGGACTTCATCACCTGGTCGATCACCGGCCTGTTCCGCTCCTTCTTCGGCCTGATCGGCATCGTCACCGCCATGATGGTCATGAACTGGCGGCTGGCCCTCCTCAGCTTCAGCGTTCTGCCCATCATGGTGATCATCACCAATCTCTGGCGGGTGCGCGTGCGGGCTGCCTACCGGGCCGCGCGCGCCCGCTCATCTATCATTACCGGCTATTTCAACGAGTCGATTTCCGGCATCCGGGTCACAAAGAGCTTCACCCGGGAAGATGAAAATTTTGAATTTTTCGACACCCTGAACCGGTCCTACCGAAACGCCAATATCCGGGCCACCCGCCTGACCGCTCTCTTTTTCCCCGGTGTCGACTTTTTAGGCTCCCTGTCAGCCGCTCTCGTGGTGGTCTACGGCGGGTCGCTGGTCCTTGGCGAATCGCTGACGGCCGGCGTACTGATCGCCTTCGTCCTCTACGTCCAGCGCTTCTTCGAGCCGATCCGGGAGCTGGCGATGCGCTACAACGTCTTCCAGGCGACGATGGCCTCCAGCGAGCGGATTTTTGCCCTGCTCGACCAGAAGCCCGACCTGCTCGACGAGCCCGACGCACCGGCCCTGCCTGCGATCACCGGCCATGTCCGCTTCGAGCACGTCGATTTCGCCTACAAACCGGAGGAACCGGTCCTGCAGGACATCTCTCTCGAGGCCCGGCCCGGGCAGCAGATCGCCCTGGTCGGGGAAACCGGCGCGGGAAAAAGCACGATCATCCGGCTGCTGGCCCGCTTCTTCGACGTGACCGGCGGCCGTGTACTGATCGACGGCCACGACGTACGCGAGGTCTCCGCCGCCAGCCTGCGGGAGCAGCTCGGCGTGGTGCTGCAGGACACCTATTTATTTTCGGGATCGATCCTGGACAATATCCGCTACGGCCGGCTCGAAGCCACGGATGACGAAGTGATCGCCGCGGCGCGGGCGGTGGGGGCGGATGATTTCATCGCCAATCTGCCGGAGGGCTATCAAACCGACGTCGGTCAAAACGGTGTCAACCTGAGCGTCGGTCAGAAGCAGATCCTCTCTTTTGCCCGGGCCCTGCTGGCCGATCCGCGCATCCTGGTGCTCGACGAGGCGACCAGCAGCGTCGACACCGCCACGGAAAAGCAGATTCAGAAGGCGCTGGAAAAGCTGCTGCGCGGCCGGACCAGCTTCGTCATCGCTCACCGGCTCAACACGATCGTCAAATCGGACCTGATTGTCGTCCTCGATCGGGGCCAGGTCGTCGAAATGGGCAGCCACGAAGAGCTCCTGGCGCGGCGCGGCCGGTACTACAACCTCTACACGATGCAGTGGGCCGGCCAGCAGAACCAGGAGTCGAACCCGGGGTTCAGCCTGAATTAACCCCGACCGTGGGAGCCGGGCGGCCGGCTCCTCTCATTCCGGCAGCGCCGAGGTGATAAAGGCGCGCAGATCGACCGCCAGTCGTTCCAGCGACGGCCGGTGGATGTACATCATGTGACCGGCCGGGTAGTAGGTCATCGTCACGTTCTGCCGCAGGTGGGGCTTCAGCCCCATCGAATGGAAGGTGTACTCGGTGGCGAAAAAGGGGGTCGCCAGGTCGTAGTAGCCGTTGGCCACCAGAACCTTGAGATAGGGATTGGCCGTCATCGCCCCGCGCAGCGTTTCGGCCGTGTTGGCGTACTGGTTCTGCTGTTTGTCGTATTTCCAGTTGGGAAAGACGTTCATGCTGATAATTTCATACGGCAGGTCGCTCTCGAACTTGAGTTCGGAGCGCACGTAGTCGTTGAAGCAGGCGGTGTACTGTCCCTGCACGATGTCATAGCTCGGATCGTGCTCGTGCCGCTCCCCCGCCTCATCCCGGTCGTAGCCGACGATGCGGCTGTCGAACCGGCCGATCGTCTTCCCCTCGTCCCGCAGCAGCTCCTTGACGAAGCGGTGAATATTGATGCGCAGGTTGGTCTGCTCGAGGTAGTTCTGGGAGAGACCGGTGAAGGCGCTCAGCAGCTGCAGAATATCGGCCCGCCGGTCGGCCGGCAGCCGATCGCCCTTCATCAGGGCCAGCAGATAATCCCCCTCGGCAAACGAGCCGACCTCGGCCAGGAAATCCGGCAGCGGCATCTGCCGGTAGGCATCCGCCACCCGGCCGTGATACCAGGCGGTCGCCGCGTAGGCCGGCAGAAAGAGCACGTACGGCAGATCGTTGCCCGGCTCAAAGCGAGCGGTCTGAAAATTGAGAATCGAGGACACGAGCATGATACCGTTGAGGAACATCCCGTGCCGCTCCTGCAGGAAGCCCGCCAGGCCCGCCGCCCGGGTCGTGCCGTAGCTTTCACCGATTAAAAATTTGGGGGAGGACCAGCGCCGGTAGCGGGAAGTGTACAGGCGAATGAACTCCCCGACCGATTCGATATCCTTGGTGAAACTCCAAAACTGCTCGTTCTTCTCGCCTTCGACCGCCCGGCTGTAGCCGGTTCCCACCGGGTCGATGAAGACCAGGTCGGTGTGGTCAAGCAGGGAAAACTCGTTGTCCACCAGGGCGTAAGGGGGTGGCAGGGGGGTATCGTCGCCGCTTACCGGCACCCGCCGGGGCCCAAGAAGGCCCAGGTGCAGCCAGACCGAGGAAGAGCCTGGGCCGCCGTTGAAGGAAAAAGTAATCGGCCGCCGATGGCGGTCTTCGACATCGTCGCGGGTGTAGGCGATGAAGAAGACCTGCCCCTTGGGCTGGTGCCCTTCCTTATCTTTTTCCTCTTTCAGGACGATGCGGCCGGTTGTGGTGGTGTAGGGAATTTCCACCCCGTTAAGCGTGATCGTGTGGCTGGTTTCGACAATTTCATCTACGGGGGGAGCCGGTTTGGTCTGATCTCCTTTTTTATCTTCCCCGTTATTTTCTTTATCCTGGTTATTTTCCGCCATCAGATTCTCCTGTTGAAGGGGTGATCCTTTCCTGGTCGGTGAGAATCACGCCGGGGGTGTAGGAGCCATTTTCCCGCAGGCCGGCTGAATCGTCAACGGCCGGGCCGGGGGGCCGCCGCCGCAAAAAAAGCCGGGGCAGTGTTTACCCCGGCTGCACGATCGTTCTGAGTGAAATCTCGCCGTTAAGGAGCTGCTGGAATCCGGAGTTCCTGGCCGACGTCCAGACTGTTCGGGTTAACCAGGTTGTTGTAAGCGCGCAGCTCCTCGATGGTGAATCCGTAAAGCAGCCCGATCCGGTAGAGGTTTTCCCCCTGCTGGACGATGTGAATGCGCTCCACCGAGGCATCTCCCCCGCTCTGCTGCTCGGCGAAGCCGGCTGCCGGGATCGTCAGCTCCTGTCCCACATCCAGGGCATGGATATTGACCAGCCCGTTGGCCGCGGCGATATCTTGAATCGAGACCGAAAAGCGCTGGGCGATCTGTCCCAGGGTATCACCGGGCTGCACCACGTATACCCCACCGGGGGCCGCCTCGGCCGGGACCGCCGGTTCCAGCTCAACGCCCCCTTCTGGCGCGGTGGTTTGATCCCCGGTGGTGGGGGTGATGACCGGCGTCTGGTCGATGCCCGGCGCCGGATATCCCTCCTGCCCACCCGGCTGCGCCGCCGGATCGAAGCCCGGCTGCAAATTCGGGTCGACAACCGGGATCTGCACCTGAGTGTTGGTGTCCAGCTGAATCGGGTCAGTGCGCTGGGCGGGGAGTTCGCAGGCGGTCAGGATAAAGAGGGACGCAAAAAGCAAAAGGGGATAAAAGCCGCGTATGGTCCGGATTGGTCTGTTCATCGGGTTCTCCATGGCCCGGGGCTGCTCTCTCGCTGGGAAACCGCCCCGTCGAGTCAGGTGAATAAGGGATCCGTTACGCCGGGTTTCTGCCTAAAATGCCGGGTAGAAAAGCGGCTTTAGCCGTCCCGAACAAATGGGCAAATAGACATAAAGTAGTCTATCATACCCCCTCTGGAGCGTCAAGCAAGGACAGGCCGGGCCTGATTTTTTTCGGGGCGCTGCCGCTGTGGATCTGCCGGATGTAAACCAGCGCAATTTACACATTATGACAACCATGTTAGAATCCGGGCCATGGCCAGAATTATCTTCATGGGCACGCCGGATTTCGCCGTGCCGGCGCTGGAAAACCTGGTCGCCTCCGGGCAGCTGGTCGGGGTCGTCACCCAGCCGGACCGGCCGGCCGGCCGCGGCCGAAACGTCCAGCCGCCGCCGGTCAAGGAAGCCGCCCTGGCGGCCGGCCTTCCGGTTTACCAGCCGGCCTCGCTGCGCCGGCCGGAGGCGGCCGCCCCCCTGCGAGAATGGGCGCCCGACCTGATCGTCGTCGCCGCATTTGGGCAGATCCTGCGGCCGCATGTGCTCGACCTGCCTCCGCTCGGCTGCGTCAACATCCACGCCTCACTCCTTCCCCGCTGGCGCGGCGCCGCGCCGATCCAGTACGCCCTACTGGCGGGCGACCACCAAACCGGCATTACCCTGATGCAGATGGATGCCGGGCTCGACACCGGGCCGATCCTGGTCCGGGAAGCCCTGCCAATCGCGCCGCGGGAAACGGCCGCCACTCTCCATGACCGGCTGGCGGCGCTGGGCGGCCGCCTGATCGCCGCCCATCTGGACGATCTCCTGCACCGCCGCCTCATCCCAACTCCGCAGGACGAGACCGCGTCGACTTACGCGCCGATGATCCACAAGGAGGACGGGCAGCTCAACTGGGACGAGCCGGCCGAAGCGCTCGACCGCCGGGTGCGGGCGATGACCCCCTGGCCCGGCGCCTTTTCCACCTGGCTGGGGCGGCAGATCAAGATCCTGGCCGCCCATCCGGCGGCAGCCGGCGGGCAGCCGGCGGCGGCTCCGGGAACGGTCATCTCATTGGGGGAGACGGCCGCCGTCCGCTGCGGCCGCGGGCTCCTGGTCGTCGAGAAGCTGCAGCTCGAAGGGAAAAAACCACTGCCCACGGCTGAATTCCTGCGCGGACGCCCGGAATTCATCGGCGCCCACCTGGCTTCGACGGCGGCCAGTTCAGTCCAGACTTAAGGTCATTCGGGCCGGCCCAGCCACGTTGGGCCAGGACCGGATAAATTGTAAATTTTGCCACAGGCTGAAGTAAAGTGACAGATGGACTTATGAAAAAATTTCTGATTTTTGGCGCCGGGGCGGTCGGCTCTTACGTCGGCGGCTTCCTGGCTCACGGCGGACACGACGTCACCCTGGTCACCCGGTCGGGGGCCGAGGCCCTGCAGCAGCAGGGACTGACGATCATCCGGTCCAGTGGTGAGCGGATCCATGTCCGGCCGGCGGTGGCCGCCACGCTCCGGCAGGGGCTGGTTCTGGCCGAGGAAAGCGGCCAGCCCTATGACTACCTGGTCCTGGCGATGAAATCCTATGATCTGCCGGCCGCCATCAATGAAATGGTTGCCTTCTGTCCTGATCCGCCCACGGTGGTCACACTGCAGAACGGGATTAATGTCGAGCTGCCGCTGGTCCAGCAGTTTGGCGCGGAGAAGCTGATCGCCGGCTCCCTGACGACTCCGGTCAGCTATGACTCCAACCTCAACCTGGTCGAAGAGCGCGGCGATCGCGGGGTGGCCTTCGCCACCCTGACGGGAAAGAATAATCGGGCGCACCAGGCGCTGGCCAGCCTGGTGGACGGGACGGGCCTGCAGGCGGTGCCGATTAAAAATTACCAGTCCTTGAAGTGGTCCAAGGCCTTGATTAACATGGTGGGGAACGCCACCGCGGCCATCGTAAACCGGCCGCCGGGTGTCCTGTACCGGTATCGGCCGCTCTACGAGCTCGAGCTGCGCATGCTCCGCGAGGCGCTCCTGGTCATGAAAACAAAAAAAATCCCGGTCATCGACCTGCCCGGCTCGCCGGTGCGCCGGCTCCAGTATGCGGTCAACCGGCTCCCTGATTTCCTGCGCTACCCGCTCCTGAAGCGGGTGGTGGCCGGCGGCCGCGGTTCGAAAATGCCCTCCTTTCAGATCGATCTGGCCGCCGGTAAGAGTAAAAATGAGGTTCTCTATCACAATGGCGCCGTCTTCCGAGTCGCCCGTGAGGTCGGCGTGCCGGCCCCCGTGAACGCCGCCCTGACCGATATTTTGCTGCAGATCGCCCGTCGGGAAATCGATTGGGAGCGGTTTAATGGGAAGCCCAGGCTGCTGCTGGAAGCGGTCAACGACCATATCCGGCAGCATCGAGAGGGAGCGACATGACCTCTGTCCGGTCAATTTAGCGGCGATCCACGGGTTTCCAATCCACTTCAAATGATTTTTCCGTAATGTGGGGTAACATTACTGCGTCCGGACAAATTAGGAGCAAGCCGGGTTTTTCCGGGTTCACCCCCGCTGACATGCCCCTCACGGAATACCCTTTCGAGAAGACTGCCAGGAAAGACTGGTCCACCTGAACCCCCGGCCGCACCAACCTTGTGGAAGAGGTCCATCATGGAACGCCGCCGTGTTTCCCCAGACCCAAAAACAGAATCCGTCTGGGATTATCCGCGTCCCCCACGACTGGAAAAAAACACCCGCCACCTCCAGGTCATTTTCCAGGGGGTGACCATCGCCGATTCGCGGCGCGGCTATCGCGTCCTGGAAACCAGTCATCCCCCCACATACTACATTCCGGATGAGGATATCGACCTCGCCTGCCTGCTCCCGGCCGCCGGAAGCTCGCTCTGCGAATGGAAGGGGGCGGCCCGCTATTTCACCGTATCGGCCAACGGCCGGCAGGTCGAGCGGGCCGCCTGGGGCTATCCCGCTCCTTCGCCCGCCTTCGCCCCCCTGAAAAATCACGTCGCCTTCTATGCCGGGCCGATGGACGCCTGTTATGTTGACGGGGAACAGGTTGTGCCCCAGCCTGGCGGGTTCTACGGCGGTTGGATCACGCAAAATATCATCGGCCCCTTCAAGGGCGCACCGGGGACTTCGGGCTGGTAAAGGATTGGACTCGATGCTGTCAACGCTAATGATTACCCGCAAAGCCAGCGCTCGCATCCCCACGGATATCGGCGAATTTCAACTGGCCGTTTACCAATCCAATGTCGATGATAAAGAACACCTGGCGGTCGTGATGGGCGACGTGCAGGGACGGGAAAACGTGCTCGTGCGCATTCATTCCGAGTGCTTCACCGGGGATGTTCTGGGCTCCCTGCGCTGCGACTGCGGGGAGCAGCTCCAGCGGGCGCTTGAACTCATCGCCCAGGAAGGGCGCGGGGTCATTCTCTACCTGCGTCAGGAAGGGCGCGGGATCGGCCTGACGGAGAAGCTGCGCGCCTACAACCTTCAGGATGAAGGGTTTGACACGGTCGATGCCAATCTGGCCCTGGGACACGCGGCCGATGAACGGGATTACACCGTGGCCGCGCTGATGCTGAACGATCTGGGGCTCGACCGGGTGCAGCTCATTACCAACAATCCGGCCAAGATCGAAAGCCTGACCCAGCACCACGTCCAGGTCAGCCAGCGCGTGCCGGTGGTAGCCACCCAGCTCACATCTGAATCGCTGGCCTATCTGCGCACCAAAGTTGCCCGTATGCGCCATCTGCTCAACCTGAATGGGGCCCTGCTGCGCGGTGAGCGGCCGGGGGCGGGCGTGGCCGGGAACCCAACGCCGCTGGACCTGCTGGCCGGCGCTCCGGCGTGGGCGGCCGCTAACGGCCGGCCGCGCGTCACGCTCAGCTACGCCCAGACCCTCGACGGCGCCATCAGCACGCAGCGCGGGCAGCCGACGGTGATCAGCGGCCCGTCGTCCCTCGAGCTAACCCACCGGCTGCGCGCCAGGCACGATGGCATCCTCGTCGGCATCGAAACCGTCCTCAGCGATGATCCGCGCCTGAACGTTCGACATATCGCCGGCCCCGATCCGATGCCGGTTATTCTCGACAGCCGCCTGCGCATGCCGATCACCGCTCGCCTGCTCGCTGGACCGCCCTACCCGATCATAGCCACATTGGCCGGGGCCCCGGAGGATAAATGCCGCGCTCTTGAGCGGGCCGGGGCCATGATTCTGCCGCTGCCGGCCGACGACTGCGGCCGGGTCGCCCTCCTGCCGCTCCTGTCCGCCCTCCATGCCCGGGGAATTGAGAGCCTGATGGTCGAAGGCGGCGCGACCGTCATTCGCAGCTTCCTGCGGGAGCGGCTGGCCGACCAGGCGATCGTCACCATCGCCCTGCGGCTGATGGGGGGATATCACCTGCTGGGTGGACATCAGCCCGGGATGCAGTTCATCGAACCGCAGCACCGGCAGTTTGAAAACGACCTCGTCGTCTGGGGGGAGCTGGCCCGTTAGGGCACACTCCGCGACGGCCGCCGCCTCGACCCGCTGCCCGCAAGCCCCATGCCAGAAGCCCTGATTTTTGAAGCGCCCTACCAGATCTCGGTGCAGACCATGGCGCGCCCGGTGCCGGGCGCGGGCGAACTCCTGGTCGAAACCCATCGCTCGGCCGTCAGCGCAGGCACCGAGCTGCTGGCCTACCGGGGGCAGCTCCCGGCCGGACTGCCGCTCGACAGCACCATCGAAGCGCTGGCTGGCGAGAGCGGGCGCTATCCACTCCGCTTCGGGTACGCCGCCGCCGGCCGTGTCATCGCGGCCGGCCCCGGGGCCGACCCGGCCTGGCTGGACCGGCTGGTCTTCGCCTTCCACCCCCACCAGAGTCATTTCACCGCGCCGCAGGCGGGGCTCATCCCGATCCCACCCGATATCGACCTGGAAAATGCCCTCTTTCTGCCGAACATGGAAACAGCCGTGTCGCTGGTCATGGACGGACGGCCGGTCATCGGCGAGCGAGTTCTGGTCCTCGGCCTCGGCATCGTCGGCCTGCTGACGACCGCGCTGCTGGCCGACCTGCCGCTGGCGGCGCTCATCGGCGTCGACCGCTACCCCCTGAGGCGAGAAACCGCCCTGGCCCTCGGGGGAACGGCCGCCTTCGCCCCCGACGAATCGCCGGCGGCCGCCCTGGGCGAGGCCGACCTGACCTTCGAGCTCTCCGGCGATCCGGCGGCCCTTGACCTGGCCATCGCCCACACCGGCTTCGACGGCCGCGTGCTGATCGGCTCCTGGTATGGGGACAAGCGGGCGACCATCGATCTGGGCGGCCGCTTTCACCGCAGCCACCTGCGGCTGATCAGCAGCCAGGTCAGCCAGCTCCATCCGCGCTGGCGCGGCCGCTGGACCCAAGCGCGCCGGCTCGACGTCGCCTGGGAGATGATTCGCCGGCTGCGACCGGCCCGCCTGATCACCCACCGCCGCCCGCTACCCGAGGCGCCGGCCCTTTATGACCTGCTCGATCGGCGCCCGGAGGAGGCGCTGCAAACTGTTTTTACCTATCTACCAGCCTAACTGAAAACGCGGCGGGAAACCTGGCGGCTTTTTTTGTCATTTTTCAATCGTTTGCAAAATAATTCAAAAATTCCCAGGATCTTCCTGGATGAGGACACAGCATGTACACCGTATCCGTCAAACGCGATTTTGTCGCCCAGCACTACCTGGTCGGCGGGGATTGGGGCGCTGAAAATGAGTGGCACAGCCATCACTACGTCGTCGAGCTCCAGCTGGAAGGGGCGACCCTCGACCGGCATGGCTACCTCGTCGATATCGTCGACATCGAGGCGCACCTGGAGGGGGTCGTGGCGGCCTACCGGGATCAAACCCTCAATGATCAGCCGGCGTTCGCCGGGCTGAACCCGAGCATCGAACACTTCAGCCGCATCCTGGCGGAGACCCTGGCCGGCCGCATCCAGGCCCCGAACCTGGCCGCGCTCACCGTCCAGATCTGGGAAAATGAGATCGCCTGGTCGAGCTACCGGCTCCCGCTGCAGGGCGATTGACCGGCCTCAAATCCAGCCGCGCAGCCGGTAAATGACCCGCCCGAGGTATTCTTTTAAGGCGATCGTGGTAATTTCAAGCTGCTCGCTCTGGGGCAGAAAATAGTAGATGCGGGCGGCCAGCTGGTCGGGAGCGGTGGTGACATCCACCGCCGATCCGGCTGTGAAAAAATCGGTCGGCGCGGGAATCACCTCGAACCCCTGCTTCTCAAACACGGCCACCGCCCGCGGCATGTGAAAGGCCGATGTGACCAGGATGACCCGGTCGATCCCCTTTTCGGCCAGCAGCGCCCGGCTGTACAGCGCATTTTCATAGGTGTTTTCCGCCAGGGGTTCCTGCCAGATGGCCGTCTCCGGCACCCCCAGTCGGGTCAGGAGGGCGGTCATATCGGCCGCTTCCGTTTCTTCCGGGCCGCCCCCGCGCAGCCAGCCGATGCGGCCCCCGCTGACCAGGATTCGTGGAGCCGCTCCCATCCGGTACAGCTCGGCCGCGTAGATCAGGCGGTCCCCCTCCTCGCTGACTTCCGGCAGCGGGCGGGGGGGAAACGGCGGCCGCGTGGCTCCCCCCAGCACGACGATGACCTCGGCCTGCGGAGCCTCAACCACCGCGAACTTCCGCTCCAGCCCGCCGATCAGGCCATGGGCAACCCCGTGGTTGCCGCCCAGCCACAGCAGGAGCAGGGCGGCCGCAGTCAGGCCGGTGCGCCACGTCCGGCGTCCTCCCCACAGATCGGCCGCGACCACCACCGCCAGAAGCAGCGCCGCCAGCCCCAACGGGTAAAAAAAGAGCGGCAATATCTTCGACACATATGAAAACACCCACTTATTGTAAGGGCGAGGCAGCAACCAGATCAACTTCACTTAACGACAGCCCCCCCACGTCGCTGCCTCGAACGAGTCCCCGCCTCCCCCAGCCTCTCGGCGACCAGATCAACCTCGCTTAACGAAACTTCCGCACGTCTCCCGCACGTCGGGGTCTCGGCTCACTCCTACGAGAACCGGCCTTCGCGAAAAAACGACCGACCGGGCTTTTCTTTACCCCCTCGGGTTGGTTGGGCGGCGGGGGGGCGAAGTCCGGGAAATTGGGATTTTTTCAGCCTGGTTTTGGTCTAACCTTAAAGGGTGAGGGAGGTCAACATGAAAAGACGCCGAAATAATCCGCCGCGCCGGCCGGGTTGGAACGACAGCCGGGCCGTCACCTATTTCATCATAATCGTCAAGCACCAGCGGCGGCATTTATTCACAAACCCCGATTACCGAATAATCGCCCGGTATGCGCTGACCAGCCTGCCCAATCTGCCCAAATTCACCGGTTTCTCTCTGGATGAATGGGTCATCATGCCGGATCACCTGCACTTTATCCTGATCAAGAATACCAGTGAGGCCAATGACTGCTCGATCAGCACCGCCGTGGGGACGTTGAAATCACTGGTAGCAAAACGAATTCATAGAATTGACCCCCAGACGCCGGCACGGCTGTGGCAGCGAGGGTATGACGACCGCATCATTCCCGATAAAAGGGCCTATCATGCGGTTCGCGCCTACATTCGCGATAACCCGCGAAAATGGCGTAATCGGTGGGGGTGAATCGGTAGGGGTGCGGCAAACGCGGTTGGGGGTGCGGCAAACGCCAATGGATCTAATTCTAAATCCGTCACTCCTAGGCGTTTTCCTCACCAGATACAATCATGGAGATGGGTTGGCCTCGCCCCTTTGCGTTCGCCGGGCTTTGGGCTAAATTTGGGGAATAATACATTCCGGTACCCGGCCGCTCCCCCAACCATGGCCCGCGGACCGAACGATATCTTTCCAGAACACCTTATGACAGATCTCATCCAGGACCTTGAAGACCGCTTTCTCCGCTACGTGCGGATCGATACCCAGAGCGACGAATTCTCCAACACCGTACCCAGCACCACCAAACAATTCGATCTGCTGAACCTGCTGGTCGATGAACTGCAGGCGATGGGGGCGGCCGACGTGAAGATCACCGATTATGCCGTCGTCTACGCCACCATCCCGGCCACAGCCGGCTGCGAGCAGGCGCCGGTCGTTGCCTTCTGGGCCCATGTCGATACCTCCCCCGCCTTCAGCGGCGCCGGGGTGCGGCCGATCGTCCATCGCCGCTACGACGGCCGCCCCCTGACCCTGCCCGGCAGCCCTGACCTGGTGCTCGACCCCGCCCAGTTTCCCTATCTGAAAGAAAAAATCGGGGAAGATATCGTCACTTCGGACGGCACAACCCTCCTGGGGGCCGACGACAAGGCCGGGGTCGCCATCCTGATGTCCCTGGGCCGCTACCTGCTCGAACACCCGGATATCCCCCACGGCCGGATCCGCCTCTGCTTCACCCCCGACGAGGAAATCGGTCAGGGCGTTTCCCACGTCCGGCTCGAGGATGTCGAGGCCAAC